>NZ_LBHW02000014.1:0-150536 GCF_001005835.2 Achromobacter sp. LC458
AGCCGCGCCCAGGCGGCGGCCAAGGGCGCGTTCAATCGGGCGCAGTTCGGCCAGCAACGCTACCACCAAAGCCACCGCGCCCACCGCGAACAGCATGCGGTGTTGGCCTCCGGTGGCGCTGAATACGGCCGAGTAGGCGTATCCCGCCACCGCCTGAAAGGTGGCGAAGCTGACGGTGGCGCGGCTCCATGCGCGGTTCTGCGCCAGCGGATCGTGCGGGATCAGGTCGTGAATGCGCGCCAGCGCCAGCGGCACGATGCCCGGGGGGAAGGTGCCCACCATGAACGCAGCAGCCGCCAGCAACGCGCCGCCGTGCGCCAGCGTCAGCGCGGCCATGGCAACGGCCTGCATCGCCAACACCAGGCGCAAAGCGCTGCGCGGACCCAGCCTGTCGCCCAGCCAGCCGTACAGCGGCGGCCCCATCATCGCGCCCACCCCGTACAGAATCCAGTAATACGCACCGGCGTGCGGATCGCCGGTCAGGCCGCGTTGGACAAAGTCCACCAGAAACACCATCGGCGCCACCAGCGCTACGGCCATCAGACCGTATTGGCCGAACAACAACACGACTCCGGCGCGCGGGTCGGAAGCGTTCGCGCGGCCTGGCGCGGGCGCGGATGAGTCGCGGGACGTGCCCCTGCCGGACGTGCCCGCGCCGCTCGTTCCAGCGCCGGTCGTTCCAACGACGGTCGTCCCAGCGCCGGTCGTTCCAGCGCCGGTCGTCCCAGCGCCGGTCGTCCCAACGCCGCTCGTCCCAACGCCGGCGCTGACCGAGGCCAACGCCGACGGCGACGGTGCCGCCGGCGATACGGGCACGGTCACGCCATGAGCTGGCCACGCGCTCCATGTCAACAAGGTCAGCACCGCCGAGATCGCGGCCAGCCCCAGCCATGCGGCTTGCAGGCCGAAGCCCAGCAGCCACGGCACAACCGTGCCCGAGCCCGCGATGCCCACGCCGATACCCAGGAATATCGCGCCGCCCGCCAGCCCCCGGCGTTCGCGCGGCACGTGCGGCAGCACGGTGGCGGCGGCCAGCACCATGATGGCGCCGCCCGCGATGCCCGACATCAGGCGCCAGCCGAAGAACCAGCCCAGCGCTTGGCGGTAGGCACAAGCCAGAAACGCCAGCGTCACCAGCGCCATCATGGCGCGCAGTACCTGGGTGTTGGAAAAACGCCGCGCCAAAGGCTGACCGATCAGTGCGCCGACCAGGTAACCGGTCAGGTTCGCGGCGCTTAGAAACACCACGCTGGACGACGAAAACCAGTGCGCCTGGATCAGCGCGGGCACCAGGGGCGCATAGGCAAAACGGGCCAGCCCGATGCTGGCCAGACTGGCGGCAAACCCGGCCAGCACGTAGCGCCAGGGGGCGCCGGGGCAGCCTGGCAGGGCAGGGGTGGATGGGCGTGACATGGTGGGACCTCTACGTTTTCAGCACGACCCAATCGGGTCGATATGCCAAAAAGTATAGGAACGCCAGGTGCTGGAATCACGCAGCAATTTGCAAGGGCAACGATGCAAAAACGCAGCGGTTTGTAGGCGGCGTGCGCGGGGCGCGGCATCGATCCACCAGCCGCCTTGCGTACCGCGCTATTCGAACTGCGCCACGACCGTATCGATGAAGGCGCGCATGCGCGCCGTGTGGCGCAGGTCCTGGTGGGTGACCAGCCAGACGGCAAAGCCACCTTCCCGCTCGCGGTCGGACCATAGCCGTGTCAGGCCCCCGCGTTCGCCCATCGGCACCGGCAATTCACCGATGCCCACGCCGCTAGCGATCAGCGTGCGCAGCATCAGGCTGGAATTGGCCGTAGCCACGATGCGGCCCGCTTGCGCCGGTTGGCCCACGATGGTCGGCGGCCGTCCGCCTTCCAGGTAGGGCTGGTAATACACCAGATCGTGTCCCTTGAAGCCGCCATGCTCGGTGGGCGCGCCGTGTCGTTCCAGATAGCCTGTCGAGGCATACAGGCCCACCGGCCACAGCGCCAGTTGGCGCGCGATCAGGTCCGGGTTGTCGGGCTTCATGTTGCGGATGGCGATGTCGGCCTCGCGCCGCGCCAGGTTGGCCATCTGCGTGGCCACGCTCAACCGCACCCGCACGTCGGGGTGGCGCGCGTGCAAGTCGGCGATGGCCGGAATAACGAATTCCATCGCCAGCGAATCGGTGGTGGCCACCTTCACTTCGCCTTCCAGCCGCCCGTCCGTGCCCTGGGCCTGGCGCACCAGGTCATTGGCGAACTGCTCCATGCGTTCGGCGGCGTGCAGCACCGCGCTGCCGGCCGTCGTCAGCGTGTAGCCGGTGGAGCTGCGCAGAAACAGGGTGGCGCCCAGGTTGTGTTCCAGCACGCCGATCCGCCGTCCTATCGTGGCTTGGTCCACGCCCGCCACACGCGCCGCGCGGCGCAGCGTTCCTTCGCGTTGCAGCGCAAGAAATATTCTTGCATCGTCCCAATTCATGGTGTCGTCCCGGCGCTCAGGCCGGGGGCAGGTGGCACACGGCTTCCAGGTTGTGGCCGTCGGGCGCCCGCACGAAGGCGGCGTAGTAATTGGGGTGGTAGTGGGGGCGCAGGCCCGGGGCGCCATTGTCGGTGGCGCCTGCCGCCATGGCGGCCTGGTAGAACGCGTCCACCTCGGCGCGGTTGGCGGCGGTGATGGCGATGTGCAGCGGCGGCGACACCGCCTGGGTGCCGTACAGCCACATTGAGGGCTTGCCCGCGCGGCCCAGGCCCACGCTGTCGGGCCCTTGCATGGCAAGGCCAACCCCCAGGGGAGCCAGCGCTTGCAGGAAGAATGCGCGACTGCGTTCCATGTCGCTGACGCCGAATCCGATGTGATCGAACATGCTGGCCTTAATCAATTGAATGCGGCGGCCGATGGCCGCCGGGTATGGCGTTTGCTTCGCACGGCTCTTGTCGGCCACACAGAGGCGAAACCCATGCTACAGGACGAACTACTTGCAAAGATGATCGTAAAAACTGCACCGTGTCGTCGTTTTGACGACTGGGCCGAGGTGCTGACGGAATTCGCCAGCTGTCTGGTGCAGATCAGCCCGCGCCTGAGCCCGGAGGAGTGCGACAGGCTGATCAATATTGGCGCCTCGTTCTATCGCACCCTAGCCCGTGCGGAGGACTACCGGCGCACTTCGATCCATGGCGACTAGCTGATGCGCGCGGTCGCGCGCCGGCGTCGGGCGGCTGCGCATCTGCATGCGCCACCCGGCTTCCCAGGCGCGCACCTTTTCACGCCACTGGGAGATCGACTCGCCCGTGTGGCCGGGCATTTCAACAGCGCGATAGTACGGGCAATCCCACAAGGTCAAGCCCTGCCGGGCGGCGTTCGCGCCGAGCTTCTGGATGTCATCGCGATGCATTGCTGAACCCTCCAAAAGTATGAAGAACGGACCGCCAGTATCGTGCGGTTCGGGGGGGCTTTGCAATAGTGTTGCGGCACCAGATGGGGGGAGTTGGATTGTTCCTGGGGCAAGGCGCATTGTTGCCCCGCGGGCAACACCGTGCTCCCTGGTGCAGGCCTACTGCCGTGGTGTGGGCAGGCCTACGATTTGGGCGTCGTTCAAGCATCCCGCGCCCCCCGCGACACCGCGCGGCGCGCTTACCCCAATCCAACCTCCCGGGAGCCACCATGAGTCAACGCCTTAACGCTTTTGCGCAATCGCCCACGCTGTTCAAGAAGTTTGTCGAATTCGGCATGTTGTTGAAGTCGGGGTCGATCGAGCCGTCCATCCTGGGCCTGATCGAGATCCGCGCGTCCCAGATCAACGGCTGCGGCTTCTGCCTGGACATGCACGTGAAAGAGGCCAAGATCCGTGGCGAAGGCGAATTGCGCCTGCACCATGTTGCGATCTGGCGCGAGTCCACGGAATTTTCACCGCGCGAACGGGCCTGCCTGGCATGGACCGAAGCACTGACGACGTTGGGCGCACACGGCGTGCCGGACGACATCTACGAGCGCGTACGCGGCGAATTGTCCGAAAAAGAAATCAGCGACCTCAGCTTCGCCATCATGGCCATCAACGGGTGGAACCGGCTGAACGTGGGCTTTCGCACCGTGCCGGGCTCGGCCGACAAGGCCTATGGCCTGGACAAAGCCAACTTCAGCTAAGGAAAGCGCCATGAAAATCCTAGTCATCGGCGGAACCGGCCTGATCGGCTCAAAGCTAGTGAAGCGGCTTGCCGAACGCGGCCACGAGGCCATCGCCGCCTCGCCCGCCACCGGCGTGAACACCACCACGGGCGTGGGCCTGGATAGCGCGCTGGTGGGCGTGGACACCGTGGTCGACGTGGCCAATTCGCCCTCGTTTGAAGACGACGCCGTGCTGGAATTCTTCCTGGCGTCGGGGCGCAACCTGCTGGCCGCCGAAGCGCGCGCCGGGGTGCGGCACCACGTGGCACTGTCGGTGGTGGGCACGCATCGCCTGGCCGAAAGCGGCTATTTTCGCGGCAAGATCGCGCAGGAAGCGCTGATCGAGGCGGGCGGTATTCCCTACACCATCGTCCACAGCACGCAGTTCTTTGAGTTCCTGGGCGGCATCGTGCAGGCGGGCGCGCAGGGCAACGACGTGCGGCTCTCGCCCGCCTTTGTGCAGCCGATTGCGTCCGACGACGTGGCCCTGGCCATGGCGGACGCCACGCTGGCCCCGCCGGTGAACGGCATCGTGGAAATCGCCGGGCCTGAGCAGGTGCGGCTGTCCACACTGGTGCAACGATACCTGGACAAGACCGGCGATACCCGCACGGTGCGCGCCGACCCCGGTGCGCGCTATTTCGGCGCGCTGCTCAATGACGACACCCTGGTGCCGGCGTCCTCGGCGCGCTTGGGTTCGATAGACTTCGACACCTGGTTCAGCCAGTCGGGCGTCAGGAAATAGCGGGGCGGCGCCGGGGGCGGCAGCAAGCCGGAGCCCCGGATGTGCTCGGTCATGTAGTCGATGAACACGCGCATGCGGGCGGGCAGATGCTGGCGGCTTAAAAAGCACAGGTAATGCCCGCGGTCATCGGGCGCGTGCTGCGGCAGGCAGGCCACCAACGTGCCGGCACGCAGATGGTCGCAAACCTGGTAGGCGGCCATCTGCGCAATGCCGTGGCCGTCCAGCACCGCCTGCAACACCAGGTCGGCGTCGTTGAAGGTCAGCATCGCGGGCGGCGTCACCTTCTGCAAGCGGTCGCCCAGCTTGAATTCCCATTCAAAGATCCGGCCCGACGCCAGTCGGAAGTTCACGCCACGGTGGTCCAGGATGTCGTCCACGCTGGCGGGCAGGCCGTGCGCGGCGGCGTAGCCGGGCGAGGCGCACAGCAGCATCTGCATGGGGATGATTTTTTTTGCGATGACCTGGCTGTCTTCCATGCGGCCATTGCGAAACGACACGTCAACGCCGTCCGCCGCGAAGTCGGTCGGCCCATCGTCCAGCAGCAGGTCCACCGCAATGCCGGGGTTGGCCCGGCAGAACCCGTGCAGCAGGGGCGCGACGACCTTGCGGCCAAAGCCCACGGTGGAACACACGCGCAGGTGGCCCGACGGCGGGCCTTCGCGCAGCTCGCGCATGTCATCCAGCGCTTGCACGATACGCGCCACGCCGGGATGGCACTGGTCGTAAAACTGCCGCCCCTCGGCGGTCAGTGACGTGCTGCGCGTGGTGCGCACGAACAGCCGGGTGCCCAGCTGGTCTTCCAGTTTCTGCACGCTGCGGCTGACGGCCGACCGCCCGATGCCCAGCCGGTCGCCCGCCTTGGCGAAGTTGCCTTCGACGGCCACCGCAATGAATGCCACCACGCCGGCATAGCTGGTGGCAAAGCTGTCGGCCAGGGAATCCGGCCCAAGGGGAGAGGGGGTGATCGATGGGGCAAACAAGGGTGTCGACATGGTGGCGGCGCGGCAAGGGTGGGTCTTATGGCTAAGACGGCGCACGCGGCCATTCTGTGACATTGGATGGGAAAAACTCGGGTTTTCCCTAGGATGGGGCGCCACCCAAAGAGGCATTAAAAAGCGCGTCAAAAGGCGCATCAAAAGGCGCATCAAAAAGCGCCTCAAGCGCGGGCGCGGATTGCGCCCGGCAGGGGCGGACGGCGCCCGCTGCCCGGCGCGTCCGGCTCAGGGGGGGCGGCTTAGTGAACGGGGATCAAGGCGGGGGCGCCCTTTTTCTTGATCAGCACCACCACGAACTTCGCCGGTTCGGTCTGGCTGGCGTTGCGCCCCACCGTGTGCACATCGTCCGGCCCTTCGAAGAAGGTCTGGCCCGGCGTCAAGGTGACTTCCTTGCCGCCCTTGACCTGCATGATGATGCTGCCTTGCAGGACATAGACGAAGCTGTACGCGTCGTGGCGGTGGATCGGGTCGGCCGCGCCGGGCGGGTAATCGACCGTGATCATCAAGGCGTCTTTGCCGGGAATGTCCGGCAGCGGCTTCGTCATCAGTTCGGTAACGATGGGTTCGGCGGGCGCGGCCTGGGCCGGGGCGTTGCCCAGCAGGGCGCCGGTTGCGACCAGGGCCAGGGGCAGGGCAAGCTTGAACAGTTTCGACATGGGCGTTCCTTGGCGGATGTGACAAGGCCTCATCGTAGAAGTGCCGACCGGCGTGGCGGTAGAGCCGCGCAAGGGATCACCATGTTGCCCGCTGCGCACCATCGCCGCGGCAAAGCCCCATCGCCGCGTACCGCCTTATGCCAACGCTGCTGCGATCCGCGCGAGCTTGTCGGGGTTGCGCTGCACCAGCACGCGCGTCAACCGTTGTCCGTCCGTCTCGTACGACTGCACCGATTCCAGTTGCCCGTCGATGTATCGAAGCAAGGTCCATTGCCCGTTGATCTCTACGACCTCGGCGCGCAGGCCGTCGCCAAAGCGGCGCTTGCCCGCGTAGAACAATTGCGCCAGCCGTTTGCCACCCACCAGCCGCGCAAACGCGGTGGCCTTGCCACCGCCGTCGCCGATCAGTTCGGCGTCGTCGCTTAATAGCGCATGCAAGCCGTGGAAATCGCTGCGCTGCATGGCGTCGGCAAAGGCCAGCAACAAGCGGTGCAGGGCCGCGCGCGAGACGGTTTCACGCGGCGCGCCCTGGCGCAGTTGCAGCCGGGCGCGCCGTACCAGCTGGCGGCAGGCTGCCTGTGTCTTGCCCAGCGTGTCGGCGATGTCTTCGTAATCGGCATCGAACACGTCGTGCATCAGGAAGGCCGCGCGCGCGTCGGGCGACAGACGTTCCAACATGAACAGAAACGCCACGGACACATCGTCCGCGAATTCGTGGATCTGTTCAGGCGTGGACGGCGCGGCCATCAGCATGGGTTCGGGCAGCCATACGCCCGTGTACTGGGCGCGTTCAAGCTTGGCCGCGCGCAGGCGGTCGATGGACAAGCGCGTGGTGGCCGTGACAAGCCAGGCCTCGGCGTTTTCCACCAAGGCGTGGTCGGCGCCGTGCCAGCGCAGCCATGCTTCCTGCACCACGTCCTCGGCCTCAGCCACCGCGCCCAGCATGCGATACGCCAGCGCGAACAGGCGCGGGCGGTGACGCTCGAAAAGTAGCAATGAATCGGTCATGTCGGACGCAAACGCCAGGTAGAAGTCGGGGCGTGCAGCCGCGTATTTTGCCGCACTTTGCCGGGGCAATGGGTCAGCCGGGCAATGGGTCAGCCGGGCAATGGGTCAGCGCGCAACGGTGTGCAAGCCGTAACACCCGCCAGCGATTGGTGCGCCGTTCGCAACATGGCGCTTCACCTCGCGTGGCTACCGCGCATCCGGGGCCGCGCCTAGGATGGCTACGCTGTCCAGCCACTTAGGAGATTCGTTATGTTTCGCACCGATACCCCCCTGTCCACCTCCCCTTCGCATGCCGGCGTCCAGACCCCCGTGGACCTGGTCCCGTCCCGTTACGCGGTACGCATCGGCGACATCGACGCGATGGTCGTCAGTGACGGCGTACTGCCCCTGCCCACGTCCACGATGGCCACCAACGCCGACCCCGCCGACCTGGCGGACTGGCTGGACCACATGTTCATGCCGCCCGATGCGTTCGACTGGCCGCTGAACGTGATGGTGGCCCGCAGCGGCGAGCAAACCATCTTGATCGACGCGGGCCTGGGCGGGCAGTTTCCCGGCTTCCCGCGTGCCGGGCTGTTTCCGCAGCGGCTCGCTTGCGCGGGCATTGCGCTGGAATCCGTGACGGACGTGATCATCACCCACATGCACATGGACCATGTTGGCGGCCTGCTGGTGGACGATGTGAAAAAGCGGCTGCGCCCGGACGTGCGCATCCACGTGGCGGCTGCCGAGGTCGCGTTCTGGACGTCGCCCGACTTTTCGCAGACGGTGATGCCCAAGCCGGTGCCCGACGTGCTGCGTACCACGGCCACCGCGTTCTATAACGAATACCGCGACCGGCTGCGCCTGTTCGACGACAAGCACCAGGTGGCGCCGGGCGTGACGGTGCGCGTCACCGGTGGCCATACGCCAGGCCACAGCGTGGTCGATCTGGTCTCGGGCGGCGACCGCCTGACCTTTGCCGGAGACGCGATGTTTCCCGTGGGCTTTGACCACCCGGACTGGCACAACGGCTTTGAGCACGACCCCGACGTATCCGCCCAAGTTCGCATCGGGCTGTTCCGCGAGCTTGCGGAAAACCGTGGGCTGCTGGTGGCCGCCCACTTGCCGTTTCCGTCGGTGGGCCGGATTGCGGTGGCGGGCGACGCGTTTCGCTGGGTCCCGGTGATTTGGGATTTCTGATCGCCGCGCGTCGCCCGGTCTGCCTTAACGCATCAGTAGTTGATCGACGCCGACAACATATACGTGCGACCCGCCGCGTTCGTCACGAAAGAGCCCGAGGCCAGCCAGTACTTCTTGTCGGCCACGTTTTCGACGTTGGCGCGGAACACGACGTCCTTGCCGGCGATCTGCGTCGCGTAGCGCGCGCCCAGGTCAAAGCGCGTGTAGCCGGGCAGGCGCAGCGTGTTGGCGTTGTTCAGGTAGACCGACGACGTGCGGATGGCGCGGCCGTTCAGGCTCAGGCCCTGCACCCATGGCGTGTCCCAGTCCAGCCCCAGGTTGTAGGTGCTGGCGGGCACGCCGGCCGGGCGGTTGCCCTGGCTGACGCCGCCGGGCGTCTTGGTCAGTTCGCTGTCGATGAAGGCGGCGCTGGCCATCAGGCGCAGTCCGCGCACCAGTTCGCCGTAGCCGGTCAGTTCCAGGCCACGGTTGCGCTGTTCGCCGAAGTAGCCGTAGACGTTGCTGTCGTCGGCCTGGCCGGACGGGCGCGCAATCTGAAAGAGCGACAGGGTGGTGATGATGTTGCCGTCCCAGTCCACCTTTACGCCGGTTTCATACTGCTTGGACTTGTAGGGCGCCAGCACCGCGCCACGGTTTTCGTAGGTGTCGCCCACGATCGTGCCGCGCGTCAGGCCTTCGGTGAAGTTGGCGTAGACCGACACGTTCTGCAGCGGCTTGACAACGATGCCGCCGATGGGCGAGTTGGCGCTGGCCCGGTAGCCGCTGGTGCGCGCGCCGGCGGTGTTGTAGCTGTCTACGTCCACGACCTGGTGGCGGATGCCGGCCGTCAACAGGATGCGGTCCTGTGCAAAGGACAGCGTGTCGGCCAGCGCAAAGCTGGTCAGCGTGGTGTCGGACGCTTTTTGCGGCGTCAGGCGCACGGCGGGGCCGTCGGGAATGGGCGTGGGGTCGTAGATGTTGGACGCCACGATGGCCGACCCGGTGGAATAGGCGTTGCCCAATTCCTGCTTCATGTAGGTCGCGCCCAGCGTCACGCGGTGATTGACCGGGCCCGTGGCAAAGCGCGCGGTCAGGCCGGCGTCGCCGCTGCGCGTTTTCGAGTACGAGTCGTAGTACGTCGTCATGACGTTGAAATTGCCGTCCTGGTCCACCGACTGGCGCGCGCCGGCCATGTTGACGGTGACGGGGAAAATCTGCCGCACCTTGCCGTCGCGATAGCCCGCCGCGATGTGGCCGGTCAGGTTGTCGGTGAAGTCATATTCCAGGCGCGACATGATCGTGCTGTCGCGCTGCGACAGACGCGTGCCGGGGTAGAAGTTGATGTCGCCGTCGGGCGGCGAGGGCAGCTCGGTCACGTTGGCCTGCCAGCCGATCTGCGAGCGGAAATTCTCGATCACGTCTTCCTGGTGGATGGCGTCGGCTGACCAGCGCAGCCGCGCGCCGCGATAGTCGATGCCCAGCGCGCCCATGTCCAGGCCTTGCTTGCCGTCGCGCAACGTGGATTCACCCCCGCGCTTGACGCCGTTAAAGCGCAGGCCCCAGGCGTTGTCTTCGCCAAAGCGGCGGGCCAGGTCCAGTTGGCCGGTGAAGTTGGCCTTGCTGGCGTAGCCCAGCGTGGCGCGCGCCAGCGGTTCGTCTTCGGCGCGCTTGGTCACCACGTTGATCGCGCCACCGATGCTGCCGTTGGGCGGAATGCCGCGCATGAAGGCGCCGGGGCCCTTGAGCACTTCCACGCGTTCCAGGATCTGCACCGGCACGCGGCTGGACGACACCAGGCCATACAGGCCGTTCACGCTGACGTCGCCGCTGCCCACGGCAAAGCCGCGGATCTGGAAGTCTTCGCCAAAGCCGCCGCTTGAGGTCAACGTGCGCACCGACGCGTCGTTGACCACCACGTCGGCCAGCGTGCGGGCCTGTTGGTCGTACAGCAGTTCGGACGTGTAGTTCACGGTGCTGAACGGCGTGTCCATCACGTCTTCCGAACCCAGCACGCCCAGGCTGCCGCCGGTGGCAAGCTGCCCGCCGGTAAAGGGCGGGGCCAGCTCGCCCAGAATGCCGGCGGTGACGGTCACCGCTTCAAGCTGCACGGCGCCGCCGGCCGTGGCCGGGCGCGACAGCGTGACGTTGTTGCCGTTGCGCGTGTACTCGATGCCGGTGCCCTGCAACAGCTGGCGCAGCGCGTCTTCGGGCGCCAGCTTGCCCGACAGGGCGCGTGCCTGCTGGCCGGCAAGAATGTCCTGCGAATAAAAGATCTGCAAGGAAGTCTGCGAGCCCAGCTGCAACAGCGCGTCGCCCAGCGGCTGCGCGGCAATGTTGACGCTGACGGGGGCTTCCTGCGCGTGCGCGGCGGGTGCCATGCCAAAGGCAAGCGATAGCGAGAATGCAAGCGCGCTGAGAACCACGCGCGAGGGCACGCGCAAAGCGGGTCGGGCAGATACGGGTTTCAAGATCGGTAGCTCGGGTGGAAGGCGCGCCCGCACGGCGCGCCGGTTTCAACGGAATCGGGCAGGGTGCCCTGGGGCGGTTGGCCCCTTCCTATCTAGACGCATGAGCCCCACGAAAACCGGAATAAGAATCGATATTATTGTGTAACAGGTATGTTACAAAAGGACCGGCGCGCCCGGGACCAGCGGATCGGCTGACCCGGGGATCAGCGCCTCCCCCTCAACGCGCCACGATGCGTATCGCGCCATCCTGTTGGCGGTCCAGCGTGACGGGGGCAATGGCCGGCAGCGCATCGATCATCGCTAGCGGGTCGTCCACGCTGAAGATGCCGGACACGCGGTGTTGCCCCAGCGCGGGGACGTCCAGGCTGGCGGGCCGGGGCAGGTAGCGGTTCATCTCGCTGATGACGGTGGCCAGCGGCACGTTATTGAATATGATTTTGCCGCGCTGCCACGCCGTCAGGTCCTGCACATTGACGGCGGCGACCTCGCTTAACGTGCTGCCCGGGTAGGCAACGGCTTGCTGGCCGGCGGTCAGCCGGCGTTCGTGCCGGCGCCACCAGGACCCCGTCTGCAAACGCACGGACCCGGATTCCACGCTGACCTGCAAACGGTCGCTGTCGCGCCGCACATTGAACCGGGTGCCCGTCACGGTGACTTGCCCCAGCCCGCCGACCACCACGAACGGGCGCGACGTATCGTGCCGCACATCGAAAAATGCTTCGCCCTGTTCCAGTTCCACGCGCCGCTCCCCCGCGCCAAAACGGGCCGCCACGCGAGTGTCGCCGTTCAGGCTCAGCACCGAGCCGTCCGGCAAGGTGACCTCGCGCCGCTCATTCTTGCGCGTGGCGTAATTGACCAGCGTGTCGTTGCCGTCAAAGACGAACGGCGCCGCCACCAAGCCGGCCACCAGCGGCACCGCACAGGCCGCCGCCACGCGCAGGCCAAAGCGCCGCCGCGACATCGCGGGCGGGCGGGGCGCCGTCAGCGAGGCGTCCATCAAGCCGCGCAGGCGCGCATGCGGCAGCGACAGCACGGCGTCCCATTGGGCGCTCAGGCGGCGGTAATCGCGGTCGTTGTCGGGGCTGGCATCGCGCCAGGCCGCGAAGGCCTGCCGGTCCGCGGCAGTGACTTCGCCGGACTGCATACGCGCAAACCAGTGGGCGGCGTCGGCGGGATGGTCCAGCGCGTCGCTGCCATCGCTGCCGCCATCGCTGCCGCCGTCGTCATTGCGCGGCGGCATGCGCGGGTGCCTGGGGTCGTCGCCACCGTGGCCGGGGTTCGGGTAGCCGGTTTCAGAGTGGGGCATGGTGTTGCAGCCGTTCGTTGATGTGACGCACCGAGCGCGTCATGTATTTTTCCACCATGCTGCGCGACAGGCCCATTTCTTGCGCGATCTCGGTATGCGTCCAGCCTTCCAGCCGGTATCGCAGATAGACGTGCCGGCACTTAGGGGGCAGGTCTTCCAGTGCGCGGGTAAGTTCGTCGGCCAGTTGCTGAAACCGCACGCCGTCATCGGCGGGCGGCGTGGCGGGGTGGTCGCTGCGCGCCATGTCGTCCAGCGACGTGATCTCCAGCGTGCTCACATGCCGATGCTTGCTGACCAGCCGGTTCGAGGTGCCGCGCGACAGGTAGGCGCGGGGATCATAAATTGCCGCGACGTCGCCTTCAAGCATGCCCACCACGGTGTCGTGCATGGCGTCCTCGCCATCCTCGTGCCCCCGCCCGCGCCATTTGCCGATCATCTCCGCGTAATGGGCGAGCCAGTCTTTCCTGGCCTTGGGAGGGTGGGACATGAGAGAGAAACGCTTGGGCAAATGAAAAGTTATTGATTCTAATATGCATTTGCGTCTTTCGGTCAACTGCCGTGCTGGACGGCGCACCGGCGCCGCGCGACCCGCTAACCGCAACTCATCTTGCGCAGCGCGTCTACGTTACGGATCTCCAGTTGCCGTTTGCGCACCTGCACCAATGCCGCCTCCTGTAGCCGCGAAAACACCCGGCAGACGGTCTCGACCTTCATGCCCAGATGGTTGGCGATGTCCTCGCGCGTCATCTTCAGCGTGAAGGCCATGGGCGAATAACCGCTGGCGGACATTTGTTCGGAAATGCCGATCAGGAAGCCCGCCACCCGTTCTTCCGCCGACATGCAACCCAGGGTCAGCAGCAGCCGGCAGTACTGGTTGGTGTCGTGGGCGATCAAACGGTTGAAATGCTGGGCCGCGCCAAAGTCGTCGCGGCAGTTGCGCATCAGATCGGCGAACGGCAGGACGCAAACCAGCGAATCTTCCAGGGCGATGGCGTCGCAGGTATGGTGACCCGTTTCGATGCCGTCCAACCCCAGCATGGCGCCGGCAACCGGGAACGCGGTGATCTGCTCCAGCCCCGAGGAGTTGGTGACCCGCATCTTGACCGATCCCGAACGCAGCAGGAAGAAATTCTGCAACGCGTCTCCGGTCCGGTAGACGGATTCGCCGCGATGAATCACCTTGCGGCTTCGGTTCACGGGGAACATGGAAGACGGTTCGGCTTGCCCCACCGGACGGCAGAAGCGTTCGGCCGAGCACGTCTGGCAAGCGGAAGGCATGGCGGGCTGCCATGCGATGTTGCTGGGACTGACAAGGGCAGCGTCCATGGCGGCATCTCGCTAGGTTGGGACGACGGGACTTTCCTCGTCCGAGGATCAGAGCGCTGCTCACACCCGCAGGCTCGACCGTAGTATGGAAGTCTTGCCGGCCTCCGGCTATCAGCGCGGCTCATCAGTTGACGCCGAAGAAGCCTGACGCGCGTAGGAATATTCCTACACGGTGCACTTAGTCATCCGGCGGGTCGTGATCGTCGATCAGGCGATGCCGGATGGCATAACGCACCAGGTCGGTCTGGTTGCGCAGGCTCATCTTGACCAGGATCCGGCTCTTGTAGGTGCTGACGGTCTTGACGCTAAGGAACAAGCGCCGCGCGATGTCTGAATTGTCCAGACCGGAAGCCAGATAACGGAACACGGAGAGTTCGCGATCGGACAACAACGAATGCGGCAGGTCGCCGGTCTGGCCGTGCCGCTCGAATGCGATGCTCTCGGCCAGCAAGGGACTCAGGTAGCGCCCCCCCGCCGCCACTTTTCGCACCGCCTGCACCAGTTCTTCGGCGGCGCTGTCCTTGGTCAGGTATCCCGCCGCGCCCGCCTTGATCGCCTGCACGGCGTACTGCTGTTCACCGTGCATGGTCAGCACAAGGATGGGCAGCGTCGGATGCGCATTTTTGATTTGCCGGATCAGTTCCACGCCGTCGCGGCCCGGCATCGACATGTCCAGCACCAGCAGATCCCCCTGATGTTGCCGCAGCAACTGCATCGCTTCGACGCCGTTTGCCGCTTCGCCTTGAACCAGGATGTCGCCCGCCTGCTCCAGCAGGCGCCGAAGGCCTTCTCGCAGCAAGGTGTGATCGTCTGCCAGCATGACGGTAATCACGATTCCTCCCATGGGGACTCGGGATGCTGCGCCGGCACGTCGGCGTGCAGCCGGAATCCGCCTTTTTTCCGGGTGTTGATGGTGACTTCTCCGTTAAGCAGCCGCACGCGCTCGCGTATGCCTTGCAGCCCTAGCGACAGGGGCAGCTTCTTGGTCAGGCTTTCCGGCGTCGCGCCCACGCCGTTGTCTTGCACCGTCAGCTTGCAGTGCGTTTGGTCGCAAGAAAGTTGGACGCGCACCTGCGTGGCCTGGGCATGCTTGGCGATATTGGTCAGCGCTTCCTGAACCACCCGAAACAGCGTCGTGGCGACACGCTTGGAGGGTTCGGCCGGCCCCATGCGTATGTCGGCATGGGTGTCGATGCCATAGCGCGACACAAAATTGGCGACCAACCATTCCACCGCGGCGGCCAGGCCCAGGTCATCCAGCATGACGGGCCGCAGGTCCGAGGCAATGCGCCGCAGCGAAGCGAAGGTCGCCTTGATCACCCGACGCATGGCGCGCACCCGCTCGCGGGCGCCTATGTCCTCCGGCGCCAGCCCGGCTTCCAGTTGGGCCAGTTCCATGGTCAGCGCCGTGAGGCTCTGGCCCAAGTCGTCGTGCAGCTCGCGTGCGATGTGTTTCTTTTCCTGTTCGCGCACATGCAGCAAGGCGTTGGACAGCCGCGTCAACTCGTCGCGCGAGGCGCGCAGGGCCTGGTCGATGCGTTGGCGTTCTGTGATGTCGCGCAGGAAGATGGACAGGAATACGCCGGCATCGGTCCGGGTTTGCGAGATGGACGCTTCCATCGGGAATTCTTCGCCGTTGGAACGCAGACCCCATAACGGCGCGCCCAGGCCCATCTGCCGATCCGACACGCCCGTATCCTTGAATCGGCTGACGTGCTTGGCGTGAACCGCGCGAAAACGCACGGGTATCAGGATGTCCAGGCTGGCGCCGATGGCCTGTCGGGCCTGGCATAGAAACACGCGTTCGGCCGCCGGGTTGAACATCACGATGCGTTGATGCTCGTCGATCGTGATGATCGGCTCGGTAGCGGACTGGATGATGTCCAGCAGCGGCGGGGCGATAGGCGATGGCGTCATTGCAAAATGTGCGAAGCCCCGACTTGGCCTTGAACGGCGACAAATCATTGCAGCACACATTACTGCGCGAATCCATAGACATCACGACACCGCGCCATGCGCGCTGCGCAGTGCGAAATGCGCACTAGTACGTATGAACGATGACGCCGCCCGGCCGAAGCGTCAGGGGCAGGCGTCAGGCGTCGATCGAGGGCAGCAGCGGGTCGTTCCAGCCGCCCGGGCCCGGGGCAGCCAGCGTCTGCTCGCGAAAGCGGCAAAGGGACGCATCGCATTCCTCGGCCAGCACCTCGGACTCCTTCAACAGCAGCACAGAGCGAGGCTTGGCTCCCGCGGCGCGGACCATATCGTCCACCGCGCGGAACCCGCCATATCCGGACATGACGCAGATCACCGAGTACGCGCGGATCAACCGGCCGTGCGCTGTCAGGAACGAGCGCATGGGCGCCGCCAGCGCCCGCATCCACACGGACGCGATCAGCACCACGTGTTCAAACTGGTCCGGCGCGGGGCCGTCGTAACGAAACGGCGGGCTGCGCTTGAGCAGAACGTCCAGCACGCAGCGCAGATCGCCCTGCAACCCCACGCGCGGCGAGACATCGCGGATTTCGTAAGCGGGCCAGCCGCTGACCGATGCCAGGCGCTGGGCCACCATGCGCCCGGTGCCGGTGCGTGAATAAAAGAAAATGCCGATGCGTCCCATGGTCAGGCCCCTTGCCGCCGGAGCGGCATCATGTTTCCTGAGCCAGCAGCGCGCGCAGGATGTCGCGCCGGCTGACCACGCCCACCAACTTTCCTTCGCGCGTGACGGGCACGCGCTTGATCCCATGCGTGAGCAGCACGTCCGCAATCTCGGCCACGCCGGCCGTCTCCCGCACCGTGATGGCAGGGCTGCTCATCACGTTGGCGGCGGTTTGCTCGCTGAGTTGCAGGCTGTGCAGGAAATCCAGATTCAGCGACTCGCCTTCCGCCAGCGCCGCCAGCCAATGATCCAGCTTTTTCTGATGCCCGCTGTCTTTGCGACGGACCAAGTCGCCCTCACTGACGATTCCCATCAAGGCGCCGTCGTCGCCCAGCACCATCACGGCGCTGATCTCGCGGTCCAGCAGGGCATGCATGATCTGCGATACAGGGGTTCTGGCGGTCACGCAAAAGGGGGCGGGGGTCATGAGATCGCGCGCAAGCATGGTGTTCTCCGGAATGGCGGGGCCGTATCCTGTCCTGTGGAATCGTTGATTCCATAGTGGCCTTCTGCCAGGCCGCAACGTTGATCTGGGTCAAGCAGGGTCGAGCGAAAAGGGCGGGGCGGCCGAGTTGATGAGCGGCCTTGCCGGGGCATTGATAAGCCGTCGGCCTAGTTCACCAGCGTGACCGGGATGTGGACCGCGTGCAGTACCTTCAAGGCGACAGACCCCAGCAGCAGGCTGCCCGCCGCTCCCAGCCCGCGCGAGCCCATGACGATGTGATCGCACTGGTGCTCGGAGGCATACGCCTTGACCGATTCGGCGATGGGTCCAACCCGCATGCTTGCTTCATACTGGACGCCCGCTTTGTCCAGCGCCGCTTTCGCATCGGCCAATGCCGCCTTGGCCTCGTCGTTGTAGTAGTCCTGGATCATTTCCTGCGATACGAACGCAAGCACCGAGCCCGACACGATGGGTAATTGGACATTGAGCAGATGCACGGTGCAGGGGCCATATTCGCGGATGTGCTCAACCATGTAGTGAACCGCGCGCAGCGCGTTGGCGGACCCGTCCACGGGGATCAAAACGTTTTTCACGATGCCTCCAGATCTTGGTCGCCCACGGCCCGATGGCCGTCGGTGCGCATGTCATCTTTGCACCGTGGCGCGTGCATCCATTGACCGTGATCAAGTTTCTGTTAACCAGACTCGGAGGTAGCGGGCGCGCAATTTGTCCCCGATTCGGCATTGCGCAAAGGAGCCTGGTGCAGCGCCACGATCTCGGCATTGCCTTGCACCAGGGCGGGGTAGCGCACGCGCACCAGCGGGTCGTGGCCGGGCACGATGTGGTCGGGGGAATCCGCAAACTTCAGCAGCGTGTCATAGCCGGCCAGCATGTCGGCCACGTTCAACACGATGGGAAAGGGCGCGTCCAGGCCCATGTTGTCGTAGTAGTGGCTGGCGTCGGAGGCCAGCACCACCCAGCCGCGCGCCGTATGCACGCGCACCGCCTGCAAGCCTTGCGTGTGGCCACCGATGTGCAGCAGTTGCAGGCCGGGCGCGATTTCGTCGTGGCCGTGGTAGAAGGCCACCCGCTTGTCATATACCCCACGCACCACATCAACCACGTCCTCCACGGCATAGGCGTGGCGCAGCATGTCAAAGCGCATGTTGCAGCCGCAGGCGTAATGCAGTTCGCTTTCTTGCAGGTGCAGGCGGGCGCGTGGCAGCTTGCGGATGTTGCCGGCGTGGTCGTAGTGCAGGTGCGTGACGATCACATCCTGGATATCGGCGGGCGCGATGCCCAGGGTATGTAGCGCATCGATCGGGCAACGCAAAAACTCCCGGCCCCGCGCCTGTGCGGCGGCTTCGTTAAAGCCCGTGTCCACCAGCCACACCCGCTTGTCATGGCGGATGACCCAGACGAAATAATCCATCGGCATGGGACCGTCGTGCGGGTCGGGCGGGGTAATGAAGTTCTGGCTGCGACGGCGCGCCACGGTGGCGTAGCGCAAGGCATAGACTTCGTGGTTCGGCAGCGTCATGCATTTCCCCGGGTGGCGCGCAGGTGGTCCAGTTCAGGCTTCAAGTACTGCATCAGCCGTTGCGGGTTTTCAACCATTGGGAAATGGCCCAGCTCGGGCATCTCGGTGAAGCGCGCGCCGGGAATGCGCGCCGCCACGCGGCGGCTGTCGTCCGGGCTGGCGGAATAGTCGTAGGCGCCCGTCAACAGGGACACGCCGAAGCGGCGCGTGTCCAACCCCGCCAGGTGTTCGGCGGCATCGAAGTCTTCGCTATAGAACCAAAGGTCGTTGGCATACACGTTAAAGCCGCCTTGCGAGTAGATCCACGCGGCGTCCCGGCGCGCGTCCAGCGTGGCGGCCGGGCCCATCAGGCCGCGCACATAGGCCGGGTTGTGGGCCGCCTGGTTGACCTGGGGATGGCACAGCAGCGGCGTGCGCCGGCCGCTGGCCTGGTACGGCGCCTCCAGCGCCACCACGCCGGCCACATCGTCCGGGCTGCGGGCGGCGACGACCAGCGCCATCGCCGCGCCCATCGAACAGCCCAGCAGGACGGCGGGGGCGCCCACCACCTGGCGGATCACCGCCACACAGGTGCGCAGATACGCGTCCCGGGTCAAACCGGCTTCGGTCCAGGCCTGGCCGGGCAAGGGCATGCTGCGGCCGTGGCCGGGCATGTCAAAAGCGATCATGCGCCATTGGCGGCGAAGCTCGGCGTCGGCCATCAGCGCGTGATATTGGCGCGAATCGGCGCCGGCGGTGTGCAGCATCAACAGCGGCGGGCCGTCCGCCAGGCCGCTGGTTTCCACGTACAGAGAGGTGGGGGGTGTGCCCCCGTCGGTCGCGCCCCGGTCGGTCGCGCCCCGGTCGCTCGTGCCCCGGTCGCTCACGCCCCGGTCAGCCCCGCCCAGCTCCAGGTTGACGTAATGGCCCGCGATGGCGCTGCGGTCCAGCAGGGTGGGCGCCGCGTCATGCTGGCCGCGCAAAATCTCGAACAGGCGTTCCAGGGCATGCAGCGCCTGCGCAATGGCCAGCGCATCGCCTTTGACGCGCAGGCCGTGGGCCTGGCGCTGCGCGGCGGTAAACGAGTGATAACCCGGTGGCGGGGCGGGTTGCAGCAGCTTGCGCCATGTGTCCGGCGGCGCGCTGATGACCAGGCACTGCGACGGGGCGGCGGGTTGGCCGGCCCAGGCAAGCATGCGGTCCTCCGGCTGCGCGCCCACTTGCAGCCAGATGGCGCTGGGCAAGCCCCGGGTGGCCGCGATGAATTCGCTATCCTGCTGCGCCAGGGCCGTCGCGGCCCTCAGTTCCTGGTCGATCGCCTTCACGGGTGGATGTCTCCTCTTGTTGGCGCCTTAGCACTTCAAGCGCCGTGCGTTCCGCATTCACAATGTGGTTTTGCGCGGCGGCTTGGGCGCCTGGCGCATCCCGAGCCTGGATGCGCTCGAAGATGTGGTCGATTTCGGCCATGCTTTCCGGCAGCCGTTCCGGCCGTGCGAAGGACGTGGCGCGCAGCAGATTGATGCGCGACAGCAGGCCCGGCAGCATGTCCTTGATCAGATCGTTGTCACAGCCCGACAGCAGCACGTCATAGAAATCGCGCTTGGCCGCCAGCAAGGCCGACTTGTTGCTGCCCTTGGCCTGGCGGTGCAGCGCGTCCACCGCCTTGCGCAGGCGCTCGACGTCGGCGTCGCTGGCCAGCCGCGCGAATTCATGCGCGGCAAAGCCCTCCAGCAGCGCGCGCAGCGAATACAGATCGCGCGCGGCCTTCTCGGTAATGCGCACCACCGTCGGGCCGCGATGCGGTTCGATGGAAATCAGCCGTTCGGCTTCCAATGTGCGCAACGCCTCGCGCAGCGTGCTGCGGCTGATGTTCAGCTGTTCGCACAGTTCGGCTTCGCGCAGGCGTTCGCCGCCCTTGATGCGCCCGTCCATGATGGAGGCGCGCAGGAATTCCTCGACGCGGGTGCGCAGGGTGGTCGGTTTTTCAAATACTGCGCCGTTAGGGGGCATGGCTGTCTCTCGCTTTGCGTAGCGGTGCGCGCAGGCGGCGACAGGGGCTTTTGGCCCGGCCGCGGCGCACCGCCGGTTCAACGTAAAGACGCAATATATCCCGCCGGCAGGCCATCGCTATAACCCCAGGTACGCCGCGCGCACACGGCTGTCTTCCAACAGCGCGCCGCTGGGGCCGGACAGCACCATCGTCCCCGATTGCAGCACGTAGGCGTGTTCGGCCACCGACAGCGCCAGGCGCGTGTTCTGTTCCACCAGCAAGATGGTCAGCCCGCTGCGGTGGATGTCGATCATGGCCTGGTGCATTTCCTCGACGATCTTGGGCGCCAGGCCATGGCTGGGCTCGTCCAGCAGCAACAACCGGGGCTCCAGCATCAGCGCGCGGCCAAAGGCCACCATCTGCTGCTCGCCCCCGGACAGCGTGCCGGCGGCCTGGCGGCGCCGTTCAAGCAGGCGGGGAAACAGGGCGTAGACGCGGTCGCAACCGCGCTTGATGCCCGCCATGTCGCGGCGGCGCGTGTAGCCACCCAGGTACAGGTTTTCTTCTACCGTCATGTCAGGAAAGACGTGGCGGCCTTCGGGCACGTGGGCGATGCCCAGTTCCGGAATGCGGTGCGGCGGCAAGCGCAGGATGTCGCGGCCGTCGAAAAGAATGCTGCCGCTGACCTTGTCCAGCAGCCCTGATATGCAGCGCAGCAGCGTGCTCTTGCCCGCCGTATTGGCGCCCACCACCGCGATGAAGCCGCCTTCGGGCACGTCCAGCGACACCTCGTGCAGCACCGGGCTGCGGTCATAGGCGGCGGTCAGGTTCTGGATCTGCAACAGGCTCATGCCGCCGCCTCCGACTGTTCCAAGGATTTGCCCAGGTAGACCTCGATCACCGTCGGGTTCGACGCGATCTCGGCCGGGCTGCCCTCGGCAATTTTCTGGCCGAACGACAGCACCAGGATGCGGTTGCACAGCCGCATGATGGTGCGCATGTGATGTTCCACCACGATGAAGGTGATGCCCGCCTCGTCGCGCAGCGTGCGGATCAGATCCAGCAGGGCATCCATTTCGGATTCGTTCAGCGCCGCCATCACCTCGTCCAGCAGGAACACCTTGGGGTCGGTGCACAGCGCACGCGCCAGCTCCACCCGGGCCTGCTCGGGAAACGACAGCTCGCCGGCCGGCTTGGCGGCAATGGCGGACAGGCCGACGCGGTCCAGGTTGTCGCGGGCGACCTGGCGCGCGCGCGGCACGTCGTGGCGCAGCAGGCCGCCCACCAGCACGTTGTCCAGCACCGTCATTTCGGGAAACAGCGCCACGTTCTGAAAAGTCTTGGTCATGCCGCGCGCCGCGATCTGATGGGGGCGCAGGCCGCTGACGTCCACACCGTCCAATTCAATGCGGCCGCCCTGGCTGGCATATAGGCCAACCAGCAGGTTGAACAGCGTGGTCTTGCCCGCGCCGTTCGGGCCGATCAGGCCCAGGATGTCGCCGCGCGCCACGCTGAACGACACATCGTCCACGGCCTTCAGGCCGCCAAAGCGGCGTTGCACGTTCGATACCTTCAGGATGTCAGGCATGCTGGCCCCGCGTCAGGTTGCGCAGCCGCGTCCATAGCGCCGTCAGGCCGCGCGGCTCGATCAGGATGATGGCGATCAGGATTAGCCCGAAGGCCAGTTGCGATACGCCCGCCGTGTGGCCCGAGAGCCAGTCGTTGAACACTTCTTCCAGGGGGATGATGACCAGCGCGCCGATCAGCGGGCCGGCCACCGTGCCCACGCCGCCGATGATGCAGATGAGCGCCACGCGCACCGAGATGCCCACCAGCGAAAACACCGTGTCGGGGTCGAAGAAATAGATGAACTGTGCGTACAGCGTGCCGCAGGCGCCCATCAACGCCGCCGAGATCACGGCGGCAAGTATGCGCGTTTGTGCGGTGTTCACGCCGATGACTTCCGCCGCCTGCGGGTTGGCCTTCACGGCGCGCAGGCGGTAGCCCAGGCGCGAATGGCTGATCAACGCGAAGACCACCGACGTGACCAGCGCGGCACCCAGCATCAGGTAGTAGTAGGGGATGCTGGACTTGAACTGCATCTGCGCCACGCCTTCAGCAAACGGAATCGACAGGCCTACCGGCCCGCCCGTCACCGATGACCAGGTGTTGGCCACCGCGCGCAGCACCTCGCCGAACGCCAGCGTGGCCAGCGCGAAATAATGGCCGCGCAGCCGCATGGTCGGCAGGCTGAGCAGCGCGCCCGCCACTGCGGCAACGGCCATTGCCGCCACGATGCCCAGCCAGGGCGAAATGCCGTAGCGCAGCAACAGCAGGGTGGAGGTATAGGCGCCTAGCCCAAAGAAGGCGGCGTGGCCCAACGATATCTGGTTGGCCAGCCCGCCCACGATGTTCCAGGACTGCCCCATGGCGGCAAACAGCAGCACCAGCGTCAGCACGCGAATGCCGTAGCCCTGGTCTTGCATCAGCCAGGGCGCGCCCATCGCAACGGCAAACAACGCGGCCCATGGCAGGAATTGTCGAGTCGTTGCCATCATGCAGCCCTTTTCAAAAGACCTTCCGGGCGCACGGCCAGGACGAGGATGAAGATGGCGAACAGCACCAGGTTTTGCAGTTGCATGGGCAGCACCAGCGACGACAGCGACTGGATCACGCCGACCGCGATGCCGCCGACCACCGCGCCCAGCACGCTGCCCAGCCCGCCCAGCACTACCGCCGTGAACATCAGCACGCTGAACTGCGCGCCGACGGTGGTGGACGCCGTCAGGTAGGGCAGGATGATTCCGCCGCCCAATGCCGTCAGGCCCACGCCCAGCCCGAAGGCCAGCTGATGCACGCGATGCGTGGAAATGCCCGACAGCCGCGCCGCCATCGGGTCCTGCGCCGTGGCGCGCACCGCCATGCCCCACCACGTTTTCTTCAGCACCCACCACAGCGTCAACCCGGCCACCGACGCCACCGTGAAGGCCAGCAGGTACGGTGCGCTCAGCAGAATTGGGCCAACCGCCAGCGCCGTCATCTGATACGGCGTCTGCACCGAGCGGAACTCCGAGCCGAACAGGATCAGCGCCAGGTTCTCCATGACGATCAGCAGGCCCACCGTCAGGAATATCTGCGCCACCGCCGGCGCCTTCAACACCCGGTTGATCAGGAACTTTTGCGTCAGCACGCCCAGCACGAAGGCCACCGCGAATGACAGCAAGGACCCCAGCAGCGGGTCCAGCCCCAGCAGCTTCCAGGCGAAGTAGGCGACGAACATGCCCACCATCAGGAACTCGGCCTGGGCGAAATTGACGATGGACACGACCCCGAAGACCAACGTCAACCCGATCGAGATGACCGCGTACACGCCGCCCAGCAACATGCCGTCCACCAGCGCCTGCAAGAATTGCATGACTGTCCCTTGTGCTTGGTTCGTAAGCTTGCTTGTGTGCGGCGCGCGCTAGCTGGCGGCGATGACGGCGCCCTTGGCCAGCGCCTTGGGCCACACCGAGACCAGCTCGTTGTTCTGCCACTGCACCATGATCGGCTGCGCCAGCGTGTTCAGGCCGTTGGCGTCAAAATGCACGCCGCCACCCGACATCACGCCCGCCCAACCCTGGTCGTACTTCTGCGCGCGCAGCGCCTTGGACACCGCCTCGGGCTTGTCGGACGCCGCCACCTCAAGCGCTTGCGCCAGCACGCCCGCGCACACCGCGTGTTCCAGCGCCTCGTGCGGCATGAAGGTGCCGAAGCGCTTGCGATAGCGCTCGGTGTATTCCGGCGCCTGGTCGTAGTTGGCCGGCGCAATCGACAGCACGGCCTGGGAATACTGCCCCAGCGCCTTGGCAAAGTCGGGAATCACATAGCCCGCCGCGCCGCCCACGATGGGCACCGTCAGGCGTTGCTGGCGCATCACCCGGATGATCAACAGGCTGTCGTTCAAGTACGAAATCGGAAACACGATCTGGGCGTCCGACGCGCGCAGCTTGCTGATCAGTGGCGTGACGTCGGTAATGCCCAACGGGTACGCCTCGTCCAGCACGATTTGCGCGCCCGCCGCCTTGGCCGCGTTGCGCACACCGATCGCCTGCGACGTGCCGTAGGCGGTGTCTTCGTACAGCAGCGCGATCTTCTTGATGTCGGACGCGCCGGCCACGACAGAGGCCGCATAGTCGTATTGCGCGCGGCCCAGCACCGAGCCCTTGGAGACCACCTGGAAGATGTGCTTGAAGCCGCGTTCGGTCAGCACGTCCGAGAACGACATGGTCAAGAGCGGGATGCCACGCCGTTCGGTCACTTCGGACACGGCCAGGGTCAAGGACGAGGCATAGGCGCCGATCAGCGCCACGCATCGGTTCTGCGTGATCAGGCGCTGCGCGACGGTGGCGGCGGTAGTGGGCTGGGACGTGGCGTCCGCGATGATCAGTTTCAGCTTGGCCCCGCCCAACGCCTTGATGCCGCCTGCCGCATTGATCTCGTCGGCGGCCAGTTCCAGGCCCTGCCGCGAATTAATGCCGAACTGCGCGTTGGCGCCAGACAAGGGCAGGATCACCCCGACGTTGATGTCGGCCGGCGCCGCCAGCGCGCGGCCCGGCAGGGTGGCTGCCAGCGCGGCCGCGCCCAGCCCCGCGACAAATTCCCGACGCCCGTGGCGCACGGCCTGTTTGGGAAAGCTTTTCATGGTTGTCTCCTGGCTTTTGTGGTTGAGGGCGCACGGCAGCCAGCCCGGCGCTTTGCCGCATTATTGTGTTCAAACTTTAAGCAGTCAAGAAGATTGTCGGACAATCCGACTATTGACGTTCGGACGAAACTTGACTGACAATCAGACAAACTAGAACCGACTCCAGACAAACCCGCGACCGGGCACAGACCCGGTTTGACACCCGTCACCATCACCAACGAGGAACCTATGGCAGACACCAAATCCGAAACCCAAGCCCTGTTCGACCAAGGCCTGAAGCTGCGCCGCGAAGTGCTGGGCGCCGAATACGTGGACGGTTCGCTGGCCCGCGCCAACGACTTCATGATGGCCTTCCAGCACATCACCACCGAATGGTGCTGGGGCTACGCCTGGGGCCGCCCCGGCCTGGAAAAGAAAACGCGCAGCATGCTGAACCTGGCGATGCTGACGGCGCTGAACCGACCGGCGGAAATCAAGTTGCACGTCAAAGGCGCGCTGACCAATGGCGTGACGGTTGAAGAGATCAAGGAAATCCTGCTGCAAGCCACCGTGTACTGCGGTATCCCCGCCGGGCTGGACGCCTTCAAGGTGGCCAACCAGGTGCTGGAGGAAGAGGGCGCCTTCAAGGAGCAGCAAGCATGAGCGCATCGCAAGAACGCGTGGGCCTGATCGGCATCGGCAGCATGGGCTGGCCGATGGCGGCGCGGCTGGTGCAGGCGGGCTTCGCGGTGACGGTGTTTGATGCCGTGCCCGGCCAGGCCGATAAATTCGCGCAGGAGGTCGGCGGCCAGGCCGCGACCACCTGCGCCGAACTGGCGGCGCAGTCCGACATCATCGTCACGATGCTGCCCACCAGCGCCATCGTGGAACAGGTGCTGGGCGGCGACCAGGGCGCGCTGGCGGGGCTGCGCCCCGGCAGCGTCGTGGTGGAAATGAGCTCGGGCGTGCCGACGCATACGCAGCGGCTGGCCCAGGCCGTGGCCGCCGCCGGTGGCCAGATGGTGGACGCGCCCGTGTCGGGCGGCGTGCCGCGCGCGCGTACCGGCGAACTGTCCATCATGTACGGCGGCCCCGCCGCCACGCTGGAACGCGTGCGCCCCGCGCTGTCCGCGATGGGCACGTCGATTACCCCCGTGGGCGATGTCGGCAGCGCCCATGCCATGAAGGCGTTGAACAACCTGGTGTCGGCGGGCGGCTTTTTGATCGGCGTTGAAGCCATGATCATCGGCCAGCAGTTCGGCCTGGACCCCAACGTGATCGTGGACGTGCTGAACGCGTCCACCGGCATGAACAATTCCACGCAGAAAAAATTCAAGCAGTTCGTGCTGTCGCGGGAATTCAATTCCGGCTTCGGGCTGGACCTGATGGTCAAGGACCTGGGCATTGCGCTGGGCATCGCCACCGATACCGGCACGCCCACGCCGTTTGCCTCGCTGTGTCGCGAGCTCTGGGCGTCAGCGGGCAAAACGCTGGGCAAGGGCCAGGACCACACCGCCGTGGCGCGTCTGTCCGAACAATTGGCCGGCGTGGAGCTGTCGGCCAAGAAAAGCTAGGCCGTCTCCACCACGGCGCGGCAGCCGCCGCGCCCCTTTCAACCTGCATCACCCCAACCGCCAAGACAAGGCGGAGGGCCGGCTGTTGCCGGCACAAATAGCGAGGAGCAAACCATGAAGAAGATTTTTCTGGCGACCCTGGGCGCCGGCCTGATCACGCTTGGCGCCAACGCCCTGGCGCAAAACTATCCCACGCGTGCCATTTCGATGGTGGTGCCGTACGCGGCCGGCGGGTCCACCGACGGGCTGGCCCGCATCGTGGCGCAAGCCATGGGAGAGAACCTGGGCCAGACCGTCGTGGTGGAAAACCTGGGCGGCGGCGGCACCATGATCGGCAACCAGCGCGTCACGCGCGCCGCGCCCGACGGCTACACCATCACCTTCGGCAACATGGGGTCGCTGGCCATTGCGCCGTCGCTGTACCCCAAGGCCAAGTTCGACCCGCGTCGCGACATGAGCGCCATCGGGCTGGTTGCCACGGTGCCGATGGTGCTGTCCGTCAGCAAGAAAAGCGGCATCACCACGCTGCCCGACTTTGTTGCGCGTTTGAAAAAGAATGGCGCCGACGTGAACTTTGGCAATGCAGGGTCGGGGTCCACCAGCCATATCGCTGCTGCGTACTTTCTGCATGTGACGAATACGCAGGGCATGCAGGTCCCGTATCGGGGCGCCGGCCCGGCCATTGCGGATTTGATGGCGGGTACGGTGGACGCGGTGATTGACCAGACCGTCACGATGATTCCGATTCATGAAGGCAAGCGCGTCACGGCGCTGGCCGTGGCCGCTGCCTCGCGCCTGCCGCAGATTCCCGACGTGCCCACCTTCGCGGAAGGCGGCGTACCCGACTTCAACATGAGCGTGTGGAACGGCATCGCCGCGCCAGCCGGCACGCCGCCCGCCGTGATCGCGCGGCTGGAGCAGGCCCTGGCGGCGGCCTTGAAAAGCCCCGGGGTGCGCGAGTCGCTGGACAAGCTTGCCGCGCAGGCCCCGGACGCCAAGCAGCAGGGCGCGGCTGCGTTCCAGGCGCTGATCGCAAAGGACGTTCCGCGTTTTGCCGAGCTGATCAAAGAAGCGAACATCACCGTGAATTGATTGCGTAAAACAACCCGCATCAAGGTCCGCCGCGCGCCTGCTTCACGCTGATCAGCCAATCGGTAAACGTGCTGAACGGCGCGGTGGCGGCGCGGTCGGGCTTGCTGACCAGGTAGTAGCCGTTGCTGCTGCGCGCGGTGTGGGCCAGCGGTTGGACCAACTGGCCGGTGGCGAAGTCCTGCGTGATGTAGGCGCGTTGCGTTACCGCGATGCCCAGCCCTTCGGCGGCCGCTTGCAAGCACAGCACGGCATTGGCCAGCGGGATGAAACGGGTGTCGCTGCTTGCGCTCAAGCCCGCCGACAGCAGCCAGCGGTCCCAGCAGTCGGGTGCAATCATGGATTGCAGCAGCGTTTCGCCTAGTACGTCTTGCGCGCGATGCACGCGCTTGGCCAGCGCGGGCGAGCACGCCAACACCAACTCGTCCGGAAATAACAAGTCGGCCCGCAGGCCGGGCCAGTGGCCGTCGCCGCAACGCACGACGAAATCGGCGTTGTGCAATTCGGTGTCATCGGCGCGCGCCACCGTGGCTACTTCAATGTCGATATCGGCGTGTTGCGCATACAGCGATCCCAGCCGTGGCATCAGCCATTTGATGGCAAAGCTGGGAATTACCTTGACGCGGATGCGGCGGTTGGCGCCGGCCTCGGCCGCCCTGGCCAACGCGGCTTCCAGTTGATCGAAAAGTTCGGCGGCCTCCAGGGCAAGCTCGGTGCCGACGGTGGTGAAGGCGATGTCGCGGCCGTCCTTATGCACCAATTGCACCCCCAGATCGCTTTCCAGCCGGCGCAATTGGTGGCTGACCGCACCGGGCGTGACGTGCAGCAATTCGGCCGCGCGCCCCACGCCGCCGCCTCGGTGGACGGCATCCAGAACCCGCAGTGGGCCCAGGCGATTTCTGAGTTTGTGCATGATTGAAAACAACTCAATGGTCGAACAATAAGATTCGACAGACGCTGAGAAAGAACGCGCCTACAGTCTGCCTTGATTGATAAAACTAAATCAAGCGTTCGCATGCAGTGCGGCGCCACAAGGAGGAGACAAGCATGCACGGATTTATTCGACGGCGCGCTAGCGTCATGGCACCGCTGCCCCGGTTTTGCGCGGCATTGGGCGTGATGGGCGGTGTGGCGTGGGCGGTGACTTTCGGTACGGCATCGTGGGCCGCCGGCGCGCAGGCGGCTTACCCCGAACGATCCATCCGCCTGATCGTGCCTTTCGCGGCGGGCAGCGCGGCCGATACGCTGTCGCGCGTCGTCGCATCCGCCTTGTCCGACGAGCTGGGTCAACCGTTGGTGGTAGATAACAAGGGCGGCGCCGGGGGCACCATTGGCACGGTTGACATTGCCCGCGCCAAGCCGGATGGCTACACGTTAGGCATCGCCGCGCAAGGCACCTTCGTCAACAACCAGGTGCTCTATAAATCGCCCGGCTACGACTCCATCAAGGATTTCACTTTCATCAGCGAAATTGCCGACGTGCAGAACCTGCTGGTGGTTGACACAAAATCGCCGTACCAGGATGCCCCGTCGCTGCTGGCCGCCATCAAGGCCAAGCCCGCGGAAACCTTCCGCTATTCCTCAAGCGGTGTGGGCACCAGCCACCACATCGCCGGCGCCACCGTGGCGCAAATGCTGAACAAACCGCTGCTGCACGTGCCATACACCGGCGCGCCCCAAGGCTTGGGCGCCATCATCAGCGGCGACGTGGACATGGGCCTGTACAACCTGCCGGCCGCTATCGGGCTGGTGCGCGGCGGCAAGCTGCGGGCGCTGGCCGTCACCGGGCCCAAGCGCTCCACGCTGCTGCCTGACGTGCCTACGATGCAGGAAAGCGGCCTGACGAACTACTCGGTCACGCTGTGGTGGGGCCTGGTCGGTCCGGCTGGCTTGCCGGCCAACGTGTCAACGCGCCTGCATGCCGCGCTGGACAAGGTCATGAGCCAGCCCGCACTGCGTGACAAGCTGATCGGACAGGGCTTTACCTTGCCCGACACGCCGTTGCCCAAACCGGCCGCTTTCGAGGCCCTGGTGCGCCAGGATCTTGCCAAATGGGTTCCCGTTCTGAAGGAACTGGGAACGGCCGCTCAGTGAGTGGCGTGCAGTAACGCTCGCGCGGCAACGGCTCACGCAGCAACGGCCGCGCGGTAACTCCCGCCGTCACGCACTCTTCAAGGAAACCACTGTGCAATCTTCTTCCAAGGCGCGCCCGCTGGCGCGTCAGTTGGCGGACCTTGTCATGTCCACGCCCGCCGACGCGCTGCCCGCCCTGGCGCTTGAACACGCCAAGATGAGCCTGGCCAGCACCTTGGCCAGCGCCGCGATGGGCTATGACATTGCATCGGCCCGCATCATTCGCGACATCGAACTGGCCAATGGCGGCACGCCCGCCGCCAGCCTGTGGTTCGACGGCCGGCGCTTGCCGCTGGCAGCAGCCGCGCGCGCCAACGCCGTGGCCAGCGACGCAGCCGCATCGGACGACAGCGACATGCGCAGCATTGCCCACATCGGCACCATCGTGTCCAGCGTGGCGCTGGCGGTGGGCCAACAGCAGGGCGCGAGCGGTCGCGATGTGCTGGCTGCCATGGTGCTGGGCTACGAAGTGGCCGGACGCATCGACGAATCCTTGACCCCGGGCCGCATGCAACGCGGCTTTCACGGATCATGGTCAACCGTGTTCGGCGCCTGCGTCGCCGCGGGCTTGTTGCTGCGCCTTGACGCCTTGCAGCTGGCGCACGCCATGGCGCTGTCGGCAACGTCAGCCAGCGGCATGGCCATTGCGGCCGACACCAGTTGCGCGCGGGAATATCACGCCGGCCAGGCCGCCGGCGCAGGCATACGCGCCGCGCTCGCGGCGCAGCGCGGGTTTGAGGGTGAGCTGGGAATCTTCGAAGCGCCGCGCGGGTTTCTTGATGCACTGGGCGGGCAGGCGCGCGAGGACATCGTGTGCGATTGGGGCGAATCGTGGGACATCGTCACCGACTTGGCCATCAAGCTGATGCCCGGCGCACACCCCTTTCACGCATGCGCCGAGGCTGCGGCCGAGGCCGCGCGCGCCGGCACCGTCCGGCCCGCCGACATCGATCGCATCGTTGTGTCGGCCGCCGTGCAATGGACCAACTTCAAAGGCGAGCCACACCCCCGCAATCTGGTCGATGCGGCGCACAGCCTGCCGTACTTCGTGGCCGCCGCCATCGCCGACGATGGCTTTGCCTGGGCCCACATGGACGAGACCAAAATGGCGGACCCCGTCATTTCGGCCTTGCAGGACAAAGTCGAATTCGATCCCGACCCGCCGCCGCTACCCGACCGCTTTCCCCACCGCCACGGCGGCACGGTATCGATCATCCTGCGCGACGGCGCCGTGCATCGCGCGACGTGCCGTGCCCCCCGAGGCTCCGGCGCGCGCGGCATCGACTGGCAAGACGTGCGCGACAAATTCCTGCACCTGTTCCCGCTGGGCGGGCTGCCGCCCAGCGCCACCGATGGCTGCTTGCAAGCCATCTTGGATCTGGACAAAGCGGGCGGCGTCGGCACGCTGGTGGAGCTGTTGCGCCGGCGCTGAGGCGCATATCGCATAGCGCATATCGCAGATCGATAACGCGGCGTGACACCGCATCGCCGCTGAACGAAGGAGACGACATGAAGCGACGTATCGCATCCCGCTTGCCGGGCGCGGCACTCTGGCTTGGTCTTGGCCTGGTGCTGGGCCCGGGCCCAAGCCTCGCCCAGACCGCCAAAGCCGAGGACGCCTTCCCATCCAAGCCCGTCACCATCATGGTTGGCGTTGCGCCCGGCGGCAGCGTGGACGCGCTGGCGCGGCTGGTTGCCACCGAACTGGGCAAGGCCACCAAGACCACTTTCGTGGTCGAAAACGTCACGGGCGCGGGAGGCCTGCTGGCATTTCAGCGTCTGGCGCGTTCGGCGCCGGATGGCTACACCCTGATGTTCAGCAATCAATCCATGGTGCTGATTCCCTTGCTATACCCCAAGGCGGGCCTGGACATCGTGCAGGACACGAAGGCCGTCGGCACTGTTGCCAACGTGCCTATGGTGCTTAGCGTCAGCAATCAAAGCGGCATCAAGGACCTGCCGTCGATGCTGGCGGGCATGCGCAGCGGCGAACTCAAGATGAACTTTGGCTCAGGCGGACCGGGCACCACCGCGCATTTGGCCGAAGCGATGTTCCTGCGCATGGCCGGCGTCCAAGCGCAACTGGTCCAGTATCGCGGGTCGGGCCCCGCCATCACCGACCTGATGGGCGGGACCATACAGTCGGTGCTGGACCAGACCGTCACGATGCTGCCCCTTCATAAAGCCGGGCAGATCAAGGCCATCGCGGTGGCATCGCCCCAGCGCCTGCCGCAGATGCCCGACGTGCCCACCTTCGCCGAGGGTGGGGTTGCGCAGTTCGATATGCAGATCTGGAATGGCCTGGTGGCGCCGCGTGGCACGCCCGACGCCGTGGTGGACAACTTGGCGCGGGTCCTGAGCCAAGCGGTTCAGTCGCCTGACTTCAAGGCGCGCATCGACAGCTTGGCGGCGCGCGTTCCGTCAGCACAAGAGCGCAGCCCCGCCGCCTTCGCGCGTGTCCTGCAACAAGACCAACAGCAGTTTTCCGAACTGGCCACACAAATTGGCCTGCAACCGCGCTGATGCGCCGCCGGCATCGCGCCCAAGGAACAAAAATGAGCAAGACAATTTACGGATTCATCGGATTGGGCAATATGGGCAACCCGCTGGCCAGACGCTTGATCCAGGCCGGCCATACGCTGCACGTTGCTGATACCGATTCAGCCGTGCGCCAGCAACTGGAAGCGCTGGGCGCCGAGGGGCACGACACCCCGCGCGCCGTTGGGGATGCGGCCGATGTGGTGTTCTTGAGCCTGCCCGATGGCAAGGTGGTAGACGAGGTATTGGGCGGTGAGCGCGGGCTGGCCGCCGCGTCGCGCGCCAAATGCGTGGTGGATCTATCGACCGTCGGCCCAGTGGCGGCGCGGCGCGCCTATGACACGCTGGCAGCCCAGGGCATCGACTACGTGGATGCGCCGATCAGCGGCGGACCCACCGGCGCGGAACGCGGCACGCTGGCCATCATGGTGGCTTGCCCCCCGTCGCGCTACGACGCTTTGGGCGAGGTGCTGAGCCACTTCGGCAAGACCTTTTATCTGGGCGCCGAAGCCGGCCAGGCCCAAGTCATGAAGCTGGCCAACAACCTGCTGTCCGCCACCGCCGTGGCCATTACGTCGGAGGCGATGGCGCTGGGCGTCAAGGCCGGGCTGGACCCCAGCGTGATGCTGGACGTCATCAACGCCGGGTCCGGCCGCAATTCGGCCACCCTGGAAAAGTTTCCCCGTGCGGTGCTGACCGGCACCTTCAACGTGGGCTTCGCTGCGCGCCTTGCCCACAAGGATGTGCGCCTGTGCCTGGAAGAAGCCGAGCGTCATGGCGTGCCCATGGTTGTGGGCTCGTCAGTGCGCGAGATGCTGGTGATGACGACCGCTATCCATGGCCGGGACGCCGACTACGCCGACGTGGCGCGGATGGTTGAAGATTGGGCAGGCGTGAAAATCCGCGCCAGGGGTTAAGAGCGGGAAGGGCGGACAGGGCTGCATGACGCCGATGGCACTTGGCCTCCCGCCTTATCGCCCCTTCATCGACACCGGCACGCCCCACACCGGGTCTTCCATGCCTTGCTTGCCCAGCGGCGTGATCTGCATGGCTTGCAAGGTGGAAAGCAGTTGCCGGTGCGCGTCGCTGACGTTGGTGCGCTGCGCGATGAGCTTTTGCGCGAAGTCCATCGGTGCGGGGCGCGTGTAGACGGTGAAGTCTTCCAGCGGGCATTCGATCATCTTGGGGTCGACCGCGCGGCAGGCCGATTGCTTGTACTGGTAGCTGGGCGTCTTCATGTGCATGCGCTGGCTCAGCACGAACTGGCCGCCCTTGAGCGTAAAGCTGGCCAGCGCCAGCTTCGGCGGCACGCGCGATTGCACCTTGATCGCCGGGATGTCGCGCCAGGCCGTCTCTTCGTAATAGCCGGCGCGCGAGCCTTGCGTGGTTTCGGTGTACTGCTCTTCGCCCCAGGCGACGCAGGCGCCCGTGCCCCGATGCACCGCCGTGCAGACGGTGCGCGTCTTGAGCTGCGAGCCCGTGGTGCCCTCATGCCAGTTGGTCTCTTTATAGAACTCGCGGTAGAGCTCCGGCGACAGATACGCGGTGCCGTTGGCGCCGCGGCCCGAGCCCACCGGGCCGCTACGCGCGCCCACCTGGTCCAGCAAGGCGTTCAGCTTGTAGTCGTCGCCACCGGTCAGCAGGTATTTGCCGGGCGGCAGGATGTGCACTTCAAACGCCTTGAACAGATAGGTGGCCTTCTCGTCACGTTGCAGCGAGTTGTTCTGAAACTTGCGGCCGAAGGTGATCTTCGGCTGTTGCTCGTGCATCCAGACCGTGTTGCCGGTCCACTTCGTCATGGACATTGCATCCTTGAGCGTGGCGTGCGGCATCACGTCGGCCACCAGCACCACCGCCATGTCCGCCTTGAGCGCTTCGTCAATCAGGTCCAGCAACTGCGCGTAGCGCGGGTCGTCCATCGTGCCTTCGCCCTTTGAATCCGGCAGGGTGATGCACCCGGACAAGGCAAGCGGCAGGGCCAGGGTCAAGGTCAGGCGCAGGGCGGAAAGGGCAACTCGCGGTCGCGGCAGCGTCATGGGGGGCGGTCCTTGGAGGGGCGGAGTCGGTTCAATGACCGCGCATCCTACTGGCTTGGATAAACGCTGCAAGCGTTGGGTGACCGCTGAAACATGGCGCGCGTCCGCGCACGCAAGGGGCGACGCGGTCGGCAAGCGTGGCCGGGGTGGCATCGTTGCCGCGCGGACCCACGGCGGACGCGGCTTGTGACCCGTCGGCGGCGGTGGCGGCGTCAAGCCAGGTCGTAGAACCGCGTCGGGCGCGTCCGTAAATTATTGTTGCGACTGTTTCTTGCACGCTGGAAACCGGCGGCGCTGGGCATTGTCGGCGGTCTCGGCCCGTGCGATTCCCGCCGTCAAGGCAAGGGCGGCAAACAGGATAACGGCGTGATTGGCCGTGAAACGGTCCATCAGCAGCCCGAAGATCGCCGCGCCCGCCGTCTGACCGATGGCCAGCGCCAGAAACGCAATCATCACGCCGGTGGCGGGGCGTTGGGGCAGGGCCGACACGCCCCATAGCAGATAGGCGCCGGTGATCGTGATGTAGGCCACGCCGAACAGCGCGCCGCCCAACAGCGCCAAGGGCGCGGACGTGCCGTCGATGCCGACCAGCAGCACGCTTGCGGCCATGGCCGTCAGGAACACTCGGTGCACGCGGTCAATGCCGAACCGTGCGATCCAGTGCCCCGCGCCCGCGCCCACAATGCCGGCAGCGCCGATGGCGGTCCACAGCAGGCCCGCGCCGGCGCTGCTCCAGTTCAAGCGCAGGCCGACCAGCTGCCCTCCGAAAGACCAGATCGCGGTGCTGGCCGCGCCCGTCAGGAAGGCCGCCGCGATCAAGCGCCGCAAGACGCCACTTAACATCGGGATGCCGTTGCCGGTGGTGGTAGTGCCGGTGGTAGCAGTGCCGGTGGTAGCAGTGCCGGTGGTGGTAGCGCCGGTGGTGGTAACGCCGGTGGTGCTAGCGCCGGTGGCAGTAGCGCCAGCAGCAGTAGCGCCGGCGGTCGCGCCCTGCGTGCGCCGGGGCAGGATGAACGCCACGGCAAACGCCAACCCGAAAGCCACGGCGGCAAAGCCCGCGAAGGCCACGCGCCACTGCTCGCCCATCATCAGCGCGACGGGGCCGGACAAGGCCACGCCCGCGCCGGTGCCCGCGTTGATGAAGGCGTTGGTGGCGTTCTGGCGGCCAGGCGGAACGCCCGCCGCAACCGCCGCCGCCAGCGCGGGCGATACCAAACCTGTGCTGGATCCGGCCAGCATGACGGCGCCCGCCAGCCAAGGCGCGGTGGGCGCCGCCGCGATACCCGCCATGCCCGCCGCCGCAATCAGCGCCGCGCCGATGGCGACAAAGCGGGGGCCCAGGCGTTCGGTCAGCCAGGCCGACAGGATGACTGCCACGCAGTAAGTCAGAAATGCCGCGCCCGACATCAAGCCGCTCAGGGTTGAAGACAGGCTAAGTTCCGCGTCGATCCGAGGCAGGAAGAGCCCGAAGGCAAACCGCGCGAAACCGTAGCAGGCGGCGATCAGGGCAAAGCCCGTGATGCCCAGATAGCGGCTGGTGTTGATGGCCATGTCGTCGACGCCCGGATTTGACGCGGTTGTCACCGGCCCCTACTGCACCGGGTCAAGCGCGATGATGCTGCCGCCCTCGGCCCGCAGGCGCGACAGGTAGGTACCGTGATCGACCACCTGAAAGGGAAAGAGCAGCCCCGGCGGCGTGGGCGGATTGCCGTCCAGGCCGGCCAGCCGCTCAAGAATCATGCTGACGCCCAGCGCCGTCAAATGGGCCGCGCCGCGCGGGTGGAACACCGCATGACGGGTCCGCAGCGCACGGCCGTCATGGCCTTTGCCCGCGAGCTCAATGATGATCTCGGTCGATTTCGGTTCACCGCGCCGCCGCGATGAACTGATGCCGGTGGCGATATTGAACTGCACGTTGGGCGCCCCGGTTGCCGTGGCCAGACCCGCCACATCGATGGACGAGAAGCCGTGCGCTTGCATCACCGTGCCGTCGATGGCGCGAAACTCGGCCCGGGCGTCTTCTTTGCCGCGCCAGACGTAGCGGCCATCACGTAGCGTCAAGGCGGCCGGCATCATGCGGTTCAGGCGCTCGAAATCCTCGGCCACGGCAGGGCCGCCGCCGTCCTGATCGTCGACAAGGGCGCCGATCTTGATGTCGTGCAACTGCGCAAAGGCGCGCGCGCAATCGAACGTGGCGATGGTGGTGGCGCCCACCAGCCATTCATAGCCCAGCACGATGGCACAGGTGCCGGGCGACTGCATGTACGCAGCCACTTCGGGCGCAATCTCATAGACACCGGAAGAAATTCCCAGGTGGGGCGCACCGCGACGCTGCGCAAAGCGCAGGCCGGCCAATCGATCATCGGCGTAAAACACGGCCACGGCCGCTACCGGCCGCTCGCCCAGCCCCAGATCGTTGGCGCGCGAGTCAATCACCACGCCTTCGGCGTTGCCCAGCTTGGCCGCCGCGTCGGCACTTTTTGCCGCATCGCGCCCGCCGATCAGCAACGGGACATCGGGGTAAACGGCCCGCAAAGCGCGGGCGCTCAAGCGGCCGATGGAACCGGTGCCTCCCATCAGCAAGACAGCGTTTGTCGTCATATCAGCATTCCTCGGCACGTTGTCCCGGGCCGGAATGGCCTCGGCGCCAGGCAGGGCAACTTATGCCGTCCTGGCGCCGGTTCGGGGCGCCGCCGCGATCAGCTTGCGGTGGCGGGCGCGGGCGTATTCAGCAACTGCTGTTCCCACAGATATGCGATGCCGCTGCCGGCCGCGTGTTGGACCAGTACATTGGTCAGCGCTTCGGCGGTGCCCAGGCGCGCCCAGTCGCGCTGCCATTCGGCGGCCACCGCCAGCCACGTCATCAAGTTGACGCCGGCCGCCGCCATGCGCTGAAGCGCCACTTCGTGCGCTTCGACCGACACGCCGCCGGACGCGTCGGTCACCACCGTCACATCCCAGCCTTCGCCCGCCGCCTGGATCGCCGGCATCGCCACGCAGACCTCGGTCCACAAGCCGGCAATGATCAGCTGCTTGCGGCCCGTGGCCTTGGCCGCTTCGACAACCTTCTTGTCTTCCCACGTGTTGATGAGCGTGCGGTCGATGACCGCTTGCCCGGGGAACACATCGGTGATTTGCGAAAAAATGCGGCCGCCCCGGTCAGCAATCACGCTGGTCAGGATGGTGGGCACGTTGAACGCCTTGGCGGCCTTCGCCAACGCCGTCGAATTGTTGACCACCATGTGCGGGTCGTGGCTGTTCAGGTTGGTCAGCTGGTAGGGCTGATGGTCGATCAGAACCAATAACGAGTCTTCAGGACGGAGTAGCGAATCGAGGCCATTACGAAATTTCATTGGTGATCCCTGGCTTGCTGTGGTTGGAGGGGGTGCTCTGCAACATGCAGTGCCGGGTGGCGGACGCGGGTAGCGCCGTCCCCGGAATGGGCATTATGTTTTTGTGGCCCGGGATGCGGTAGTGACGTTGCGCGATGAGCTGTGTCGCGCGTTGCGGAACACCGGCGCGCGAGGCGTCTTCCATCGCGGCAGTTGGGGCTGTTGGTGCCGGATTGCGTAGTGCTATCCTGCGGCGAACTGCGTCGCAAAACGGGGGCAACGCCAAGTGGATATCGAAGAGCTACAGACTTTTATCGAGGTGGCAGACGCGGGCGGCGTGTCGCCGGCCGCGCTTCGGATGGGCGTGTCCAAGTCCATCGTCAGCCGTCGCCTGCTGCGCCTGGAAGAAGAGCTTGGCGTGCAGTTGCTGGCGCGCTCGACACGCGGCGCGGCGCTGACGGAAGCGGGCGCCACCTTCCGTGACCATGCGGCCCGCGCTTGCGCCGAAATAGACCTGGCGCGCGAAACCATCGTGCCCGCCGGCGAACTGCGCGGCCGCCTGCGCGTGGCCGTGCCCGTGTCGTTCGGCCTGACGCACTTTGCGCCGGTGGTCGCGGAAATGGCGCGGCGCCATCCCAAGCTGCACGTGCAGACCTGCTACAGCGACCGCTTTGTCGACCTTATCGCCGAAGGCTACGACTGCGCGATCCGCGTCGGTTATCTGCAAGACTCCAACCTGGTCGCCAGGCGCGTCGGCCCCATCCTGGGCAAGCTGCTTGCCAGCCCCGACTACATCAAGACGCATGGCGCGCCGGAAACGCCTGCCGAACTCGCTGCCCATCAAGCGCTGATGCAGGGCACCGAGGCGTGGCAATTCATGGACGGCGACAAGATCATCACGGTGCGTCCGCAAGGGCGCTTCAAGGCCGACAACGGCGCGGCCCTGGTTACGGCGGCCGCGGCCGGCCTGGGCCTGGCGTACCTGCCCGATTGCCTGACGCATGACTACGTGGTGGCGGGCGCGCTGGTGCCCATCATGCCCCGCTACCCGCCGCCGCCCGCGGGCGCCTACGTGATCCGGCCGCCCGGTCAGCATCCCGCACGCAAGATCCGCGTTTTGACGGAATTGCTGATCGAACACTTTGGCAGCTCGCCACATTTTGCGGGCACGGTTTCGGCGTAAGCGGCATTCGGCCCGGTGGCCCGCTGGCCCGGTGGCCCGGTGGCCCGCGGGCGCGTCGCCCGTTCGCCCAACGTTCAGTCCACCGCGCGTGCCATTTGCAAATGCTGCGTAATTTCTTCCGCCGGCACCGCCTTCGAAAACAGAAAGCCTTGCAGCTCGTCGCAGCCGGCAGCGCGTAGAAAATCGCGTTGCGCCGCCGTCTCGACGCCTTCGGCGTTGACCGTCAGCCCCATCGAGCGGCCCAGCGTCACGACGGCATTGACGATGGCGGTGGAATCCGCGCCTTCGCCGATATTGGCCACAAAGCTGCGATCGATCTTGATTTTGTCCACGGCGAATTTCTGCAAATAGCTCAGGCTGGAATAACCGGTGCCAAAGTCGTCCAGCGCGATCCGGAACCCTACCGCGCGCAACTGTGCGATGGCGTTTTGCACGCGCCCGTCGTCCTCGATGAACACGCCTTCGGTCACCTCCAGTTCGATCTGCGTCGGGCTGACGCCCGCCGAAGTCACCAGGTCGATAACGCGGGCAGCAAAGCCGGTGCTGCGAAACTGCACCGGGGAAAGGTTCACCGCGATGGACAGGCCCGGCCATTGCAACGCGGCGCGGCACGCTTCGCGCAGCACCCAATCGCCCAGCTCCACGATCAGCCCGGTCGACTCGGCAACCGCCACGAAAATCTGTGGCGGCACCGCGCCTTGGGTCGGGTGATGCCAACGGATCAGCGCCTCGACGCCCACCAGCTGATGCGTGCTGCTGTCGATCTGCGGCTGGAAACGCACACTTAGCTGGCCGCCGTCCGCCAGTGCGGCGCGCAGGTCCGCTTCCATCAACGCCTTGGCCTTCAGCGTCTCGTCCATTTCCGGTTCGAAGAAGCAATACTGATTTCTGCCTGATTCTTTGGCGCGGTACAGCGCGATATCGGCTTTGCGCATCAATTCACTGCGCGTCGTTGCATCGCGGGGCGCCATGGCAATGCCGATGCTGGCGCCGACAAAAGCGCGCCCGCCCAGCAGCTCGAACGGGGCGCGCACTTCGGCCAGGATGCGCCGGGTCAACGCGTTGGCGGACGCTTCGGAGGTGTTCTGCGCAAGCACCGCGAACTCGTCTCCTCCAAGGCGTGCAATCACATCGTCCGGCCCCAGGATGGCTTTGACGCGTCGCGCGAATTCCTGGATCAGCGCGTCGCCGGCGGCGTGCCCCCAGGTGTCGTTGACCTGCTTGAAGTGATCCAGGTCCAGCAGCAGCACCGCGCAGCTGGAATCGGGTTGTCTGCGCACCAGCGCCTGGTCCACAAAGGTGGCGAAGTAGGCGCGGTTGGCAAGGCCGGTCAGCACGTCATGAAAGGCCAGGTGCTGGGCATGCGCTTCGCTGGCTTTCAGCTCTACGTGCGCCGCGCGCAGCGCGCTCAGATGCGATTGCTGATCGCGCAATAAGCGGTACGTGCGCAGCGCCAGGAACGCCACAATAACCAGGGCGCCACCGATCATGGAGACGAAGGCGGGCAGCATCGCCCGCCATAATTCCGAGCCGGGAAGGTCGGGCCGCCACATCAGATACCCGATAGGCGCGCCGTCCGATGAAGTCAACGCCAGCTCGCGTTCGCCGTCATCGTCATGGTGGACGCGTTCAGGATGGTAGTGCAGCCCTTCAACCAGATTGCCGCGCGAAAACGCGTACAGAAAATCACCATCGATATACCGGACACTGACAAGCAGATTGTGCGGAGCGGCTCCCGGCGTGGCGGGCCGCATCTGAAAGTGGTCGATATGCATGGCGCTGACGACGGCGGGCCGATCCTGCACGATGGCAAGATCCGTGGCGTGCACGGCGGACGGGGTCGTGCGCAAAGTGGCCTCGGTAGCCGGCGCCTGGCCTGGCAAGCGTTCATGGTCGTTGTTGGGCCGGCTGATGCGACCGCGCGCCAAGTCGACGAATCTTTTGATGGCGGCCTGGTACGACGGGTACATCGACGGCGAGGCCGCCTGGCCGTTCACGCTGGCGTAGACGGGGGCATCGTCCGGACCCAGGATGAAAATAACGTCCTGGTTGAACAGCCGGTGCAACAAGGTGCCCACGTTCTCGTCCAGCCAGGCCTGGTCGGGCTTGGGCTTGGCAAGTTCATCCAGCAGCATGTCCCACAGCGCCACCCCCTCTTGTGCCTGCGACACGTCGTCCAGCACATTGCTGACGGCCTGGGCCAGCTCGCGGCGTTGCCGTTCGGCCGACATGTCGTCGCTTTTTTCCACTGAAAGATGCAGGGAAAACACCATGGCCGCCAGGAACAGCCCAAAGGCCGCCAGCAGCAGGACAAGAAGCCCCCCGGCAAATTGCGGAAGTCGCTCGACGCTTGTTTTCATGCCCGTGTCTCCGGGAAGGGCTGGCGCCTCGTCAACAAGAAACAGAAAAGGGCCGGCACTGACGCGCCGGCCCTGACTTCATTTACCCAGATGCTTGCGAACCGCGGCGGCTGATGCGCCCACCGCCTGCACCGCCTCGCGCAGTTGCGCTTCGGTAACCCCAAGCGCCTGCGTCCAGTAGCGCAGTTCGTGGGCTTCGTTCACATTGATGCGGGACCGGTCTTGGGGTCCTCGATCCTTCAGGTCGTCGGCCATGATGTCTCCTCTGTTGGAAGAAACACCTATCCAGCAAGCCGCGTTCCCGATGCGCAGCTTGCGGCCGGGGCTTGCCGGAGGTCAGCCCGGTCCGTCGCTGGCGGCGGCCAGCAGCGGCACCACGATGTCGCTGATTGGCGTGGCAATGCCATGCGCGCGGGCGCGGCGCGCGATGACGCCGTTGCGGATATCCCATTCCAGCGGCCGGCCCGCCTGGCGGTCCGCCAGAATGGACGTGCCCATGTCGGCCGGAGCGGCCTGGAACTTTGCAAGAATCTCTTCTGGGGTCTCGTCGCCCAGCTGCGCGCCTTCCGCGCGGGCCACGGCCAGGCATTCCTGTAGATAAGCGATGGCAAGCGTGGCGATGTCGGGCCGCGCGAACATGCCGGCGCGGCGGTGGGTAAGCGCCATCAAGCCCGCCACCGCGTTCTGCAACAGCTTGCGCCAGGCCAGCGTCTGGAAGTTGGCGGTGACGTCCACCGCGCACAGCGTGCCGCGCAGCGCCTCGGCCACCACGTGCGCCGCCTGCGTGTCCGGCAAGCTAAGGCGCGCCTCGCCACGCAAGCGCACCGAGCCGTCCGGCTGCCCCTGCGCGGGAAACCACACCACGGCGGGAATGATGCGAGCGCCAGGAGAGTCCGAGGCGTTTGGGGACGTCGGGGCGTGCCGGGCGACCTGCTCCATTTGCTCGACCCCGTTCTGCAAGACGCACACGACGGTGTCCGGGCCGCACAACGCCGCCAGCCAACCTGCCGCAGCCTCGGTCTGGGTTGCCTTGACGGCAAGAAAAACGATATCGACGGTGCCATCGAGCTGGCCGGGATCGTTGCGCACCGGTCCCGGAACCGTGATGCGGCGCTCGCCGTCCTCAAGAATCAGTTCACTGCGCGGCGTGCGCCCGCACAGCAAGGGCGTACGGCCAGCCTGGTGCAAGGCCGCCGCCACCGTGGTGCCGATGGCGCCGGGTCCGACGATGGCGACGGTTGCTGCATCTGTTGCGGTACTCATGGAATGGGGTTCCTTGAAAAGCACGGTGGAGGGCGGGGGCGCGGATCGCGCCCGGACCGTGTGTCGTGCCTGGCGGTCGCGTTCGGGTTGGCCCGACGGGCACGGTTCGATCGCTATTACAACATCCCGGGCCCAGGCGACCTTCCGAAAAGATCGGCAGCAAAGACGATCAACTCCTAGGAAATCGTCGCCACTGCGTAACCGCGCTCGGCTCAAATCCGGTCATTCCTACCCAACGGAGACCGTCGAAAAATGAGAGCCCAGCATCCCGCCATTTCCGCGCTGACGCGCCCGTCAGCGAATCGGGCGCTACGCGTCCACCTGACGCACGACCCGCACAACCGGAGCCGCCGGCACCGCGACTTGCGCGCTGCTGCATGGATGCGTCTGGCCGCCACCGCAATGCTGTCGTTGGCGCTGACTGCATGCGGCGGCAGTGACGACGACACGGATGCGAGCGCGCCCCAGCCGGAAACACCCGCCACGCCACAGCCGCCTGCCGCATCCGCCAGCCGCCATGCGCTGGTGATCGACGTGGACAGCGCCGTTTACCGCGCGGTGCAAAGCGGCATTGCTGCCGGCACGCTTCCGAACCTGGCGCGGCTGCAGGTGCAGTTGGCCTGCAACGGCGGCGTCGCGGGCACCCCCAGCCAGCAGCCCACGTTGGACATGCCGGGCTGGGCCACCTTGTTGACCGGCACGTGGGCGAATAGGCATGGCGTGATCTCAAGCGCGCCCGTGCAAGCCTTGCGGGCCCCCACGCTATTCCAACAATCCAAGGCCGCGAACACGGGGCTGAACGGCGCGGCCGTGGCATCGCCCGAATTAGCGCAATTGCTGGTGGCCGACCACGACGCCGGCTACCTGGACACCATGGCCGACTGTTCGGACCAGGCCGCCACTATGGATTGCGTGTCGGATCATGCCGTGCAGATGATCGGCGGCGGCTATCGCACGGTGGTCGCGCAATTTCGGTCCGCCAAGGACGCTGCGCTGGACTACGGCCTGGGCTCGCCCCAATACACGGCCACGCTGGCCAAACTGGATCGCGCCGTCGGCGCCATGCTGGACGAGACCGGCAAGCTTGCGGACCGCCAGTGGCTGATCGTCGTGACGGGCAACCACGGCCTTAGCGACAACAGCCAGGACGACGGACTGCCGCTGCTGCCGGAATCGGCCACCTTCATCGGCTTGAACCAAGCCACGAACAACGGCGGCCTGGGCATCGGCGCGCCGTTGCCTGCCACGCTGGACGATCTGTATGGCTATGCCGGCATGGCCGATGTGGCGCCGACGGTCTTGGCATACCTGAACGCGTTGCCGCAGGCCACGCAGTACACGTTTGATGGCGGCAGCCTGCTGGGGCCGCAACCGGTGTCGCGTCTGGCGGCGGCGGTTGCCGACAACAACTCGTCTTCCGTCAACGTGGTGTTGACGTGGACGGCGCCGCCAGACCGCCCCATCGACGTGCTGCGTGACGGCCGCGTCATTGCCTCCCGCCTGCCCGCGGGCACCACGACTTACACCGACAACCAGCTGACAGCGGACCTGTCCGCGCGCGGCACCTATCAGTTCACCTACACCGTGCAGGCAGGCGAAGGCGACAGCGCGGCATCGCGCAGCATCGTCAGCCCGCCGTTGTCGTACACGCCGCCGGTGCCGCTGGCTGACACGCTGCGCAACGGCCTGGTGTCCTATTACCCGTTCAGCGCGACGCTGCCGCCCGTGGACGCGCAGGGCAACAGCACGATGGGCCCCGCCTCAAGCGACCTGCCCGCGTCGGCCGGCCTGGTCGTGCCCGGCCCGTTCGCGGGCACCAACGGTTTGCTGGTGGACACCAACTTCGTTACCACCGCCGGGTTGGAAGGGTATCGCCTGACGCCCGCCAATGGCTTCGATGTGTCCAAGGGCACGGCGCCGCAGTTCACCATCGGCTTCTGGTTCAAGGCGCCGGAATGCGTGTCGCGCAGCAACGTGACGATCCTGTCCAACAAGAACTACGTCAGCGGCGGCAACGCCGGCGTGGCGATCGGCATGTTCTCCAGTTCGGGCAGCCAGTGCGGCATCGCGTTCAACATCGGCTCGGGCGGCGGCGTGCGCGCGGACGGTCCGACCAGCCCGTACACGCAGATCACCGTGGGGCGCTGGAACTACATCGCGTTTTCGGTGGACGGCGTTGCCAAAACCATGAACATGGTGGTGTTCGATTCCGTCACGGGCATGACCAACCGCGTGGCCACGGGCAAATCGACGGGGTCGGTCGATATGTCCAAGCTGTCTCCGTACCCGCAATGGGGCATCGGCGAAGACGGCACCGGCGCCTATCTGATGAACAAGTGCGGCGCCACGCCGCCGTACACGGTGGGGCTGTGCACCACCGCGCCTGCGTACCAGCAGGTGTTTGGCGATCTGGCCATGTGGAACCGCGTGCTGACCGACAGCGAACTGCAATCCATCTTCCTGTCGAACAAGCCGCTGTCCACGCTGCCGGCCCAGTAAGGAGAAAACGATGACGACTTCTTCCCTGGCAGGCAAGTGGCGTGTATCGGCCATCAGCCGCGTGTTGGTGGCAATGATGGCGTGCACCATGGTCGCCGGTTGCGGTGGTGACGACGATTCGGATGGCGATGCGCCGGCCCCGGTTGCGCAAGCGGGCGAGGGTTCGGCGACGCAGGCGCCGATCGTGGCGCCTCCTCCGGCCGGCGCCTGCCCGGACGGCGGCGCCCAGGCGGCGCAGCCCCCGGCCCTGAACTCGACGCTGGACTGCGCGCCTTGAGTCCACGGCGGTGCCGCGTGCGCGCCGCCGCCCCTCATCTATCGAACGGAACCCGATCACCATGACCCTCATGAATCGCCGCAATTTCTTGCGCGCCGCCGCGGCCACTGCCGCGCTTGGGCCCTTTCCGCCCGCCATCCAGCGCGCACTGGCCATTCCGGCCAACAACGCCACCGGCACGATCAACGACGTTGAACACGTCATCATCCTGATGCAGGAGAACCGGTCCTTTGACCACTACTACGGCACGATGCCCGGCGTCAGGGGCTTTAGCGACCGCTTCACGATACCCATGGCGTCGGGCCAGCCGGTCTGGATTCAACAAGGCACCTCGGGAACCGTTCAGCCCTATTACCTGGACGCCACCAAGGGCAACGCGCTGCGCGTGGGCGGTGCGCACAATTGGGCCGACCAGCAAGCGGCCTGGGATGGCGGCCGCATGGCCGCGTGGCCGCGTGCAAAAAACACCAAGGTCGCGATGGGCTATCTGCAGCAATCCGACCTGGCGTTTCACTGGTCGCTGGCCAATGCCTTCACGGTATGCGATGCCTATCACACGGCGATCAACACGGGCACCTTCACAAACCGCATGTTCCTGTGGAGCGGCACCAACGGCGCCAACGTGACCGATCACGCCTGCGTGACCAACGCGAACTGGGGAGGCCTGGGCCCGTCGCAAGACGGGCTGGACTGGATGACCTACCCCGAACGCCTGCAAGCCGCCGGCGTCAGCTGGAAGGTCTACAACACGCCCGGCAACAACAGCAACAACAACCAGCTGGTAGCGTTTGCCGCGTATCGGGCCGTCAACGAGCGGCTGGCCGCCGTGGGCTCGCCGTCCGCGCCCTACACGCCTTCCATGGAAGCGATGTCGCCCTTGTACAAGGGCTATGGCAACACGATGCCCGATGGCGGTTACCTGCAAGCGATCGCCGACGACATCGCCATGGGCACGCTGCCGCAGGTGAGCTGGATCGTGGCGCCCGGCCCCTACAGCGAACATCCCAGCATGTCGGTGCCGGGGCAGGGCGCCTGGTTTGTAGAGAAGCTGCTGGAAACGTTGACCGCCAACCCCGACGTCTGGAGCAAGACGGTTCTGATCTTGAACTACGACGAGAATGATTGCTTCTTTGACCACATGCCGCCGCCCGCGCCGCCCTGGCGCGATGCCGACGGGGCGCAGTCGGGCAAGTCAACCGTGGACATCGAAAAGGAGTACTACACGATGCCCGCGCCGCCGGGAGACACCAGTAAGGTCACGCCCGACGGCAGGCCGTTTGGCGCCGGGCCGCGCCTGCCCACGCTGGTGATATCGCCTTGGAGCGTGGGCGGATGGGTTAACTCGCAGCAGTTCGATCACACCTCGGTCCTGCGGTTTCTGGAGCAACGCTTCGGCGTGGCCGAGCCGAACATCAGCGCGTGGCGCCGTGCGGTCTTTGGCGACATGATGTCCTGCTTCAACTTCAAGGACCCCAACACTGCCAAGCCCATGCTGACCCCGGCGCCGACGCGTGCCGAGGCCGACGCCACGCTGGCCCAGCAAGTCGGCTCGGGCACCGTGCCCGTGCCGGACGTGGGCACGGTGCCCCTGCCCACGCAGGCGCGCCTGGTGCGCCCGTCGCGCGCACTGCCCTATCACCTGCACACCAGCGCCAACGTGGATGCAAGCGCCGGGCAGGTCTGGCTGACGTTCAGCAACACTGGCGCGCAGGGCACCGTGTTTCACGTGTACGACGAGCTGAACCTGGCCCGATATCCACGGCGTTACACCGTGGAAGGCCGCAAGATGATCTCGGACTCCTGGCAGGCGACGGCCGACAATGCGGGCCGCTACAGCCTGTGGGTGCTGGGGCCCAATGGCTACCACCGGGGCTTCAAGGGCGACATCAGCGCATTGGGCGGTGGACCGAACCCCGAGGTGCGCGTGTGTTACGACGAGCGTGGCCGCGCCGTGTCGCTCACCATCATGAACATGGGCACCGCGCCCGCCACGGTAACCGTACAGGCCAACGCGTATCGCGCTGACGGGCCCTGGACGTACACCGTCGACCCGGGCATGCAGGTCGAGCCACGCTGGTCGGTAGAGGCAACGAACAATTGGTATGACTTCACCGTCACCATGGGCTCTGACTTCGAACGCCGCTTTGCCGGCCGCATGGAGACCGGCCAGGACAGCACCAGCGATCCAGCGATGGGGGTCGTGTAAGCGTCATGTACCTCCGGCATCATTGCGGCCAACCTAATCTTCAATGGCCTGCAGAGACCGCCATTCATGACGCTTAATCAGATACGCGCCTTCATCATGGTGGCCCAGCACGGCGGCTTCACGGCGGCCGCCCGTGTGCTGGGCATGAGCCACACCACGCTAAATTCCCAGATCCAGATGATCGAGCGCGAGTACGGCACCGAACTGTTCCACCGCCGGGGCCGGCGCGTGGAACTGTCCGCGCTGGGGCTTGAAATGTTGCCGCTGGCGCGGCGCATGGTGTCGCTGGAAGCCGATATGCGGCTGATGCTTGACGATAGCGGCAAGCTGCGGCGCGGGGCGCTGAAGGTGGGCGCGGTGGGGCCCTACCACGTCACGGAGATGATCGAGGCCTATCATGCGGTCTATCCACGGATCTCGCTGTCAATCACGCTGGGCAACTCGGAAGTGGTGCTCGACGATCTGGACAAATACGTCTGCGACGTCGGGGTGGTAGCCAGCCGCTATCCCGAAGAGCGCTACTACATGCAGCCGTATGCTCGCTATCCGGTCATTGCCTTTGTGCGGATCGACCACCCCTTCGCCCAGCGCGAATCCATCCAGTTAAAGGAACTATCCGACCAGCCCTTGCTGATGCGCGAACCCGGCTCGACAACGCGCAAGGCGCTGGAAGATGCGCTGCGGCAGCACAACGTCCCGGTGGAAGTGGCCATGGAAATCGGCAGCCGCGAGGCGCTGCGCGAGGCGGTGGTGCGCGGACTGGGCGTGGGCACCGTCTCTGAATCCGAGTACGTGCCGGATCCGCGCCTGCGGCCCGTGCGTATTGAAGGCGACGTGGTCTCGACCCATATCCACGTGTGCTGCCTGCGCGAGCGTCGCGAGAGCCCGCTGATTGCGTCGTTCTTCGACGCGATACGGCATTGCGATGCCGCGCGCGCGGACGCGTACTGACGCAGGCGACGTCTCGTGGAAAAAAAGCGCCGACGGGAAGCATCCCGTCGGCGCCTTTTTACTCGTTCCGAGATTCAGGGCGTTTCGCCGCGCGCCAAGCGTTGCCTGATCTGTTCAATGACGGCGGGCAGATCGGCCACGCTGTCGATGGCGTAGTGCGCGCCGGCCTGCGTCAGGCGGCGGGCGGCATGCGCCACACGGGCCTGCACCTGGACGGGGTCGGCGGCGGCCAGTTCCGCTTGCGAGTAGCCCACTTCGTTGCCGGACAGCGTCAGGCCCACGCACCACATTCCGGCGTTGCGTCCTTCCTCGATGCCCGGCGCGGTGTCATCGACCTTGATGCAACGGCGCACGTCTTGCGCACCCAACGCCAGCACGTTGGCCAGCGCCATGAAGGGGCCGGGCCGACCACCCGCGGGCAGTTCGTCTCCGGCCACCACCCAGTCCGGCGCAATGCCGTCGGCCGCGGCATGCGGCAACAGCACGTCCAGTACCTGGCGCGGATAACCCGAGCATGACCCGATCTTGATGCCTTGTTCGCGCAGGGTCTTCAACGTCAGCACCGCGCCCGGAATCGGCTGCGAGTACGCGGCCACTTTTTCGATCTGCATCGGCATGAAGCGCTGATAGATCGCGTCGATGTCCGCGTCCGTTGACGCCCGGCCGAACGCTTGGATCCATTGCGCCTGGATGGGCGGGTCGGCAAGCAGCGTACGGATGTGATCGCGCTTGGACAAGCCCATGGGGCCGCGCGCCTGCTCCAGCGTGATGTGCACGCCGAAGGTGGCGAATGCGTCGACAAAGATCTGCGTGGGCGCCAGCGAGCCGAAGTCCACCAGCGTGCCGGCCCAGTCAAAGATCACCGCTTCAATCGCGGGCAGGGGTTCGCCCTGGGGCATGGAAACCTGATTCATGTTCAACAACCTGAGAAGGGAAGTAGTGCCGAAGTCGGCAAAAGGGGCATCGGCGCGGCTCATTGGGCGCCGACAAAATTGCGGCCGCGCGGCCCCAGCAGTGCATCGGCCACGCGCTTGTCCCACTGGTCCGGTGCAACGCCATACGCGGCGGGGTCCGTGCTGACGCCCAGGTCTTCAAGAAAAGCCGTCAACACCCGCGCGGCATGGTCGGCATCGCGCGCGTCGAACACGGACAGCAGCAGGGCGTCCAGTTCCGCGTCTTTGCCAAACGCCATCTGCATGACACGCGGCAGGCTGAACGAGCAGGCAATACCGTGCGCGATGCCGTGATCCAGCGTCAGTCCGTACGACAACGAATGCGCCAACGCAGTCTTGGTATTGGAGAACGCCAGTCCGGCCAGGGTGGCGGCCACGGCAACGCGTGAGCGCAGCGCCTTGCTGGTCGGGTCTTGCATCAGCAGCGGCAGGGCGGACAGCACCTGGCGCGCAGCGGACACGGCCAGGCTGGCCGAGACGGGATTGCGATGGACGTTCCATAGCGATTCCAGCGCATGCGACAGGGCGTCCAGGCCGCTTGCAAGCGTGGCGCCATACGGCAGGCTGAGCATCAGCGTGGGGTCGATCAGGGCCGCTTCCGGCCAGGTCCAGGGCAGATGCAAAGAGTATTTGCGGTTTTTCTGCTGGTCCCACAGAGTGGCCCACGGGGTGACTTCGCTGCCGGTGCCGGCCGTGGTCGGCAGTGCGATCAAGGCGCGCGCGCGGTCCGGCGGGCTAGTCATCGCCGCGTTGCCGGACAGGCAGTCCAGCAACTCATCGAAGGTGCCCGACGGCGTGCGCGTCAGCATGGCCTTGGCGCAGTCAATCACGCTGCCTCCGCCCAGCGCGATGATGCATTCCACCTCGGGGTACTCGCGCCACAGGCGTTCGTACATCGGGGCCAGCCAGGCGACATCCGGATTGGGATGCACATCGGTTTCGATGGCTACGAGCTGTTCGCCCAGCATGGCCTGGACCCGGTCGCACAGGCCCAGCGCTCGCGCCTCGGGAAATGCAATCAGGATCGCGCGCCGCGAACCCAGCCGCTGGGGCAGGCGCTCCAGCGCGCCATCGCCCGCGTCGACGCCGACGGGATTATGAAAGTGCCACATGTCAGTCTCTGAAAATGATGGGGATTCAGCCACGCCCGTTCTCGCGGATCGCAACCCGCAGGCGGTTGGAAATCAGGTCGGCCACGATCACCATGACGGTGATGACGACAATGCAGGTTGCCGTTTCCTGGTACTTGAACAGCTTTAAGCTGCTGACCAGTTCAAAGCCCAATCCGCCGGCGCCTACCATGCCAAGCACGGTGGCGGAACGCAGGTTGACTTCAAAGCGGTACAGGATCACCGCGATCCATGCCGTGATCACCTGGGGCAGCACGCCGAACACGATCACCTGCAACGGCCGGGCGCCGGTGGAACGCAGCGCTTGCAGCGGGCCGTCGTCGATTTCCTCGATACTTTCGGCAAAGAACTTGCCCAGCATCCCTACGCCATGCACGGCCAGCGCCAGCACGCCGGGGAAGGGGCCCAGCCCCACCGCCGCGACGAATACCAGCGCCAATATCAATTCGTTGATACTGCGGATCACGTTCAGAATCTGCCGCGTGGCGCGATACAACCACGGGTTGACGTGCAGGTTGCGCGCGGCCAGGAACGACACGGGCAGGGCGCCCAGCACACCCAGCAAGGTGCCCCAGATGGCGATCTGCACCGTTTCGATGGCCGGGGCCGTCAGCGAATGCAGGATGCGCCAGTCGGGGGGAAAGGTCCGGCTCAGGAAGTCGGCAATTTGCGGAATGCCGGCAGCCAGCTCGGCGGCGCTAAGTTGCGCGCCTTGGGCGCTCCATTGCAGCGCCGCGATCGTCAGCGCCAAAGCCGCCATGACCCATGCCCAGCCCTTTACGCTGGTGGGCAAGGGCGCGACCCACAGGTATTTCTTGTCGTCCATCTCAGGCTCCTTTATGCGCGGCTTGCAGCGTTTCGGCGGAGAACGGCGCGTCGCCGGCGGCAGGGGCCGCGCCGCCGGCGGGTTCGGCACCGGGGTAGATGCGGGCAAGGTCGGCCTCCTGCATGGCGCCGGGCAGGCCGTCGTACACCACGCGGCCGTGCGCCAACCCCACGATGCGGTCGGCAAATTCCCTGGCGTAATCGACCTGGTGCAGGTTGCAGACGACGGTGATGCCTAGCTCACGCGTAGCGCAGTGCAGATACTGCATAACCAGCCGAGCGGTCTTCGGGTCCAGGCTGGCGACGGGTTCGTCGGCCAGAATCACGCGCGGCCGCTGTGCCAGCGCCCGGGCAATGCCGACGCGCTGGCGTTGGCCGCCCGACAGGGAATCGGTGCGGGCCTGCGCCTTGTGCGCCAAGTCCACACGCGCCAGGCATTCCCGCGCCAGCGCGACGTCGGCGCGGCTGAACAATTGCAGCACCGAAGTCAGCACCGGCACGGCGCCCAGCCGTCCGGTTAGCACATTGCGCAACACCGACAGGCGCGGCACCACGTCGTGGTGCTGGAAGATCATGGCCACCTGGCGCCGCAGCGCACGGGTGTCGCGGTCGGCCATGGCGTTGATACCCGCCACGGTCATCTCGCCCGCGTCCGCCTCGACCAGGCGGTTCATGCAGCGCAACAGCGTCGACTTGCCCGCGCCGGACTGTCCCAGTATCACCAGGAATTCGCCGGCGTCCGCTTGCAGATCCACGCCGCGCAGCACGTCGTTGGCGCCGTAGCGCTTGGTCAGGCCGCGCAGCGAGATCATTTCATGCTCCGCAGGTCCAGCTTGAGCACCTTGGCGGTGTCGCGAACCACGTTATAGGCGGCGTCGGTGGTGGGCTGGAATCCGTTGAGCATGCCTTGGTCGCCCCACGGCACGTCCTTGATATTGGCCAGTGCGCGCGCCACCTTTTCCTTGACGGCGGGGTTCAGGTCCTTGCGCCAGACCATGGGCGATTCCGGGATATCGCTGGACCTCCACACGACGCTCAACTCATCCTGGCGCAGCTGGCCTTTCGCGATGGCGCTGGCGTAGATGCGGTCGGCCACGGCGGCAGCGTCAACTTTCTTGTTGGCCACGGCCAGCAGGCTGGCATCGTGCGAGCCCGAGAACACCACGCGCGAGAACAACTTGGCGGGGTCATAACCGGCTTGCTCAAGCCCGGACTTGGGAAACAGATGGCCCGATGCGGAGCTGGGGTCGACAAACGCAAAGGTGTGGCCCTTCAGGCCTTCCACGCTATTGATACCGCTGTCCTTGCGCACCACGATCAAGCTCTTGTAGGCGCTTTTGCCGGACTTCTTGGTCACGGCTACCGAGAACGCCTCGACATCGGCGACCGACGCCGCCAGCACGTACGAGAACGGTCCCAGATACGCAACGTCCAGCTTCTTGGCGCGCAGCGCTTCGATGATGCCGTTGTAGTCGGTTGCCACGAACGGCTTCACTTTCATGCCGGTCTGTTGCTGCAACTGCTCGATCACTTGCTTGCTGGATTCGATCATCGCCTGCGAATCTTCGGCGGGAATCAGCCCGATGGTGAGTGTGTCTTGCGCTGCGTTGGCGCCCGTGGCGCCCAGGAGGCAAAGCGCGATCGCGGCGGTGGCGGCGGTGAAAGAACGGCGGGCGGTAATGCGAAGGGGGGCTTTCATGGCAAGCATCCTGGCGTGGTGGAAGGGAATGCCAGGAAGCTTAGGGATGTCACATGTCCTTCATATTATCGATTTAGCATCCGTTTCATCACTCATCCATAGATGGAACCTATATGTCGGTTGCCCGCCTGCGCGCCTTTCTGGCCGTCGCGCGTCACGGAAGTTTCAGCGCCGGAGCCCGCGCGCTGGGCTTGGCGCAACCCACCTTGACCACGCAGGTCCAGGCACTGGAAAAGCAGCATGACGTGGAACTGTTCCATCGCCGTGGACGCGGTGCGCAACTGACGCAGGTCGGGCTGGCGCTGCTGCCGGTGGCCCAGCAATTGGGCGCCTTGGAACTGGACGCCTTCAACCTGCTGCATGATGCGGGCAAGCTCAACACGGGCAAGCTGCGTATCGGCGCGGTGGGCCCGTTTCATGTGATTGAAATGGTGGACGCCTACCACCGCCTTTACCCAGGCGTGGACATGTCGATACGGGTCGGCAATTCCGCCGAGGTGCTGGCCGACCTGGAAAACTACGTGACCGACATCGCGGTACTGGCCGGCGCGCGCGACGAGCCGGGCCTGAGCGCGGAGCATTACGCCAGTCATGCCGTCATCCTGTTCGCGCCCGTGTCCCATCCCCTGGCGCGTTTCGACAGCGTGCCGCTGTCCGCCCTGCATGACGCACCCTTGCTGCAACGGGAAGCCGGGTCCACCACACGCGCCGCCCTGGAGGCCGTGCTGGAACAAGCCAATGTGCGGCCACGTCCGGTGATGGAGATCGGCAGCCGCGAAGCCCTGCGCGAAGCCGTGGCGCGCGGGCTGGGCCTGGGCACGGTATCAGAGGCCGAATTCATTCCCGACGCCCGCTTTCGCGCCATCCGCATAGAAGGGGACCCGGTGCGCACGGAGACCTATCTCTACTGCCTGAAAGAACGCCGCGAAAGCCGCCTGCTCAGTTCGTTTTTCGAGCAGGCGCTGGCGGTGCGGGACGGAGAGGGTTGAGTTTTTCAGGGAAGGGGGGGGCGGTGCGGCGGGTGCGACGGCACCCCTGCCCCTGAGCGCACGGAACAAGATTCGCTTTATGTGCGAACGCCTTGGCTTCGGTGTTGGCGCTGTCGGTGCGCCGAGCTGCCCACACAGGTCATGTATCGACAGTGCCTGCATCCCTCCGGAACAGCGTAGACGTGCTCTCTTTTATTGCGTGTGCACGGATTCAGGCAGGGCCATCGCGAAAGCCTCGCCCCTCCTGAGCGAGCTTGACGATGAGATTGGCCGGCTTCCAGTATTGGGAGCCGTGCACGGCTTCATACTTGCGCAGCCCCGCCAGAATGGCAGGCAGGCCGATCTGGTCCGCATAGCACAGCGGGCCGCCCCGATAGGCGGGAAATCCGTAGCCTTTGAGCCAGACGACGTCGATGTCGGAGGCGCGTTCGACGATGTTCTCTTCCAGGATATAGGCGGCTTCGTTGATCATCGAGTACAGGCAGCGCTCCAGGATTTCCTCGTCGGAGATGTGCCGCGCTTGTCTGCCTGAGGCGGCGCGGTGTGCGGTGACCAGTGCTTCGGCAGCCGGTGATGGGGTGGCCTTGCGGTCGCTGTCATAGTCGTAGAAACCGCCCTGGGTCTTTTGGCCCAGCCGGCCCGCGGCGACCATGCGGTCCAGCATGTCGCACTGCCGCTCGCGCGGCGTCAGGCGTTGCAGGCGGCTCTGGCGATTGCGCCAGCCCACGTCCAACCCTGCCAGATCCGCCATGGCGAACGGCCCCATCGGAAGGCCGAAGTCGCGCAGCACACGATCGATGTGAAAGAACGAGGCGCCTTCCTGGAGCAGGAAATAGCTTTCGCGCGTACGCTTGGCCAACATGCGGTTGCCGACGAATCCGTCGCAGGACCGCACCAGCACGGCGACCTTGCCCAGGCGGAGGCCCACGTCCATGACGGTAGCGCACACGTCGTCCGAGGTGACGGAGCCGCGCACGTTTTCCAGCAACTGCATGACGTTGGCCGGGCTGAAAAAGTGCATGCCGACCACGTCCTGGGGCCGCTGAGTGGCGCTCGCGATAGCGTCGATGTCCAGGAAAGAAGTGTTTGAGGCCAGGATGGCGCCGGGTTTGCAGAGCCGATCGAGCGTCTTGAATATCTCGTGTTTGAGCCCGATTTCCTCGAACACCGCTTCAATGACCAGATCCACGTCGGCCAGATCCTCGAAGCGCGTGCTGCCCTGTATGCAGGCGAGACGCTGTGCGACCTCATCTGCGCTGAGCCGGCCGCGCCGCGCGGAGTTGGCGTAGTTTTCTTTGATGCGCGCCATGCCCTGGCTGAGGCGCTCGGCGTCTTTTTCCAGCAGCACCACGGGTATGCCGGCGTTGGCGAAGCACATCGCAATGCCGCCGCCCATCGTGCCGGCGCCTATCACCGCCGCTCGGTTGACGGACCTGGCCTTGGCCGCAAACGGGGGCTTGTGCAATTGACGTTCGGCCACGAAGGGATGGTGGGTGACGACTGGCGTGCTGGTGGTGGTGCTCATGAGTGTGTCCGCGGTTTCAACGATTACAGGGTGGCGCGCGATCCGAGAATCGCCGTGACCTGGCTGGCCAACTGGCCGCCATTGCCGTGAGCCAGGGCCAGATCGACGCCGTCAACCTGCCTGGCGCCTGCGGAGCAGCGGATCTGGTGCACCGCTTCGATGGCCGCAAAAATGCCATACATGCCCGGGTGATTGCAGGACAGGCCGCCGCCGTTGGTGTTGACCGGCAGTGCGCCACCGGGCGCGGTCACGCCTGACGCCACGAACGCGCCGCCTTCGCCCTTGGCGCAGTAGCCCAGGTCCTCAAGAAACAGAATCGGGTTGATGGTGAATGCGTCATAGAGTTGCAGGACGTCGATCTCTTGCGGTGCGACGCGCGCCATCTCGAAGGCGCGTTGGCCGGATCGCACGGCACCGGTGACCGTGAGGTCTTCCATGCTTGAAATTTGGCGATGCGTGGTTGCCGCGCCGACACCCAGGACATAGGCCGGCGTGTTGGCAAATTCCGGCACGCGCTCCGCGGCGACCAGAATCATCGCTCCGCCGCCGTCCGTCACCAGGCAGCAGTCCCGCAGCGTGAGCGGGTCGGATATAGGCCGGGAATTCAGAACGTCGGCGATGCTCAGGGGGCCGCGCTCGTGGGCGGCAGGATTGAGCTGCGCCCATTGGCGCGCGGCGACCGCGACGCTGGCCAGCTGCTCGCGCGTGGTTCCGTACTGGTGCATGTGGCGTGCGGTCGCCAAGGCGTAGCCGCTGATGGGGTTGCGCGGCGAATACATCGCCTCCCAGGGGGCGGGCTCGGTCAGGGTGGTCAGCTTGCCGCCCGCCGACAGTTGGTTCGACCCATAGCAAATGCAGGCCACTTTGCACAGCCCGGCTTGCAAGGCAAGCGTGGCCGACAACAGGTGGGCAAGAAATGAGGAGCCGCCGATGTTGGTGCCATCCATATAGGTCGGATGGATGCCGAGATACTCCGCCACGGACAGGGCGGGCATGAAATGCGTCAGGGTGGACGTGAACAAGCCGTCGATCTGGTTCACGCCGATGCCCGCATCGGCCGCCGCCGCCTGAACGGCGATGCCGAGCTGATCCAACGCCGAGAACCCGGGGCTGTTCCAGCCAGGCGTGGTGCCGACCCCGACAATTGCCGAGGCCCCTCTTGTACTAGTAGCCATCAAGTCATTCCAATTAACAGGCGTCGCGCGGTCAGCCCGCGCGCACAGACACCACACGCGGTGAGCCCGCGCGCACAGACACCACACGCGGTCAGTCCGCGCGCACGAACACCACGCGCGGCACGCCAGAGGACTGGCGCCGCACTTCTGCACGGACTCGCATGCCGATCGTCACCGCAAGCGGATCCATGTCGACAACGGTACTCATCAGGCGCGGCCCTTCTTCAAGGTCCACCAGGACGACGCAGTAATTTCCACCCCGTTCGGGGCGTTGGCGCACCACAGTGGTCGAATAGATGGTGCCGCCGCCACTGGCCGCTTCCCAGCGCAGGCGTCCGCCGCCATAAGGGGAGATGGCCCGAGGATAGAAAACGGCGCGGCCGGTGGTTTCGCAGCGCTGAATCATGAACTGCCCTTGTTCGAGCATGCGCTGGAAGTACTGCTCCGGGCCGACTGCCTCGTCGCCCGCTGTGTGTGTGCTGTTAGAGGAATTCTGCACATTCGCCTCCCAAGATTCCTGGCCCCGGCCGGCCGGCAGGCGGACGGGGCATACACCCGTTGGGTGCATGGCTTGTCTGCTGGCGATGCCACGACGCGGGAATGATCTTAGGGGGGCGACCCGTCTCGGGACAATTAACTAATTTTGACGAGGGTCATAGCGATTGAGCATAGCTGGGCCGTGGCCCGGTGCGTGCCGGGTGCCGCGCAGAGGGGGCACGCGGAGGGTGTACGCGGAGGGTGTACGCGGACGTTGCAGGCAGAGGGATGTATTCAATCAGCCAGCCAGCGTACGCCGACGTACTCGAACTGTTTGATGTAGGGCTCGAGCAGGCGGATTAGCTCGGCGTGCAGCACATTGACGATGCGGGGGTTGCGGTTCAGCACGGCGGTGCCGATGATCACGGTGCGTTGCAGCGTGGGGCTGATGATGGGCGCGCCTTCGATGCGCTTTTCGGCCAGCATCGTCATGATGGGAATGACGGGCAGGATGGTGTAGCCGACGCCGCGTAACACCAGATCAAGAATGACCGCGGTGCTGTCCGACTCGGCAACCAGATTCAGGTTGACGCCAAGGATGGTGCAGGCGCGGTCTATCACGTTGCGCAAGCTGCGCGCTTCCGGCACCACCATGGGCATTCTGGAGACGGCCTCGAGCGTCATCGGGGTGTCTTCGGATAATCCGGATCCTGGCAGGCCGAAGACGTAGATGGGTTCGGAATAAGCGGGCGAGGTCTGCAGAAGTTCGGATTGCAGATAGTCGCCCATCAGGCAGATATCAAGCTTGCCGCCCTCCAGCCCCTCTTGCAGGAAATCCGAAAAGCCGGTGGCGATGCGCACGCGCAGATTGGGATACTGCTGCTGCAACGCGATGACGAGCGGGCCGGCAAGCGGGGCCGCCAGGCCGGGCAGCATGCCGATGGACACCGTGCCAAGCAAATCCGATTTTGCAGCGCCGATGTCGGCCCGGGCTTCATTGAGCCCCTTAAGGGAAACCCGCACCTGATCGACAAACCGGCGGCCTGGCACCGTCAGCACCATTCCAAGCCGGTTGCGCTCGAAAAGCGCAGTGCCCAGTTCGTCTTCCAGTTGCTTGAGCTGCCGGGACAGGGCGGGCTGCACAACGTGCAGCAGTTCCGCCGCCTTGGTGAGGCTGCCGGTTTCCGCGATCGCCAAAACCGTTCTTAATTGCCTGAGTTCCATTTCCGCCTGCTTTTATCGAGACACATGCCGAACGGCTATAGGGGTCAGAGAAAAATGTGAATTGTGCGGCTGTGGCACGACTCCTACCATCCTCACCAAGTTAACGACAACCGCCGGATCAAGCCGGGCTGCGATTGCGCGTATCCGCTTGCATGTTAATGCCTATCGGGGCCTGCCCGCGGGCGCGCCTCGTCTGGCAGGAACATGCAAGGGCTAGGGGCAGCAGCCGAAGAACTTGAGCATAAGAGTTAGAGCAGAGACATAGGATCGCTATGAAAAGAGTGTTGGTTGCCAATCGTGGCGAAATCGCCGTGCGAGTCATTCGCGCGGTGCGCGACCTTGGGTTGGAAAGCGTCGCGGTGTATTCCCAGGACGATTCAAACTCCAGGCATCGAATTGTTGCGGATACCTCGGTTGCGCTGACCGGCTCCGGTCCGGCGGCTTATATCGATATCGACGCCATCATTGCCGTAGCCATGGCCGAGCATTGCGATGCCATCCATCCGGGGTATGGCTTCTTGAGTGAAAGGGCGGATTTTGCCCTGGCTTGCGATGCGGCGGGAATCACGTTCATCGGCCCGAATGCCGATCACCTTGCCCTGTTCGGAGACAAAGGACGCGCGTTGCAACTGGCCCGCGAATGCGGCGTGCCCGTCATGCCCGCCACGCCGGGCGGTGCAAGCCTTGCGGACGTCGAACGGTTCTTCGACGAGCAGGGCGGGGTCGGGATCGTCATCAAGGCGGTCGGCGGAGGCGGCGGGCGCGGGATGCGCGTCGTCAAGTCCAAAGCCGATATCGCCGAACGCTATGCCCGCTGCCGGTCGGAAGCCATGTCGGCCTTTGGCGTGGACGCGCTGTACGCGGAACGTCTGGTCAATCGCGCGCGTCATATCGAAGTGCAGATTGCCGGCGATGGGGCGTCGGTGGTCGCGCTTGGCGATCGGGATTGCACGCTACAGCGCCGCTTTCAGAAAGTGGTCGAGATCGCGCCCAGCCCGGTGCTAAGCGCCCAGCTGCGCGCCGCCATTCTTGCCGCGGCAAAGAAAATGGCGGCCAAGGTGGAGTACCGCAGCCTGGGCACCTTTGAATTCCTGGTCGAAGAGAACGAGCACGGGGTGCAGACGGACTTTGTGTTCATCGAAGCCAATCCCCGGTTGCAGGTCGAACATACGATCACCGAGCAGGTCACGGGGGTGGATCTGGTGGCCTTGCAGATCGGCGTCGCGCAGGGCAAGCGCCTGGCCGAACTGGGCGTGGACCCGGCCAACCCGCCGGGGCTGAACGGTTACGCCATCCAGGTGCGCATCAATGCAGAATCGACCGATGCCACGGGCATGGCACGCCCGGCACACGGCAGGCTGGCGCGTTTTGAGCCGCCCGCCGGCCCCGAAGTGCGCGTCGACACCCATGCCTATAGCGGCTACGCGCCGGCCCCGGCGTTCGACACGCTGCTGGCCAAGCTGATCGTGTTCAGCAGCAATGACGATTTCTCGGGCGTGGTGCGGCGCTTGCGCCGCTGCCTGGCCGAGTTCCGCATTGCCGGTGTCGCGACGAATATCCATCTTTTGCAGGCGCTTGTGGCCCGCGAGGACTTCCTGTCGCAGCGCAACCATACGCGCTACATCGAGGCCATCCTCGGGGAACTGCTTGCAGCGGCCGAGCAGTACGCAAAGGAGCAGCAGGCCAAGGACAGCCTGATCGGGGATTCGGGCGGGCGCAGCGCGGCGGCGGCCAACTTGCCGCAGGCAGCGCAGGCCGCGCTGCCCGAAGGGCTGTCGGCATCGCGCGCGCCGCTAAGCGGCCGCCTGGTCGAGATGTCCGTGAGCGCTGGCGCGGTCGTGCTCAAGGGCCAACCCATCGCCGTGATCGAAGCGATGAAAATGGAATACACCGTCGTCGCCGACTTCAATGGCAGGGTCGTCCAGGTGCCGGCCGCCAGTGGCGGCAACGTGCTTGAAGGCCAGATCCTGGTCTTGCTGGAGCAGGAATCGAGTGGTGACGACACCGATGTCGTGACAGACGCGATCGATCTGGACGCGGTGCGCCCTGACCTGCAAGCCGTGCTCGACCGCCATGCGTCGCTTTACGATGACGCGCGCCCGCAGGCCGTGGCCAAGCGCCGTTCGCGAGGGCAGCGCACCGCACGGGAGAACGTGGACGACCTGTGCGATGAAGGCTCGTTCGTGGAGTTTGGCGCGCTGGTCATTGCCGCGCAGGCCAGCCGCCGCAGCAAGGAAGACCTGATCGCCAACACGCCCGCGGACGGCATAGTCACCGGCATTGGCAACGTCAACGGCGACGCATTCGGCTACGACGGGTCGCTGACCGGGGTGATGGCCTATGACGCGACGGTGCTGGCGGGCACGCAGGGCAAACGCAACCACATCAAGACCGACAGGCTGGTGGAACGTGCGCGCCGCGACGAAATGCCGATGGTGTTGTTTGCCGAAGGCGGAGGCGGGCGGCCGGGCGATGTGGATTTTCCGTTCGTGTCCGGGCTGTATCAGCCGTCGTTCGCCGCGCTGGCCGAACTCAGTGGCGAAGTGCCTTTGCTAGGCATTGTTTCGGGACGCTGTTTCGCGGGCAACGCCGCCTTTCTAGGGGTCTGCGATGTCATCATCGCGGACAAGAGCGCCAACATCGGCATGGCCGGCCCGGCGATGATCGAAGGCGGAGGACTGGGCATCTTCCGGCCGGAGGACGTTGGCCCCGCGCCGGTGCAGTTCGCCAATGGCGTCATCGACATCCTGGTCGACAACGAGGCGCAGGCCGTCGCGGCGGCCAAGCACTATCTGTCCATGTTCCAGGGCCGCACCAAGGATTGGGTGGCGCCCGACCCGCGCCACCTTCGTCATGTGGTGCCCGAGAATCGCCTGCGCGTCTACGACAGCCGCAAGGCCATCGAAGGCATTGCCGACGTAGGCAGCGTATTGATGCTGCGCTCGGGATTCGGCCTGGGAATGCACACCGCGCTGGCTCGTGTGGAAGGGCAGCCTGTCGGGATCATCGCCAACAATCCGCATCACCTGGGAGGCGCCATCGACGCCGATGCGGCCGACAAGGCGGCACGCTTCATGAACCTTTGCGATATCCACGGCCTGCCCATTATTTCGTTGATCGATACGCCGGGATTCATGGTCGGGCCAGAGCAAGAGGCCAAGGCACAAGTGCGGCATGTGTCGCGCATGTTCGTGGTCGCGGCCAAGCTGCGCGTCGCCATCCTGGCAATTGCCTTGCGCAAGGGCTACGGCCTGGGCGCCATGGCCATGGCTGGCGGGGGCTTTCGCTCGGCCAGTTGCGCGGTGTCGTGGCCAACGGGCGAATTCGGCCCCATGGGCCTGGAAGGCTCCATCCGGCTGGGCTTCAAGAAAGAGCTTGAGAACGTCCCCGAGGGGCCACAGCGCCAGGCGCTTTACGACGAGTTGGTGGCTCGCGCCTACGAACGCGGGCACGCCATCAATGTCGCGTCCACGACGGAGATCGACGCAGTCATCGACCCCGCGCAGACCCGCACGTGGATACGCCAAGGCATCGCGTCGGCCTCTTTGCGCGCCGGCCGGGCCCGCCGCGCCTTTGTCGATACCTGGTGATCGGGGCAAGTGTTTTGGAACAGGTTGCGACGATGCATACATCTGAAAGCCGGCTCGCCTTCGCCGGGGTGCGCGTGCTGGAAATCGGCTGCGGCGCGGCAGTGGCTTATGCCGGGAAGCTCTTTGCGGATTTTGGCGCCGAGGTCATCAAGCTGGAGGACGCCGACGGCGACACGCTGCGCCGCCTGCCGCCCCTGTTGAACGAGGCCAATGACGAGCCCGCAAGCGCCTTGCATGCCTGGCTAAATACCAACAAGCGCAGCGTGGCACGACAAGGAAAGACAGGCGCGGATGCCGCGTGGCTGTCACGGATCGCGCGGACATGCGATGTGATTCTTGACGCCCGCGCCCTGGACGAAGGCTTGGAGGTCCTGAAGCGCCCCGCCTACGCCGGCGATGGGAATGACGGCCAGGGCAATGTGCCGATCGAAGTCTGTCTGACCTGGTTCGGTGAGTCCGGACCCTACCGTGGTTTCGCGGGGACCGAGGCCGTGTGCCGCGCCCTGGCCGGCGCGGTGTATTGCAGCGGTGCACAGCAGGGGCCTCCCCATCTGCCGCACGACATTCAGACCGCCATTGCCGCCGGTGTCGCCGCATTCTCAAGCGCGACCGCCGCGTTGCTGGGACGATCCGACGGCAGCCGGCGTTATCTGCTGAGCATCCATGAGATTGCGTTTTCGCTGGTCGAGATGGAAGCCGGCATGGTGCAGGATGGCCGGCATCCCTTGGCCAGGCTGGGTGTCAACCGGTTCTGCACGACGCATCCTGCCGGCATCTACGAGACCAAGAAGGGCTGGATTGGGCTGTTCGCCCATACCGGTCCGCAGTGGGCTGCGCTGTGCGCGGCCATCGGCCACCCGGACCGGGCAGCGAATCCGCGGTTTGCAAGCGGGCCGACCCGTATGGTCCATGCCGACGAAATCGATGCGTTCCTGATTCCCAGCCTGCGCGCCAGGACAGCCCAGGAATGGTTCGAAGTGCTGCGCAAGGAAAAATTTCCCGCTGTCATCGTGCCGACCATGGCAGAACTGCTTGAACAAAGCGTGCATCGCGAACGCGGCGCTTTTGTTCCCGTCACGGTGGGCGCAGCCGAATTCGAGGGGCCTGTCGTTCCGCTGCCCATGGGCGATGCGGGCCCCTTGCCGGGCGGCAAGGCAGCGCGTTTGGACGCTGACGGCCCCCGCTACCGCGACGTGCAGAGCCTGACGCCGGCCGCCGACTTGACCCCGGCTGCGCCGGGCGCGCTGCCCTTACGAAACATCCGCGTGGTCGATCTGACGATGGGGTGGGCCGGGCCATTGGCGGCAAGGACGCTGGCGGACTTTGGCGCGGAAGTCATCAAGGTTGAAAGCACGCGCTATCCGGACTGGTGGCGGGGCACGCATTACACCGATGAGTTCTATCAAGAAAAGCTGTACGAAAAGAACTCGAACTTTGCGCTGATGAACCGCAACAAGCTGGGCATCACGCTTGATCTGACCCGCGCGCAAGGGCGTGCGGTCCTGCTCGATCTGGTGGCCAAGGCCGATATCGTCATCGAGAACTACTCGACCGAGGTGCTGCCCAAACTTGGGCTGGACTACGCCGTGCTGTCCCAGGTCAATCCGCGCTTGGTCATGGTGTCCATGCCGGCATTCGGGTCGGGCAATGAATGGAGCACGATCAGGGCCTATGGCGGCACGCTGGAGCAGGCCAGCGGCCTGCCCCATCACACCGGTTTCGCGCAGGACCCACCGGCGCTGACCTCCTACGCCTATGGTGATCCCGTGGGTGGCTTTAACGGGGGGGCGGCAGCGTTGTTGGCGCTGTTCGAGCAGCAGCGCTCGGGCAAGGGGCGCCACGTCAACCTGTCTCAGGTGGAATGCATGCTGCCCATGACAGCGCCGTTCGTCATTGAACAATCGGTGCACGGCAACACCACGCCCCGCATCGGCAATGCGCATCCTCTTCATGCCCCGCAGGGGATTTACCCGTGCGCGGGCGATGACGCCTGGGTGGTGGTGAGCATCACGAGCGATGCGCAATGGCAGGCATTGCTGGCGGTCATGCAGGCAACTGATCTTGCCCGGGACCCTGCTCTGGAGAAGGCGGCCGGCCGACGGACCCGGCAGGAAGAGATAGACCGCAGGATCAACGCATGGACCCGCGCGCGCTCCGCACAAAGCGCAATGACCGAACTGCAACAGGCGGGCATCAGCGCAGGAGAAGTCAAACCGGTCTGGACGCTGCTCGATGACCCGCATCTGAAAGCCCGTGAGTTTTTCAAGGCGACTTCCCGGCCTTATATCGGCGAGTTTCTGGCGACCACGCCCTGGTTCAGGGAGCCGGACGCTACGGTCGCGGCGGTGCGTCCGGCGCCTACGCTCGGGCAGCACAATGGCGATGTGTTTTCGCGCGTGCTGGGCATGAGCGTGGATCAGCAGCAGTCGCTGGAGCGCGACGGAATCATCGGAAACACCGCAACCAGAAAGGCGGCCTGACAAGCCCCGCAAGCACGACGCAATGCACAAGACCTAACCTCGTGGAGACAAAAAATGGCTACATCCGATTCCCGCCGTCACTTCCTCATCACTTCCGCGCACCTTGCCGTGGCTTCGGCATTGGGCTTGGGGGCTACCGCCGCGTTCGCGCAGGACAAAGCATGGCCCACCAAAGCCATCAAGATCATCGTGCCGTTTCCGGCCGGTTCAATCACGGACACGATGGCTCGCCTGCTGTCGGACTCTTTGTCCAAGACGCTCAAGCAGCCCGTCATCGTGGAAAACAAGGGCGGCGCCAATGGATCGATCGGGGCGGCCGAGGTGGCCCGTTCGGCGCCGGATGGCTACACGCTGCTGACCACCAACAGCAGCAGCATCACCGTCAACCCCTTGATCTACAAGAACTCCCCGTACAAGACCAAGGATTTCGCGCCCATCGCCCTGGTACTGGACGCGCCGTTCATTCTGAACGTCAACCCCGAATGGGCCAAGAAGCACGCCATCGCGTCGGTCAAGGACCTGGTTGAGTACGCCAAAAAGAATCCGGGCGATCTCACCTATGGGTCGGGAGGTCAAGGCAACCTGGCCCATCTGGCGTTTGCGCAACTGAGCAACGACACGCAGTTCAAGGCCACCCATGTCCCTTACAAGTCGGCCTCGCAAGCAAGCATGGCGGTCATGGCGGGCGAGGTGAACACGTCTTTCGATACGCTGGCCAGCGCACCGCAAGTGGCAGCCGGCAAGTTGAAAGCCCTGGCGGTCACGCAGAAGCAACGGATTTCCCAAATGCCGGATATCCCCACGATGGCCGAGGCAGGCTATCCAAACATCGACGTCACTTTCTGGCTGGGCCTGTTCGCCCCGGCAGGCACCCCAGCCCAGATCGTCGACACCTTGTACGAGCAGTCCAAGCTTGCAATGGAACAGCCCGCTGCGAAGTCTTCACTCAGTGCGCAGGGTAGCGTCGTCATGAGCAATCCGAAGGAATTGTCCACGCGCATCGGGCGTGAGGTCGATCAGCTGTCTCATGTGGTGAAGCGGGAGAATATTGTCATCGATTAAGGCGAGCCCGGCGCGCGGCGGACGCCAGCCAGGCGTCTTGCCGCCGATTTGGCGGGCAAGGATTGGCGCGGTGGAGCTGCACGCTGCTCTGGTTTCGTGTAGAGGGGACGCTGTCCGCTACCGACCCATTGCCGACATTCACCAGGTGTATTCCCACAGGCCGCCGAATCCGATTGAGAATCGGATTGTTGACCTAGCCGGCGCACACTAAGATCCAGCCGTATCACAGCACGGCGCGCCATGGGCGGTGCGTTGTAGGTAAGGGCGGATTAATTAAGGGGTAACACTCATGTCAACCATTTCAATCGCGGAAGCTATCCTAGAGCATTGGGGGGCAACAGTTGAATCAGTACCGACTTCGCAGAAGGAGGAGTCGGACTGGCTAGCAGTTCTAGATGGATTCCGCCTTTTGATCGAAGAGAAGACGAAGCTGGAGAATCCGGAGAGCGCGGCAGCTCGGATGGCATCAATACAGAGCGGTCAAGTTTATGGCTCGACTACTCCTCTAAGCCCCAACAATCGCGTCTCAGGGATCATCGGAAAAGCCGCAAAGCAGTTGAGATCCACAGGCGCAGATGTACAGCACGACGCTCGCGTTATTTGGTTCACATCGGTTGGGTTTGACCGGGAGACTAAGGACCATCAGGCTTACAGCACGCTATACGGAGCAACAAAGACATTCGACGTAGACCGGAGATCTCCGCTTCAGGATTGCTTCTTCTTTTACAACAGCGAGTTCTTCCGGCATCAGGACATTGATGGTGCTTACCTGGTGGTAGCAGACCAAGGAACTGCCACGGTTCGCCTCTGCCTCAACCCTTTCTCAACTCGCTGGACGAGTCTGCGTGATAGCCCGTTTGCTAAAAGGTTAGTCACGGGCCTCGTTGATCCCGTCGCTCAGGAGGCTGCGGCTGAGGCGATGCTCGTAGATGGTCCTGTAGATCGCCGAGACAGCGGGGCTGTGTTGAGTTACTTGCGCGCTAAATACGGCATCCAAAAGCTGATGAATATGGATATGAACATGGCGTCGGCTGTGGTTGCGGTACCACATGAGCATTAGCAATTCACCCGGGCCGACGCAGCTTCGCGGCGAGGCTCAGTTGAGGCGCGGCCCGTGTCCGCTCCTGGCCGCACGCCGACTATCGCGGACGTCGGCTTCCGCCCCTAAACCGACATTCGGCGCCCTGAATCTCGTCCTCCTTGACCGGTCGATCGGACCTGTCGTATCTGACGGCGCTCCCCAGTATGACGCTGTTGAGATCTCCGAGCAGACGGAGATCTGACGTGGTGGAAGTCCTGCGGCGTGGTTTGAACACCGCTGCTGCGGGACTGGAATGGTCGCTGACTGGCGCCCGACTTCCCTGACGCTCGGGGTCATTAGCGGCTTTGTGTGCGTCTGCGTGCCGACGATTCATCGCTCGGGAGCACCTACGGTAAGCCATCGCTGCTGTGGCGGCCGTGGTCCCGGCTAGCTGCAGACTTAAAGCGCTGAATCTTAGCCAAGCACGCGGCGCGGCCATGCGTCGCCAGTCGATGCGCCGATGGTCATACAGTTTGACGCACCCCGCAAGCAACGGAGTATGCTACGTTATTTTACAAATAGACACTGGCGTCCCGGGAGGAATGAGGGTCAAAGATATGCACATCTCCAAGCTTACGCTGGTTAATTTTAGAAATTTCAAGAGCACCAAGCTGGCGTTTCAGCGTGGTGTCAATACGGTCATCGGAGAGAACGGCGCGGGCAAGTCCAACGTCCTTCGCGCCATTCGGCTGCTCCTGGACGACAACATGGTCCGCGCAGCTTATCGGCTGGACGAATCCGATTTCAGCCGCGCGCTGGATTATTGGAAGGGCCACTGGATCATCATCAGTATGGAGTTCGAGAACCTCAGCCCGGATGAAGCGGTCCAGGCTCTGTTCTTGCACGGCACCGCGGGCATTCACGCCGGACCGATCTCCAAGGCCACCTACAACCTGATTTTCCGCCCCAAGAAGGAAATCCGTTTGAAGCTGGCGGCTCTCGACTCCTTTGACTTCGCTGGGTTGAAGGCCGTCCGTGACAGCATCACGATCGCTGATTACGAGACCATATTCACTGGTCGCAGCAGCGCGGATTTCAGCGACCCGGAGGTGTACCAGCGGATCGTAGGGGATTTCGACCTGTGCGAGTTTCCCGACGAGACCGAGTTCCCTGAACTTGGCGCGAAGGTGCCCGGCTTCCTGTCGGTCACCAAGGAGGTGTCACTCACCTTCATCCAGGCGCTTCGCGACGTCGTAGCGGAGTTTCACAACAACCGCACCAATCCGCTGCTTACTCTGCTGAAGAGCAAGAGCGGCGAGATTGACGCGGCGGCACTTGTCCCCATAGTGGGTAAGGTACGAGATCTCAATGGTTCCATCGAAGGGCTTGAGGATGTGCAGGCGGTGCGCATGCACATTCGCCAGACGATCAAGGACACCGCCGGCGAGACCTACTCCCCGACGTCGTTGTCGATCCGGTCGGACCTGCCGGAAGACGCGGAGCAGCTTTTCCAGTCGCTGCGGCTGTTCGTCGGGGAAGCGGAGGATGGGTATGAAGGGACGATCAACGAGCTCAGCCTCGGCGGTGCCAACCTAATCTACCTGACCCTCAAACTGTTGGAGTTTAAGTACCAGCGCGAGAAGATGGCTATTGCGAACTTCCTGCTCATCGAAGAGCCTGAAGCGCATATCCACACGCATATCCAAAAGACGCTGTTTGATCGCATCGCCTACGACGATGCCCAGGTGATCTACACAACACATTCGACCCACGTCTCCGAAGTGAGCAATGTGAGCAACGTAAACATCCTAGGGCGGCGCGGCGCGTTCTGTGAGGCTTACCAACCGGCGACTGGCCTGAATCCTGCCCAGGTGACGAGCATCCAGAGATATTTGGACGCAGTGCGGAGCAACCTGCTGTTTGCCAAGAGCGTAATTCTGGTGGAAGGGGATGCGGAAGAGATCCTGATCCCTGCGCTCATCAAGCTGGTTTTGGGCCTGAGCGTTGATGAATTGGGGCTCAGTGTCATTAACATCCGCAGCACCGGGTTCAAGAACGTCGCGGTCCTGTTCCACGACACCCGTATCCGCAAGCGGTGTGCAATCGTCACAGATCTAGATAGGCCCTTCTTCGACACTGCGCCGAATCCTGCGGATAACGACGCTTTGGCCGCCAGGAAGCGAAAGGCAATCGGGTCGGAAACGGCCGGAGCGCGGCGAAAGATCGACCTAGACGCATTTGGCTTAGGCAATGCCTGGGTACGAAGCTTCTACGCCACGCACACGTTCGAGGTGGATTTGGTGAAGGCGGGCAATCATGAAGCGATTGTGCGCAGCGTAGACAAGGTCTACACGGCGCCGGCGACGATTACACAGGCAAAGGCTGACCTTCGCTCGGGCCTCATCCGTCAAAGTGGCTACCGAACCCTGACTATGGCTGAGCAGGAAGGCAAGGGTTGGTTCGCCATCTTGCTCGCGCAAACCCTGGATCACCAAGCCGTGGTACCCGGCTATATCCGAGACGCCGTGCTGTTTGCGCATGGCCCCTTCTCGCGACCGCTGGTCATGCGAATCCTCCGGCATCGCATGAACCGCCTGTGGGCAACAGATCCCGCTGCGCGTCCGCGCTTGGCGGCCTTTAATGCTGAGGTGGAATATTTTGGCCGCTCAGCGCTCGATCTACCGACCCTTCGCGCTGCGGCCGCGACCGCTTTGCCAGGAGACGTGGCCCATGCGTTCCTGGACGGGCCGACCTGATGTTTGTCTGGGACGCCACGGAGCTCAATGCAGAGCAAGCGGCCGCTGTTGAAGAGCCATCGAGCGTATTCCTGGTCGCCTGTCCGGGCAGCGGAAAAACGCGCGCGCTGACCTACAAGATCGCCTACGAACTGTCCCGACGTACGGACAAGCGCATCGTCGTGGCCATCACCTACACCCATCGGGCCGCTGATGAGATTCAGGAGCGAGTTGAAACTCTTGGAGTCGACACCACCGCCCTTTGGATTGGGACTATCCATTCGTTCTGTCTCGAATGGATCATCAAGCCATACGCGATCTATGTTCCTGAGTTGGCGCGTGGGTACGCGGTCCTGGATCTACACGACCGGGAGAAGATCCTCGAGCGGCTCTGCGCACCGTACCGCGGCGTGACCGTGTATGACTGCGACTATTACTTCGAAGAGGACCATTACCTGCTGGGGTGCGCCGACATACGAAAGCATGAAACGATCCATAAGGTGCTGGCAGCCTACTTTCGAGAATTGGCGGACACGAGACGAATCGATTTCGAATTGATCCTCTGGTACTCCCAGGTACTAATGCGGAATCAGCCACATATAGCAGCGCTGCTTTCGCAAGTTTTTTCCTATATCCTCGTCGATGAGTACCAGGATACGAAGCGGATCCAATACAACCTGGTGGGGGCCATCCTGCGGGCGGGTGCCGGCAGCACCAAGACGTTCATCGTGGGAGATCCCAATCAAGCGATTTACGGCTCGCTTGGCGGCTATGCCATTTCAGTGGAGGACTTTCGAGTGCTCACGGACATCCCCCTTAGGGAGATGGCGCTGCGCTTGAACTACCGCTCAAGCGCCCGGATCATCGGGCACTTTTCCAACTTCAATGTCCACGCCACCGACATCGAGGGTGCAGGGGAAATTGTCGGCTTTCCGAGCCAAGTTTCTTACAACCGACTCGTGTCTCACGAACACCTCCACGATGAATTGGTCAGGCTCATCCAAAAGAGTTTGGCCGAAGGACATGCACCCGAAGAGATTTGCGTGCTGGCGCCGTGGTGGGTCTTGCTAGCGTCTACCACCCGAAAACTTGTGGCGCAGCTCCCCGAGCAGCAGTTCGACGGCCCAGGATTGGTGCCGTTCAGCAATGATCCCGACAACTTCTGGTTCAAACTCTCCAAGATCTTGCTAACGGAGTCGTCGCCCCAAATGTTGGTGCGACGCACGCGATGGGCCCGGGACGTCATTGCCGACCTGCGAGATTTCGGCGTCGACACGGCCAAGATCACGCAGCGATCGCTGCTGCGGGAGTCCAACTCCCTCGCCATTACCGAAACAGACGGCTTGGCGTATCTGGATCAAGCGTTCGCCGCGTTGCTCAATCGCCTGGGGATCGAAATGCGTGCTTTTCCCGCGCTGATGGAGCATCGTGAGGCATTCTTTGCGAGCTCCCAGGCGCGGCTGGAGAGGCTGCAGAACTCCGGCGCCGGCTACATCACCGATCTCTCGTTCTTCAAGAAGGTGTTCCGTGAACGGACCGGGATCACCGTGTCGACGATTCACGGGGTCAAGGGCGCGGAGTTTGACGTAGTCATTGCATTCGGTCTTCTCCAGGGCATGGTGCCCCACTTCAGCGATTCCGACGGTGATGTTGCAGCCAGCAAGCTATTGTACGTCCTGGCCTCGCGCGCTCGAAAGCACTTGCACCTCATCTCGGAGGCCGGTCGCTCACGTGGTAGATATGGGAGCTACGAGCCCACGGAGATCCTGGCCCGCTGTGATTTCGATTACAACGGTTAAATCCATGAGCCCAAAGCTGCAACGCTGATAGAGGAAGATCAATAAGTAACGGCTACGTCAATCTAGCTTCCGCAGCTAGCAAAACATTGGGGGAAATTGTGAAGTTGAAAAGGGAAGCAAAGACGCTGAAAGCCAAGGCTATCGCATCCTTGAAGCGAGGGCTTCAGGCATTCAATAACCACGACGATGATGGAAGGCCAGAGACTGTCCTGCTCATGCTTCAGCACGCCAGTGAAATGTTAACCAAGGCATTGTTGGTTCAGAAGGGGCAGAACGTCTTCGACAGTGAAAAGGGCACTTCCATCGGTGTCGAGAAGGCGTTGAACGTTGCTCAGTCCAAAGGGTGGATGAGCGCAGCGCAAGCTGGGGCCGTTCGCGTCATCGACGCGATGCGGGACCAAGCTCAGCACTGGTTGATCGTGGTTCCAGAAGACGCTCTTTACATCAACGCCAGGGCGTTGATTACCGTCTTGGATGAAGTTCTGACTGAACACTTCGCAGACACTCTCGCTGACAACCTTCCGGTACGGGTCCTTCCCCTGTCTACTCAAGCCCTTCCAGATTTCTTGATGCTAGTGAATCGGGAATACCAGCAGATTCGAGAACTGCTTGCTCCTGGTCGAAGAGCGCGAGTCGAAGCCAGGGGTCGAATTACAGCCCTCCTTGCGATGGAGGCCCATGTTAGTGAGGAAGTCGCGGTTTCCAAGCGTGACCTGGATCGAATCGAGAGTGCCATCAAAGAAGACACTCCGGTAGAGCAGGTGTTCCCACGGTTGATGACCTTAGCAACGAACGTGGAAGGAGAAGGCCCCACCATTCGTGTCCGAATCACCAAATCGGCAGATGCGCCAGCTATTCGGTACATATCCGGTGATGACCCAGAAGGCGCCGCGGCTATCCGTGAAGTAGATCTTCAAAAGAAATACCATTGGAGTCCGAGCGCATTGGCGGCCAAGTTGGGGCTGTCGGTCAACAAGACCAAGGCGGTCCGCGACTTTCTGCGTATAGACGAAGATCAGGCAAACGTCATGGTGTTCGAGTTCGGATCTCAGAAGCATCCACGATTTTCCGACAACGCGTTACGCGTGCTACGGGAAGCCATTACGCCAGAACTGGTCGATCAAGCTTGGCGTGAGCGTCCGAATGGTCGCGGTGTGTAGTCAGTGAAAGGATGCAATAGATCACGCGAAGGGCTAACAAGGCAGGAAAAGATAAATTGGCGAAATAGTTTCCAGACAGCCAAAAGGCGCCGATTTTCATCACCGAGGCACTCGGCTCGTTGAGGTAGCCCAATCCCGCATGGTCGCGGGAGCGCTGTCGGGCGGGGGGCGAATCCTTTAGCACGAGGCCCCCGTCAAGTTGAATGCGCGATTCTCTAGTCTCCTTTACCATTCCCGCGCCGACTCGTGGGCAAGGAAGCGACGCGCGGCGACCACGTAGAAACGTCCGCTCGCTGGTGGACTGTGGGGGCATTCTGTCAACCAGCGCCGCGCACGACAATGTCTTCTTCTGGCCCGAAAGCGGCCACTGACCGCAGGATCCTCCGGGCCTTCCACACAAGACAGCTTTCTTCTCTTATCGCTCCCAACCTAGAGCGGAGTGCCTCGAGACGTCCGTCGCCCTTGCCTAATGCCCTTAGGGAAAGCCCCGAATCTGCGGGCTTGGCCTCTCGCGCCAATTTAATCGCGCTTAACGCGAAGTTCGCCTTTCTCCAACCCGCAGGCCGTTCATCTGCACAGAAGAAAAGATGTTGCCCGCGCAATAGCAGACGTTGCCCGCCAAACCCAACAGGCAAACTTCATCAAAAAGCGCGAACTTTATTCGCCGCCCCTCATACACCCTCCATCCAAAATTCCCCTTGCGGAAAATCAATGTTCTGTAGGACACTTTGTGTCATTAGGGCAAATAAAGCCCGTCCAAGGGGAATGACATGAAGGTGCTTGGCAAGTTCGCCGCGCTGGCGACGATGTGTGTGACGGCGGGAATGGCCGCCTGGGCGGGTGGGGCGCATGCGGCGTATCCCGATCGGCCGATCCGGCTGGTGGTGCCGTTTGGTGCGGGCGGGATCACGGATATCGTGGCGCGGCAGGTGGGCAAGGGGATGGGTGATGCCTTGGGGCAAAGCGTCGTCATTGAAAACCGGCCCGGGGCCGGCGGGGTGATTGCCGCGCAGTTGGCGGCCAGCGCGCCGGCCGACGGCTACACCGTCTTCATGGGCACCGTGGGCACGCAGATCGTGAATCCGCTGATCTACAGCAAGCTGAGTTACGACGCCGGCAAGTTCGTGCCGGTGGGCATGGTGTCTGGGTCGCCTTTCGTGCTGGCTACGCGCGCCGGGTTGCCGGCTGCGGACTTTGCTGCGTTTGTGGCTTACGCGCGTGCCAATCCCGGGCGGTTGAATTTCGGGTCGGCGGGCAATGCCAGTTCACCGCATCTGGGGCTGGAATTGTTGAAGCTGACGGCCGGCGTGGATATTGTGCATGTGCCGTTCAAGAGCGGCAGCGAAGCAGTCAACGCGGCCATCGGCGAACAGGTGGATGTGGTGATGGACGCCAGCCCGATCATCATGCCGCACGTGGCCTCGGGCAAGTTGCGCGCGTTGGCGGTGGCGGCGGACAAGCGGCTGGCGTCGGCGAGCGCCGTGCCCGCCAGCGCGGAAGTGGGCGATGCGGCCTTGCAGATCAGTTCGTGGAACGCGTTGCTGGCGCCCGCGGGCACGCCGCCCGAGGTGGTGGCCGCCTTGAACGCCGCGTTGCAAAAGACGCTGGCCTCGGCGGAATTGAAGGATCGATTGGCGGCGCAGGGCACGCAGTTGTACACGGGGTCGGCAGAGGAATATCGGCGCTTTATCGCAGCCGAGAATGCCAAGTGGACCGACATCGTCAAGCGGGCCAACATCAAGATGGATTGACCGGCGGGCGGTCGCGACGCGGCCGCCCTTTATGCTATGGACACCCCGGCAAGCGCGCCCATGTGCGCGGCCGGGATTTACGCCGTTGATGAAGGACGGCACGACGGAGACATGATGACCGATACGATGCACCTGGGAAAAGAAGAACTGATCGCGCGTGCGCAAGCCGAGATGCAGCGCCAGTTCGATACGCCGCAATGGAGCTTGCGCGAACGGCTGGCGCTGACGTGCCGCATCTTGTTCGATGGCGGCCACGATTCCGGGCTGGCGGGGCAGATCACCGCGCGTACGCCCGAAGCGGGCCGCTATTACACGCAGCGGCTGGGCCTGGGCTTTGATGAAATCACGGCCGGCAATCTGTTGGTGGTGGATGAAGATTTGCGCGTGCAAGAGGGCGGCGGCATGCCCAACCCGGCCAATCGTTTTCATTCGTGGATCTATCGCGCGCGCCCCGATGTGAATTGCATTATCCACACGCACCCCTTGCACGTGGCGTCGCTGTCGATGCTGGAGGTGCCGCTGGAGGTGTCGCACATGGACAACTGCACGCTGTACGACGATGTGGCTTTTCTGAAGGACTGGCCGGGCGTGCCGGTGGGCAATGAAGAAGGCGAGATCATCTCGGCGGCGCTGGGCGACAAGCGCGCGATTCTGTTGTCGCACCACGGTATGTTGATTGCGGCCGGGTCGGTGGAAGAGGCCTGCGTGCTGGCCTTGCAGTTCGAACGCGCGGCGCGCATGCAGTTGCTGGCGATGTCGGCGGGCAAGATCCAGCCTATTCCGCCCGCGTTGGGACGCGAAGCGCATGACTGGATCCTGACGCCCAAGCGGTCGCAGGTGGGGTTTTCGTATTACGCCCGCCGGGCGCTGCGCGCGCATCCGGACGTGTTGTCGTAGCCCGAGGCAGCGGGCGGCCGGATAGGAGACCGGACAGGCGAGCAGGATGCGGCGCGGATCGGGCAGCCAGGCCGGGCAGGGCGGCTCGACGGCGGCGCAGGTTTCGGGCATTCTTACCGGTCCGATTTTCCACCCCCCGCCATGATCGACCTGCCCCCCCGCCTTCGCACCCTGCGCCGCCAGCAAGCGCTTTCCCTGGAACAGCTGGCGCAGCGCACCGGGCTGACCAAAAGCTACCTGTCCAAGCTGGAACGCGGCCTGAGCGAACCGTCGATTTCGACGGTGCTGCGCCTGGCTGAAGCCTATGGCGTGGGCGTATCCCAACTGGTCGGCGAAGACGGCGCCGCGCAAGACGAAGTGGTCAGCGTGGTGCGTGTGGGCGACCGCGAGGCGCTGCAACGCGGCGGGCCGGGCGTGCAATACCACTACGAATCACTGGCCGGGCGTCGCAAGGTCAAGGCGATGGAACCGTTTGTGGTGCATCCGCCGCGCGACTTTCCCGATGCGACGGCGGTGTTTCCGCACCCCGGTGAAGAATTCCTGCTGGTGCTCAAAGGCGCCGTCGAAGTGCAGGTGGGCGAACGCCAGTTCCGCCTGGAAACCGGTGATTCCGTCTACTTTGATTCCGAACTGCCGCACCGCATGCGCACGGTCAGCCGCGCCATGGCCGAGGTGTTGGTGGTGGCGGCGCACTGAACCCAAGACAACTTTGCATAGGTAAGCCATGAAGCACGATTCATCGCGGCTAGTCCGCATCGACGCAGGCCCGATGAAGAATCCGGTGCCCGGCAAGCCCCGCCGCCCGATCTCGGGCGATGCGGCCTTTCAGACCGTCACCGCCTTTGAAGGCAACGCCGGCAAGGCGGAAGCGGGCGTCTGGGAAAGCACCGCCGGGGTGTTCCAGGCGAACACGACGGGCTATATCGAATTTGGCACCATCGTGGAAGGCGCGGCGCGGCTGGTCGATCCGGACGGCACCGTGCACGAACTGACCGCGGGCGTAGCCTTCGTGATGCCCGAGGGGTATACGGGCCGCTGGGAAGTGGATCAGTTCGTCAAGAAAATCTATTTCATCTGCCGCACGGTGTAGCGCCGCGCGGGAGTGCGCCACAGTCACTTCCATTACGGCTGCGGCCGTTGCGGATAGGCTGACGTACCAAACGTGTTGCCCATGCGGTTGCCGATGGTGGCGGGCGTGGGCAGGCCCATCTGGTTGGGCGGGCGTTGCGTGATGGCCTCGGACGCCAGCCCCGGCGACGGCCGGTTAGCCGTGGTGTCCGGCGCCATCTTCTGGTTCAGGCAGTCGTAGGACAAGGCCCGGTAGCCGTTGACCTCGGTCTCGATGCACGCGCCACTTGATCGGGTCGAAGCCGGTGGCAGGGCCGACTGCGCCGGCTTCGGCTCCTCTACACCCCGCGCCTCCACGGTCTGCGCCATGGCCCCCGCGCCCACAAGCCCCAACGCACCAACCACGCCCAGCGCGCCGCCGCCCATCACGACGATCTCCAGCCACAGGCCCCTGGCCCCCCGCACCTTGCGCATGCGCGCTCCCTTGAACGGTCCGGCCAAACGTGGCCGACGCAATCCAAAAAGTATAGAGACCGCCCGCACCCCGTAGGTGACCGTTGCGTGGCGGCGGCGCGCGCCGCGCGCGTCAAGTGTCACGAATGCGTCATTCAGCCGCTCTAGCATGGCGGCTTTTCCAGGCGCGGGCGCTGATGGCGTTCTCTGTTGCGGCCATGTCAGGCACTTTTCCCTTGCGGTCACGTTTATGAAGAGCGTCTTCAAGGGCCGTGGCGTGGCCTTGCGCGCGTGTCTGGCCTGGGGCCTGCTGGCGTTGTCGCCGACTGGGCATGCCGCGGCACCCCCCGCCAAGCCCATGCGCTTCGAGATTGCCGCGCAGCCCCTGGCGCAGGCGCTGGTGGAATACAGCCTGGCCAGCGGGCTGACCGTGTTGGTGGACAGCACCTTGACGGCGGGCAGGCAGGCGCCCGCCGTGGTGGGCGCCTACACGCCCAGCGAAGCGTTGCGCCGGCTGCTGGCCGGCTCGCCGCTATCGATTCGCTATGCCAGCGCGCGGTCTTTCACGCTGGTCGCCAAGGACGATGACACGGCGGCAGGCGCCGGCGCGGCGGGCAAGCGCCTGCGCGACACGCCTTACGCCGCCGTGGTGCAGACGGCGTTGAAACGCGCCCTGTGCGCGGCGGCGGCCACGCAGCCGGGCAACTACCGCGCGCTGGTGCAATTGTGGTTCGACAAGGCCTGGCGCGTCAGCCGGGTTGGGTGGGTGTCGTCAACGGGGCAAGCCGGCCTGGACGGACGCCTGGAAGCGGCGTTGCGCGGGGCGGTGATTGGTCCGCTGCCGGCAGGGATGCCACAGCCGTTGACGGTGCTGCTGACACCGCGCAGTGCGGCGCAATGCGATGCGGACAGGGGAGCCGGCAGTGCGGGATAACAAACCGGACGGCTCGTTGCGGGCGTTGTTTCTGGAACGCTACAACGACTTTCGCAGTCAGCTGCGTCGACGACTGGGTTCGGACGACCTGGCGCACGACGCCATGCAGGAAGCGTTTTTGAAGGTGAACGACCTGCCCGCCAGTTCGTCCATCCAGCAACCGGCCGCCTATCTGTTTCGCGTGGCGCTGAACATCGCGGAAGACCAGCGTCGCCGCGACTCCCGCCTGCTGACGGGCGTTGAAATCAGTGAATTGATCCACCTGGCGGACGAGGCCGCGGACCCGGCCCGCATCGCGCAAGGCCGCAACCAGATCGATGCGTTCCAGCGTGCGCTGAAGAAACTGCCCGAACGGACGCAGCAGATGGTGCTGGCCGCGCGTGTGCAAGAGCTGCCGCATGCGGAAATTGCACGGCGCTATGGCGTGTCAGAGCGCATCGTGTCCAAGGAACTGAAGCGCGCGCTGGAACATTGCGCGCAAGAACTCCTTGCGGCCGGGCAGGCGACGGGCAACGGAACGAGCCACCCGGGCGTCCCCTCCCGCGAAGCGTGCCGGGACGAAACACCATGGCGTTGACGATGAGCATGCCCCGACGGAACAAGCAGGAAGACGCCGCCACCGTACAGGCGCGCGAGTGGCTATTGGCGCTGACCTCGGGCCGCGCCACCGAAGACGACGCGCAGGCGTTTCGCGATTGGTTGCGGGCAGACAGCCGAAACCCCGCCGCGTTCGCCGCCCAGAAGCAGCTGTGGCAGGGCATGGGCCCCGCCATTCAGGGCGTGGTTGCCGACCGCGCGAGCCGCCGTGCGCAGCGGCCGGCATTGAACGGTCGCCGCGCGTTCCTGGGCGGCGCGCTGGCGGCGTCAGCGGCGTATCTGGCGTTCAAGCCCCCGCTGGGCTTGTGGCCCGGCGTGGACACGCTGGGCGCGGACTACCGCACGGCGGCGGGCGAACAGCGCCGCGTGGCGCTGGGCCAGTCGGTGGACGTAGACATGAATACGCTGACGCGTCTTAACGTGGGCAACGACGCAAACGGTGCGGTGATCGAGCTGGCCGAAGGCGAAGCCGAGATACGCGCCGGTGCGACGCCGGCCGTGGTGGTCGCCGGCAAAGGCCGTATCACCGCGCGCGAAGCCACGTTCAACCTGCGCTATATCGACGGGCAGGCGCGGCTGTGCTGCCTGTCCGGCGCGTTGCGGCTGGTGCATGCCCAAGGCGTGTTCGATGTGGCCGCCAACCGCGAACTGCGCTATGACGATGCGCGCGTGATGCCGCCAGTGGCGGTGGACACGGCGGTCGTCACCGCGTGGCGTCAGGGCTGGCTGGTGTTCAACCAGCAGCCGCTGGCGCAGGTGGTGGATGAACTGAACCGCTATCGCCGGGGCCGGCTGGTGCTGATGAACGATCAACTGGGCAAGCGTCTGGTGCAAGCGCGGTTTTCGTTGGCACAGGTGGCTGACGCCGAACGCCTGATCCGCGATGCGTATGGCGCGCGTGTGACACATCTGCCCGCCGGCGTGGTGTTGTTGTCATAAGCGCGTCGTAAAACGCCTGTCTGGATGAATTATTTGTGACAGCGTTCTGGTCTGCATTTTTCTATCCGTCTGTCTTGTTCTAAGTGAAGAACTCGCGCGATTGGAACAAGGGATGGCGATCATGCAGGCACGGATGTCGGACTCGGGTGGCAAGCGGAACATGGGGCGGGTGCCGGGGCGGCAGCGCCCGAACTGGCGTCCGACGCCACTGTCCCAGGCGGTCACCGCGCTGCTGATCGCAGGCAGCGCCAGCGGCGCGGCGCAGGCGCAGCAGCGCGCCTTCAGCCCCGGCTGGTTCTCGGACAAGAATGCCGTGCAGTCGACGGCGCAGCGCACCGGCCGCATGCCCGACGGCAGTATGGCGGGCATAGGCGCCGGCGCGCGCCAACAGGCGCAATCGCGCCAGCAGTTGCAGCGGTCGCTGGATAACCTGAACCGCTCGGCCGCCGCCGTCGCCGCGCAGCAAGCCGCGCAGGCGGCAGCGCGCGCGGCGGCCGCCGCCGGTGGCGCCGATGTGCCCGACGGCCTGGTCGAGGGCGGCTTGTGGGCCGCCACGGGGGACCTGGCCAAATGGGAAGGCGCGAAAGCCGCGTCGCCCAGCGTGCAGAACGGCCGCCAGGTCGTCACCATCGAACAGACGCAATCGCGCGCCATCCTGAACTGGGACAGCTTTAACGTCGGGCGCAACACGACGCTGCAATTCAAGCAGGGCGCGGACGACGCGGTGCTGAACCGGGTGGTGGGCGCGGCGGCCAAGCCCAGCCAGATCCAGGGCGCGATCAAGGCCGACGGCACCGTGATGGTGGTGAACCAGAACGGCGTGATCTTCACCGGCACCAGCCAGGTCAACGCGCGCAACGTGGTGGCCGCCGCCGGCGCGATCACCGACGCGCAGTTTCGTGACAAGGGGGTGTACGCCGACAACGGCGCGCAGCCGACCTTTACCGACGCGCGCGGCAATATCGACGTGCAGGCCGGTGCGTTGATCGGCACGGCGGCGCCGGCCACGTCCACGGCGGGCGGCGGCTATGTGCTGCTGCTGGGCAAGGAAGTAAACAACGCGGGCACGATCAACACGCCGTCCGGGCAAGCCGCGCTGGCGGCGGGCGACAACTTCGTCATCAAGCGTGGCCAGGGCACGTCCGGCAATCTGCTGTCCACCACCAAGGGCAACGAAGTCACGCCCACCGGCACGCCGGGTCGCGTTGCCAACACGGGCCTGATCCAGGCCGCCGTGGGCGACGTGACGATGACGGGCGGTGACGTCGTGCAAAGCGGCGTGGTGCTGTCCAGCACGTCGGTCGATACGCGCGGCACGGTCCACCTGAACGCGGTGGGCGAGGGCGGCAAGATCACCCTGGCTGAATCCGGCACCACGGCCATCCTGCTGGACCGCAGCGGCGCACTGGCGCTGGACAGCCAGCGCGACGGCCTGCGCGTGCCGGTCACCCCGGCAACCGATGCGACAGTAGTGGCGGCGGGCGCGGACCGGCGCGAGTTGTCGCGCGTGGAAATCAACAGTTCCGGCACGGTGGACTTTGCCACCGGGTCGATCACGCTGGCCACGGGCGGGCAGATCGCCGTGCAGGCCACGCAGCGCGCGCTGGTGCGCGAGGGCGCGACTCTGGACGTGGCGGGCGCCGTGGGCGTGCCCGTGGCGATGGAGAACAACAGCGTCAAGATCAACGTCCAGGGCAACGAGCAGCGCGACGCGCCGATCAACCGCGATAGCGGCAAGCTGAACAACAACGACATCTGGGTAGATGCGCGCGACCTGGTGCTGGTGCCGGCCGGCACCAACGGCTACGCCACCGACCGCTGGTACACGGCGGGCGGCCTGTTGGAGGTGAGCGGGTATCTGGGCACGCAGGGCCATGCGGTCAACGAATGGATGGCGCAGGGCGGCAACGTGGAATTCACGGGCGGCGACGTCGTGACGCGGGCCGGTTCGCAGATCAACGTGTCGGGCGGCACGCTGGACGTGCAGGACGGCAAGATCCGGCAGACCTGGCTGCGCGGGGCGGACGGCCGGCTGTACGAGGTGTCGCGCGCGCCCGGCGACCTGGCCTATACCGGCCTGTACAAGGGCTATGAGGCCACGCACGAGCGCTGGGGCCAGACGCAGTATTTCTACAATCCGCTGATCGCGCCCAAGGAACGTTTCGAAAGCGGCTACACGGTGGGGCGCGACGCGGGCAGGCTGTTGATCGGCACCCGCAGCGCGGTGCTGGAAGGCGAGCTCGTTGGCCAGACCTATCAAGGCGAACGCCAGACCGCCGCCGCGCAAGCGGGGCTGGACGGCTATCAGCAATCGCAACGGGCGGCGGCGCGCGGTGCGCAGCTGGTGGTGGGCACGTACACGCCTTACTACGACAAGCGCACGGGCGCGTTGCAATACGCGCTGGGCCTGTCGGAAAACACGATCCAGCACGTCAGCTTGTCGGATCAGGTGGCCGCGATTGCGGCGGGTCTGGATCTGGACACGGCGTTGCCGGACGACCGCGCGGGCACCCTGCAACTGGACACCGCGCAGCTGAATCGCGCGGGGCTGGGCGCCATCAAGATCGCCGCGCAGGACATCACCGTGCAGTCGGATCTGAAGGTGGGACCGGCCGGCGACATCACCTTGTTCGCGAACCAGGTGTCGGTGGATGCCACGCTGACGGCACGCGCCGGCAGCATCCGGCTGGGCAATGTGTTGAGCCAGATCTCGCCGTCGGGCGTGACCGATACGGTGGCAGGCGTGGCGGGCGCGCCGGGCGAGGGGGATGGGCCCCGCGTCGCGCTCAGCGCGCGCACGCGGCTGGACGCCACGGGCATGTGGACCAACCTGGCCCTGTCGCCCGAACAGACGGCCGCCATGCCGTACCTGAACGGCGGCTCGGTGTCTGTGCGCGGCAGCGGCGATATCCACCTGGCGGCGGGCAGCGTCATCGACGTCAGCTCGGGCGCGGTGTTGCGGCCCAAGAACAAGGTGACGGGCGGCAAGGGCGGCAACACGACCATAGACGCGGTGGCGGCCGGCGACGGCTCCGTGGGCGATGTGACCCTGGGCGCGCAATTGCGCGGCTACGGCGTGGAAGGCGGCGGCACGCTGAAGCTGGTGGCGGGCAAGATCGTGTTGGGCGATGGCCCGGCAGCGGTGCGGCCCTCCGTGCCGGGTGCCGTGCCGGATGCGTCCGGCACAGCGGCCGGGGGCGCGGCAGCCGTGGCTGTCGGCGCCGACCCCTTGGCGTCCGCCGAGGCCATGCTGACCCTGGCCGCGCCCTTCTTCCAGCAGGGCTATTCGCGTTACGAGATTACCGGCAGCCAGGGCCTGACCGTGGCTGACGATGCGCGCGTGGATGTGCTGATGCCCGTCTATCGCCCCGTGTCGGGCGCGCAAGGCGTGCCCACCGGCACGGACCCGGCAGCGGTGTTGAACACGTGGCTGCCGCCCGTCTATCAACATGATCCCGTGGCGGGCACGGCAACGCGGCGGCGCGGCGCCAGCCTGCTGCTGCAAAGCGGTCGCAGCGTGGCGACCGCGGGCGCCGACAAGCTGGTCGAACTGAATATCGGCCGGGGCGCGCGCATCAACGTGGACCCGGGCCAGAGCATCGAACTGCTGGGCGCCGGGCAGATCACGGTCGCGGGCGCGCTGACGGCCGCCGGCGGCAAGATCGATATTCGCCAACTGCGCGTGGGCACGCTGGACGTGGCCGAGTCCTTCGACACCGCCGATGGCGAACTGCACAACCGCTCGATCTGGATCGGCGAACAGGCGGTGCTGGACGTGGCCGGGCGCGCGGAAAGTGGCATCGACGCGCAGGGCCGCCGCTATGGCGTGGCGGACTCGGGCGGCGTCATCGTGATCGGCGGCGAGATCAATCACGACCGCGCCACGGCGACGTCGGCCGACGCCTACGTGATTGTGCGCCCCGGCGCGGTGCTGAACGCGTCGGGCGCGGGCACGGTGGTGGACGTGAACGGCGTGGGCGCGGTGCCGCTGAACGGCGACGGTGGCCGCATCTCGCTCAGTTCCTACAACGGCCTGCATCTGGACGGCACGTTCATCGCACGGGCGGGCGGCGCCAACGCATCGGGCGGCACGCTGGATATCGCGCTGGAAACCCCGCTGTACCGCATTGCGGGCGACAACGTTTCAAGCATCGACGTGCAAGTGCCGCGCGAGCTGGTGCTGGGCGCGACCGCTCCCGGCCAGGGCCTGCGCGCCGACCTGAAACCGGGCGAGGCCGAAGAGGGCCTGCGTTATGGCCAGACCCGCCTGGACACCACGCGCTTATTGGCAGGCGGAGGCTTCGATCATCTGGGGCTGCTGTCCAACGGCCTCATGTCCTTTGACGGCGACGTCAACATCCAGACGGCGCAAAGCCTGCGCCTGTATGCCGGCGCGTTCTCGGTGGCGCCGCAAGCCGAGGCACCAGCCGACGCAACAGCCGCCGCAACAGTCGCCGCCCAAACGCGCGTGAACCTGGCTTCGTCGTATGTGCGGCTGTCCGGCCTGGGCAAGTATGCGGCCACCAATGGCGTGCTGCGCCCGCGCGTGTTGTTCGCCGATGCGGCAGAGGTGGGCGAAGGCGCCTTCACCGTGCGCGCCGGCAATCTGCTGGAAGTGGGCAACAGCTTGTCCTTCGGCACGCAGGGCTCGATCGTGCGCGGCGTGGGCGGTGCGCTGCCGGTGGCGCGCGCGGGCTTTGATCGCGTGACGCTGGACAGCGCCGGCGACCTGCGCTTTCTGGCCAACAACGACAACGAACCACGCACGCGACTGTGGACACGTGGCGATCTGGCATTGATTGCCGCGCAGGTCTATCCCGCCACCGGCGCCGAGGCCGAAGTGCTGGCCGGCTACACGCGGCGCGAGGACGGCACGCAGGGGTTCGACCCCGATCGCCGCCTGACCGTGGCGCGTCACGATGCCGCGACGGCTGCGTTGCCGCCCATTCCGTATTCGGCGTTCGGCTCGTTGCGCCTGGCAGCCGCCACCGTAGAGCAGGGCGGCGTCATCCGCGCGCCGCTGGGCGCCATTGTGCTCGGCGACCTGAGCGAACGGATGGGCACGCAACGCCTGAGCCTGCTGCCCGGCAGCGTGACCTCGGTCAGCGGCGCCGGCTTGTTGATGCCTTATGGCGGCACGACGGACGGCGTGTCGTATCAGTTCAAGGGCGCGCCGGTGTCCTTGGTGGGCGTGGGGGGCGCAGCCGGCATCGGCGACCAGGCCGCGCTGCGCACCGGCGTTACCCTGGCATTCCAGGACGTGGATGCGCTGCCGGGCTCGGTGCTGGACCTGTCCGGCGGCGGCGAGCTGACCGGCGCGGGCTTTGTGTCTGGCCGGGGCGGTTCCACCGATGCGCGCTACGCGCCGCTGGTGCGCAACAACCCCGACGGCGGCTTTACGTTGCCCGGCCTGGCCGCCAACCCGGTGTACGCCATCGTGCCCGGGGCGCAGGCGCCCGTGGCCCCGGTGGGCGGCGAGGCCGGCGCGTCCACGCCCGGCGTGGGCCGGCAGATCACGTTGGGCGCGGGCGTGCCGGGCTTGCCGGCCGGCACCTACACCTTGCTGCCGTCCACCTATGCCTTGCTGCCCGGCGCATTCCGCGTCGAGATCAACGGCGCGGCCACGGCGGGCGCGGCGGTGACGCCCATGCGGATGCGCAACCAGTCCTGGGCCGCAAGCGGGTCCTTGTCGACCGCCGGCACACAGGTGGCGAACAGCCTGGCCAGCGCGGTCATCCTGACGCCGGCGAACGTGCTGCGGACCCTGTCGCAATACAACGAGATGAGCTACGCCAGCTTTGTGGCGGCGGACGCCGTGACGCGCGGCGTGCCACGCGCGATGCTGCCCGCCGACGCACGCACCCTGCGCTTGGCGCTGCATCCCGGTTCGTCCGACGGGCAGGCGTTCAGTTTTGAAGGCCAGGCCAATTTCAAGGCTGCGCAAGGTGGCTTCGGTGGCGCCGTGGCGGTGAACGGCGGCAGCACCGCGGTGGAGATCCTGGCCCCGGGCCAGGCGCCCACGGCAGGCTTCGCGGGCACGTCGGTGGGCGCCGATGCGCTGACGGCGCTGGGCGCCAGCCGCCTGGTCGTCGGTGCGATGCCGGTGGTGTCCTACGGGCAGGGCGGGCGCTTTTATACCTTCCAGCAGTCCGCCCGCGAAGTGGTGCTGCGCACCGGCGCGCAGCTGACCGCGCCCGAAGTGCTGCTCTCGGCGAACACCATCGAGCTTGAAGCTGGCGCCGGGATATCGACGTTGGGCCGGGGCGCGCCGTCCGTGGATTCCACCAGCGGCTACGCCTTCCAACCGGGCAGCGCCAGCCTGCTGGCCGTGTCCAATGGCCGCCTTGACGTGCTGGCGCCCGACGCGCTGGCCACCGGCGCCATCCGCATCGGCACATGCGCCACCACGGCGTGCAACGATGTGACGCGCCTGTATTCCGAAGGCACCATCGCCGCCGCCACCAACGGCGCCTTCGACCTGGGCGAGCAGGTGCGCTACGGCACCCGCAACCTGTCCTTGGCCGTTGGCGCCGTCAATGTCGGCACGGCGCAAACGCTGGCGCAGGCGGCGGCGCAGGGCATCCTGCCCAGCGGCCTGACGCTGAACCAGGACATCCTGGCCCGCTTGCTGCGCGGCGACACCAGCATGGGCGCGCCCGCGCTGGAAGTGTTGACGCTGACCGCGCGCGACGCGATGAACTTCTACGGCACCGTCGCGCTGGACACGCGCGACCCGGTCACCGGCAAATACAGCCTGGCGACCTTGGCGCTGGGCACCCCGGCCATCTACGGGTTTGGCGACGCGGGCGACGAGGCGGGCATCCGCACCCAGAACCTGATCTGGAACGGCGCAACCCAAGCGCCCGGCGCAGTGGTGGCCGGCGGCGCGGGCACCGGCAAGGGCGTGCTGCGCATCGACGCCGAGCGCATCGAATTCGGCTATGGCCAGGGCGCGCAGCCCAGCGGCCAGGAAGACAATGCGCGTCTGGCGCTGGGCTTTGCCAGCGTCAACCTGAACGCCAGCGACCGGATCACGGCAAACCATCGCGGCAGCTTGTCCGTGTATGAATCGCAGGGCGCATTCGACAGCAGCACCGGCCGCTACGCGTACCGCGGCGGCAACCTGAACCTGAACACGCCGCTGTTGACCGGGGGCGCGGGTTCGGTGAACCAGATGCTGGCGGGCGGCGACGTGCGCCTGTCCGGCGCCGGCGCCGGGCCGGTGGCGGCCGTGCAGGACCTGGGCGCGCAAGTCGGCCTGTCTGGCGCCACGGTGCAAGTCGACGGCCGTATCGTGTTGCCCAGCGGCAAGCTCACGTTGCAAGGGCGCGACGGCGTGTTGCTGACCGGGGCGTCCCAAATCGACGTGTCCGGCCGGGCCATCGCGTTCAACGACGTGCTGCGCTACAGCTGGGGCGGCGACGTGATCCTGGAAAGCGCGCAGGGCGGCATCCGGCAAGCGGGCGGTGCGCTGATCGACCTGTCGGCGCAACAGAACAACGCGGGCACGCTGCGGGCCGATGCGCTGGCGGCGTCGGCCGGTGTGGTCGACCTGCAAGGCCGCATCCTGGGCGCCAGCTCGGGGCATTACGATGCCGGCGGTACCGCCGTGCCGTATCGCGCGGGCAGCATCGACGTGCGCGCCCAGCATCTGGGCACGGCGGCCACGCTCAGCACGGATTTCGATGCGCTTAACCAGCGCCTGAACGAGGGCGGCGTCTTCGGCGCGCGCAGCTTCCAGCTCAAGCAAGGCAGCCTGACGCTGGGCAACACGCTGCGCGGCAATGACATCAATCTGTCGATCGACAGCGGCAGCCTGACGGTGGCCGGCGTGGTCGATGCCAGCGGCGAACGCGTGGGCCGCATCCGCCTGGCCGCGCGCGACGGGCTGACCCTGGCGTCCAACGCCGTGCTGGACACGCACGGCACCGTGTTGCGCGTGGACAGCTACGGCAAGATCATCGACGCGCCCAACCGCGCGGTGGTCGAACTGAACGCCGGGCGCGGCGTGTTGACGCTGGCCAGCGGCGCGCGCATCGACCTGCGCCACGGCACGGCCGCCACGGCAGGCACCGGCGCGGGGCAGCACGATGGGGCCTCGCGGGGCACGCTGGACTTGCTGGCGCCGCGTATCGACGCGTCGGGCAACGCGGGCGTCAATGGCGGCGCGGCGGCCACGGCCGGCGACATCGCTATCGACGCGCGTGGGCCGCTGACCATCGACGGCGCCAAATCCATTTCGCTGGTGGCCATGCAGCGCTATGACGACGCGCGCGTTGGCGACCCGGCCGACCGCGCCAACGGACGCAGCCATCAGATCATCGACCAGGCCTATCTGGACACGCTGCATGGCGACAGCGCAACGTTCATCGGCAACGCACTGGCAAACGGCAATCTGCTGAACGCCAAGCTTGCAGGCTTGAACAACGCCACCTACCGCGACGTGTTCCACCTGCGGCCGGGCGTGGAAATCGTCAGCAAGACGGGCGATGGCGACCTGGTCGTGCAAGGCGACCTGGACCTGTCGGGCTATCGCTATGCCAGCCTGAACCCGCGTTCGGCCATGACGTCGGTGTACGGCTCGGGCGAGGCGGGCGCGCTGACCTTGCGCGCCAAGGGCAATCTGGACGTCTTCGGCAGCATCAACGACGGCTTCGCGCCGCCGGCAGCCACGCCCGACGACGAGCACGGCTGGATTCTGACGCCGGGCGCGCAGCCCTTCGGCGGCGATGTGGTGTTGCCGCGCGGCGGCGTCGTGCTTGCCGACGGCACCGAATTTCCCGGTGGCAAAACGCTGAACTACGCGCTGCCTTTGCAGCCGACGACGCTGGCCGCCGGCACGCGCCTGCCCGTTGAAGCGGCGCTGAACCAGCCGCTGTCCATCGCGGCAGGCACGGTGTTGTCCGGCGACGTGCGCGATGCGGCCGGGCAGTTGCTGTACGCGGCGGGCAGCATCCTGAAGCAGGCGGTGGACCTGCCGGTGGGCACGCGCCTGGGCGCGGGCACGCTGTTGACGGCGGGCACGGCCATGCAGGCGTTCACGTGGCCGGCCAATGTGGCGCTGCCCAACCTGTACACCACGCAAGGCTACGAGCCCAACGTGTTGTTGATGGCGGGCACGATCACGCTCAAACAAGGCGCGGTGATTCCGTCGCAGGCCAAGCTGGTGTTTCCGGATGGCGTGGACTATGTCGAATTGCGCCCCGGCACGACGGCCGACCAGCGGCGCAACTGGGCGCTGGCGCAGATGTTGCCCGCCGGCAGCCAGTCGTGGTCGTTGCGCCTGGTGGCCGGCGCGGACCTGGATGCGGCGGACCCGCTGCGCGTGCAACCCGGCCCTGGCGCCGGCAAGCTGAACCTGGCCGACAGCCACTACAACGTCACGCTGGCGATGGGCGCCGGCCTGGTGTGGGGCCCCGAGGCGGGCCCCTCCGGCTTCGAGCCCTATGCGCCGGTGCCGGAAGACCTGCTGTGGTTGTGCGACGCGATCGAAGGGCTGTGCCTGCCACCGCCCCGCTGGGCCTGGGCGCCGGACAACACGTACGGTCAGCCCGCCGGGTCGCCGGTGTCGGACGAAGACCTGGAAAAGTGTGCGCGCTCGCCAGAGCAGTGCTATGAGAACAAGTCGTCGACGACGGTAACCGCGCACACGCAGAACTTCAGCGTGCTGCGCACCGGCTCGGGCGACCTGGACCTGGCGGCCGGCGGTGACATCAGCCTGATGTCGGCTTACGGGGTCTACACGGCGGGCACGCAATCCGCCGACGTGGCGCCCGCCTACCAGCTGCCGCGCGGCCGCTACGAAGCCACGGTGCTGGGCGATGCGCATTCCAGCACCTACGAACCCTTCGTATCGGAGGGCGGCACTTATCAAGCCTGGTATCCGGAACAAGGCGGCAACCTGGGCCTGTACACCGGCGGCACCCTGCGCGGCGACGTGTGGGGCAAGACCACCGGTGGCCCCTTCGACGCGCGCGTGCTGGCGCCCAGCGTGGGCGTGGGCAACTGGTTGTGGCGGCAAGGCTCGGGCAGCGCCAACGGCGGCGATACGCCCACCGCGTGGTGGATCAACTTCGGCAGCTACGTCAAGGCGCCTTCCGACTTCAAGGACAACACGCCGCTGCTGGTGGGCTTCACGGGCTTTGGCGCGCTGGGCGGCGGCAACGTCAACCTGCGCGTGGACGGCGACGCCGGCAATATCGAATCGCGCGGGTCCGTTGCCAACCCGCGCGGCCAGGGCTTGATCGTGGCGGTGGGCAGTACCGGGCGTGTCGCGGCCGATGGCGCCATCACGCTGACGGGCGGCGGCGACATCGACATCCGTGTGGGCGGCGGGCTTAACCCCACGCAGAGCGCACGCGGACGGGTCTCGTCCACCGTGGGCCCCACGCCGTACTACGGCGAACCCGCGCTGGACCTGCAAGGCGCGCTGATCAACCTGCGCGGCCACGCCGGGCTGTCCAGCGGCGCGGTGGGCGGCCTGGATTTGCGGTACGGCAACGAAGTCAACCAGCAGGACGCCAAGGACAGCCGCGGCTACGACCCGTATGTCTCCACCCTGGCCAGCGCCACGGGCGGGCTGGTGCTGATTCCCGGCGACTCGGTCATGCGCATTGATACGCGCGGCGACCTGGTGGTGGGCGGCGCCGGCGACCCCGGCCGCGTGGCGGTGCCCAACACCACGCCGTACCACCTGCTTGATGGCACCCTGCGCACCGGCGGCGGCACCAGCTGGTTTTCGATGTGGACCGAGAACACCGCCATCGAACTGTCCAGCGCGGGCGGCAACCTGACGCCCAGCCGGCAGACCTCGCACAGCGCGCAGGGGCTGTCGGTGCAGACCGGGCGCAATACGTCGCCGTCGGACGGACGCTATCTGTATCCGTCGATTCTTCGCGCCACGGCCTACGACGGCAGCGTGTATGCGGGCGGGTCGGCCGGCTACCTGAACAACGAGGCCTCGGGGCTGCCGTATTCGTTGACCCTGGCGCCGGGCGCGCGTGGCCAGCTGGAAGTGCTGGCCGGCAATTCCATCTACGCGGGCGGCTACGCCATCAACCGCTCGGGCGCCGACCCCGCCAGCGTGGCCAACGTGTTCGCGCCGGCCTTTTCGGGCTACCTGTCCGAAGCCAACTCCAATGTGGCCCTGGGCAACAAGGGCGTGGACGGCATCGATGGCGCCCGCGACACCCATTTCCCCTTGTTCTATTTCAATGCGCCGACGGCCGGCGCGGCGGGTTCCAATGCGGTGACGCGCTTTTACGCCCGCGATGGCGACATCGTGGGGCTGCGCACCGGCGAAGCACTCTCGGTCTTGCAGGGGCCGAATACCGGGCAGACGTGGTACGAGGCGTCGGGCCCGGTGTGGATGATGGCGGGCCGCGACATCGTGGCCTCGGGTACCGACACCGGCGTCAAGACCGATGTGCCCACGACCAACGGCATGAACTTTGGCGCCAGCTCGACGTCGGTGACCTCGGCGGGCAACCTGTTCCTGCACCGCGACGCGCTGGACGTATCGCGCGTGTCCGCCGGGCGCGACATCCTGTACAGCTCGTTCCAGGTGGCCGGCCCCGGCGTGCTGGAGGTATCGGCGGGGCGTCACGTGTTGATGGCGGATCGCGCGTCCATTACCAGCCTGGGGCCGGTGCTGTCGGGCGACCACCGGCTGGGCGCGTCCATCGCCGTGCAGGCGGGCGTGGGCGCCAAGGGGCCGGATTACGCGGGCTTTATCGACCGCTATCTGGACCCGGCCAAGGCCGCCGACCCCGGCCGCCCCTTGGTCGACCAGGGCCTGGCCTTCAAGACCTACGAGGCCGAACTGCTGCTGTGGTTGACGCAGCGTTATGGCTTTGCCGGCAGCACGGACGATGCGCGCGCGGTGTTCGCGGCGCTGCCCGCCGAGCAGCAACGCATCTTCGCGCGGCAGGTGTATTTTGCCGAGCTGCGTGCCGGGGGCCGCGAATACAACGACAAGAGCAGCCCGCGCAACGGCAGCTATCTGCGCGGTCGCCAGGCCATCGCCGCGTTGTTTTCCGACGCGACGCCCGGCGCGTATGACGGCGACATCACCTTGTACGGCGCGGCGGGCATCCGCAGCAGCTTCGGCGGCGACATCCAGTTGATGACGCCGGGCGGGCAGCAGGTGTTCGGCGTGGAAGGCGTGGCGCCGCCCGCCACGGCCGGCATCATCACGCAGGGCGAAGGCAACATCCAGCTGTATGCGCAAGGCAGCATCCTGCTGGGGCAAAGCCGCGTCATGACGACCTTTGGCGGCGGCATCACGGCGTGGTCGGCCGAAGGCGACATCAACGCGGGTCGCGGGTCCAAGACCACGGTGCTGTATTCGCCGCCCAAGCGGGAATATGACGCCGTGGGCAACGTGACCTTGTCGCCCAATGCGCCCAGCACCGGCGCGGGCATCGCCACGCTGGCGCCGCTGCCGGAAGTGCCGGCGGGCGACGTGGACCTGTACGCGCCGCTGGGCACGATCGACGCGGGCGAGGCCGGCATCCGCGTGTCGGGCAACGTCAACATCGCGGCCTTGCAGGTGGTGAACGCCGCCAACATCCAGGCCCAGGGCGACAGCGCGGGCGTGCCGGTGTCGGCGGCCGTCAATACCGGCGCGTTGTCATCGGCCAGCGCGGCGGCGACTTCGGCCGTCAATGCGGCCGAGGCCTCGGCGCAGCGTGCGCAAAACGAAGCGCGCCAGAATCAGCCGTCGGTCATCAATGTGCAGATCCTGGGCTATGGCGACGAGCCGGTGGCGGGCGCCGCCCCGACCGCGCCGCCGGCCGGGTCGGCATCGGCGGCGCCCAAGTACGACGCCGCCAGCGCCGTGCAGGTGCTGGGCGCGGGTGCGCTGAACGCCAGCGAAACCGGCGGCTTGAGCGCCGAGGAGAAAAGCCGCCTGACGATGTAAGGGAAGTGCCTCCTGCATGCCCCAACCATGCCTGGTATGCGCGGCCGGTTTGCACCGGCCGCGTTTTTTTTTCGCCACGCCGCTTGCACTGCATTCGCCGTCATGTCGCGTGGCCAGAATCCCCGCGCAAGGCGGCGACCCCCGGCGACCGCGCACGCCGCGATTCTTTTTCATGAAGTTTTTCTTACAACGCGTCGTCCCGGGCCTGCCAGTACGTCTAGTAACAAGCAGAAGCCATGGACGCGCTGTTGCGGGCAAAAGCCGTAACGAAATTGTCGCGTAGCGCTGCACGGTAGCGGCCGGCACCGACCGGTTTTCACACAAGGAACTGAGTGCATCGTCATGCATGATTTCGAAAGTAGGGGTAGCGCGTTGCGCGCCATATTGCGCCGTGCGCCGCATGCGTTTGCCTTGGCCATTGCCATGAACGGCGCCCTGGCGCAGGACGCGCCCACGGGCGCCGAGCGCCGCGTCAACATCAACGAATACATCGTGCGCGGCAACACCGTGCTGCAAGCGCGCGACATCGAGCGCGCCGTCTATCCCTATCTTGGGCCTGACCGCACGCTGGCCGATATTGAATCGGCGCGCGAAGCCTTGCAGACGATTTATCAGGAACAGGGCTACCAGTCCGTCTATGTGGACCTGCCCGAGCAGCAGGTGGCCGATGGCATCGTCTTCCTGCAAGTGTCCGAAACCAAGATCGGCCGCGTGCGCGTGGTGGGCGCGCAGCACTATTCGCCGCTGACCATTCGCGACGAGGTCCCCGCGTTGCAGGAAGGGCAGGTGCCCAACTTCAACCAGGCGCAGGCCGAGCTGACCGGGCTGAACAAGGGCGCCGGCCGTCAGGTGGTGCCGCTGGTCAAGGAAGGGCGCTTGCCGGGCACGATGGACGTGGACCTGAAGGTGGAAGACAAAAGCCCCTGGCATGCCAGCGTCGGCTTGAACAACGACTACAGCGCGGATACCTCGCGCCTGCGCAGCACGGCCTCGCTGGGCTATGACAACCTGTGGCAGTTGGGCCATTCCGTCAGCCTGACGTTCTTTACCGCGCCGCAGGATACGGACAACGCCAAGGTGTGGTCGGGTTCGTATTCGATGCCGCTGGCGCCGCGCTGGGCCTTGCAATTCTCCGGCTACAAAAGCGACAGCAACGTGGCCACCATCGGCGGCACCAACGTGCTGGGCAAGGGCTATTCGTTCGGCTTGTCGGCGATCTACACGATGGACCCGCAAGGCGACTGGAGCAATTCCCTGTCCCTCGGCCTGGACTACAAGAAGTTCGACGAGTCCACCCGCTTTGGCGCCAACGAAGACCAGATTCCCATCAAGTACCTGCCGTTCACGCTGGCCTACAACGGCTACCGCTACAGCGAGTCCTCGCAAAGCAGCCTGGGCTTGTCGCTGGTCGGCGCCAGCGGTTCCTTCTTCAACCAGGGCAGCGACTGGAAGGAATTCGACGACAAGCGCTATCAGGCCAACCCCAGCTTTGCCCTGGTGCGCGGCGACGGCACGCACACGCAAAACCTGTTTGGCGACTGGCAGCTGGGCCTGCGCGGATCGTTCCAGCTGGCCTCGGGTGCATTGGTGTCCAACGAACAATTCTCGGCGGGCGGCGCGACCAGCGTGCGCGGGTACCTGGCGGCCGAACGCACGGGTGACGACGGCATCCTGGCGTCGCTGGAATGGCGCACGCCGTCGCTGGCGCGCTGGCTGGGCGCGAACGTCAACGAATGGCGCTTCTACGCTTTTGCCGACGCGGCCAGCCTGCGCTTGCGCGACCCGCTGCCTGAGCAGGATTCGCGCTATTCGCTGGCCAGCGTAGGCCTGGGCACGCGCCTGCAAATGATCGATTGGCTGTCGGGCTCGCTGGACTGGGGCTATCCGCTGAAAGACGGCCCCAATACCCGCAAACACGATCCCCGCCTGAACTTCAGCGTGCGCGCCAGCTTCTGAGCGCACGCCACTTTTCCATCCCGGAGTCTTACTCATGCAACGCCTATTGATGCTCCTGCTAACCGTGCTGGCCGGCGTCTTGCCGTCGGCCGCCAACGCCTGGTGGCAACCGGATTGGCAGTACCGCAAGCAAATCACCGTTGACAGCACCGCGCAGGGCCTGCCGCTGGGCGGCCCCGCCGGCCGCACGCCGCTGCTGGTGCGCCTGCATACGGGCAACTTCACCTTTGACGGCATCAACGAGAAGGGCGCCGACATCCGCTTCGTGGCGGCCGACGATCAGACCGTGCTGAACCACCAGCTGGAATCGTTCGACCCCTTGCTGGGCATGGCGCTGGTGTGGGTGGACGTGCCGGAACTTGCGGACGGCCAACGCCAGGACATCTGGATGTACTACGGCAACCAGAAGGCGCCCGCGTCCGCCAATGGGCAACTGAGCTTCGACCCGAACTACACGCTGGTCTATCACTTTGACGGCGCGGCCGGTGCGCCGCCGCGCGACACCACCGCCTACAGCAACCACGGCCAGACGCCGACGGGCGCTGCGGTCGACGGCGTGATAGGCCGCGCCGCGCAGTTCACGGGCAACGCGCCGCTGATGCTGCCCGCCAGCCCCTCGCTGGCCATCCCGGCCGCGGGCGCGTTCACGTTCAGCGCCTGGGTGCGCGCCGACCAACCGGCCGGCGAACAGCTGGTCTATGCGCGTCGCGATGCCGGCAACGCCTTGCTGATCGGCATCAACCAGGGCGTGCCGTTTGTGGAAGTGAACGGCCAGCGCAGCCAGCCCGGCCAGCCGCTGACGCCCGCCGCGTGGCAGCACCTTGCCGTGACGGCCGATGGCAGCCAGGTGCACCTGTACGTGAACGGCCGCGCCACCGCGTCGCTGGCCGCCAGCCTGCCGCCGCTGGCCACGCCTGCCGCGCTGGGGGGCGACGTGCCGATGCCGGCCGCCTCCGCCGCGTCGGCCACGTCGGCAACGCCTGCCACGCTGGCGACGAACTCCGCGAGCTCCGCGAACGCCGCGAACGCGGCGAATACCGCCAGCGGTGCGGCCTCCGCCGACGCCGCCGCGCCTGCTGCCGCACCGCGTCCGGTGTACGCCCCGTTCGTGGGCGCCATGGATGAAGTGCGCCTGTCCAAGGTTGCGCGCCCCGCCGCGCTGATCCACGCCGACGCCGCCTCGCAAGGCGCCGAGTCGCGCCTGGTGGCTTACGGCGCGGATGAAGAGCAGTCGGGCTTCGGTTTCGGCGGCCTGGGCTTTCTGCTCAAGGCCGTGCCGATCGACGCCTGGATCATCATCGGCGTGCTGGTGCTGATGATGGTGCAGTCCTGGATCATCATGTTCAAGAAAAGCCGCAACGTGGCGCGCGTGGCCGCCGCCAACGAGGTGTTTCGCGACAGCTTCGCCACGGTCGGCCAACGGCTGGAATTGCTGGCCGATGACAACGCCTTGGCGCAACGCCTGGCGAACGCCTCGCTGTGGCGCTTGTACCGCGTAGCCATCAACGAAATCCGCACGCGCCGCGCGCAGGGCGCCGACACGACGTCGATTTCGGCCGCCACCATCGAAGCCATTCGCGCCTCGATGGACGCCGTGCGCACCAAGGAAAACCTGGCGCTGGGTTCCAAGCTGGGTTCCTTGTCCAACGCCATCGCGGGCGGCCCCTACATCGGCCTGTTGGGCACGGTGCTGGGCATCATGGTCGTGTTCCTGGGCACGGCAATGGCGGGCGACGTGAACATCAACGCCATTGCCCCCGGCATGGCGGCCGCCTTGCTGGCCACCGCGATGGGCCTGTTCGTGGCCATCCCCGCGCTGTTTGGCTACAACCGCCTGGTGTCGCGCAACAAGGAAGTCAGCGCCGACATGCGCGTGTTCGTCGACGAATTCATCACGCGCCTGGCCGAAGTGCACGGCGAGACCCAGGCGCAGGAAGCGGCGCATCACACCGCCCCGCGCGCGCCTGCCCCCGGCCACCCCGCCATGCGCGAGGCGCAGCCCGCGCCCGCCCACGCGTAAGGAGCACAGCATGGCTTCCGTATCCACTTCCCAGGACGATGATGACGACGCGCCCGTCGACGGCATCAACATCACGCCGCTGGTCGATGTGCTGATGGTTGTGCTGGTCATGTTCATCCTGACCGCCACCGCGCAGATCGCCGGCATCAAGGTCAACCTGCCCAAGGCCAGTTCCACCATGGCGTTGTCGCAGCCCAAGACCAAGGCGATTTCCGTCAACGACGCCGGCCAGGTGTTCCTGGACGCCTACCCCGTCACCTTGCCCGAACTGGAAGACCGGCTGCGTACCGAGAAAGCACTGAACCCCGACTTCCCGGTGATTGTGCGCGGCGACGCCGCCGTGCAGTACCAGAAGGTGGTGGAAGTGCTGGACCTGCTGCGTCGCCTGGAGCTTGCGCAGGTCGGCCTGGTTACCGGCAAGCCGCAATAGGGCCGGGAACCACGTCATGTCGCAACACGCATCCGATCCCTTGCGCGGGCCGCATCCGGCGCGCCGCTGGCTGAAGCTGGCGGCCGTGGCGGTGGCGGCCGTCGTGGCGGCCTATGCGCTTTGGCGCTGGGCCAACGATATGTCCGGTGTCCGGCGCGATGCGCCCAAGGTCACCGCCATCATCCCGCTGCCCCCGCCGCCGCCGCCGCCACCCGAACCCGAGAAGCCGCCGGAAACCGAGCCACCCAAGGAAGAGCCCGTGGCCACGCCCGAGCCCGAGCCGCAGCCCACGCCCGAACCGCCCAAGCCGCAGGACGAGGCGCCGCCGCGTCCGGCCGACGACCTGGCCAACCCGATGCAGATCGACGGCGATGCGCAAGCCGGCAGCGACGCCTTCAACATCGGCGCGGGGCAGGGCAAGGGCATGTCGGGCGGCGGCGGTGGCCGCGCGGGCAACGCCACCTACAGCCAGTACCTGGCCTATGCGCTGCAAAAGATCCTGCGCGAAGACGAACGCACCCGCAACCTGACCTTCCGCCTGCAAGCCAACATCTGGCTGACGGCAGCCGGCCAGATCACCCGCGTGGAATTGACGCGCGGCAGCGGCGATGCCGACGTCGATGCGCGCGTGATCGCCGCCTTGCGCGCGGTGCCTGGGCTGGACGAGCGCCCGCCGGCCTCGGCCAACATGCCCATCCGCGCGTCGCTGACTGGCCGCCGCCCGTCTTGATGTCCCAAATTGAATTGATCCTGGAGTGACAACAGCATGAAGTTCCCTTTGAACCGGTTGGCGGCATCGCTGGCGCTGGCCGTGGCGGGTGCCGCCTGCCTGCCGGCGCACAGCGCGCCCGCGCCGTCCGAGAACGCCACCATCAACCTGATCCGCCTGCTGGTGCAGCAAGGCGTGCTCAAGCCCGAACAGGCCAATGCGCTGGTCGCGCAGGCGGAAGCCGAAGCCAAGGCGGCCCGCCAGGCCACGCCCGACCGGGGCGCCGCCGTCGCGCAGGCCGGCGATGTGCGCGTGCCCTACATTCCCCAGACCGTGCGCGATCAGATTCGCGACGAGGTCAAGGCGGAAGTCATGGTGCAGGCCAAGGAAGAAAACTGGGCGCAACCCAATACGTTTCCGGATTGGGTATCGCGCATCACGGTGGAAGGCGACGTGCGGGTGCGCGATGAATCGCGCCTGTACAACGGCGGCAACAGCAATGAAATCACTGACTTTGCCAAGCTGAACGCCAATGGGCCGTACGACGTCAACCCCAACACCAACGGCGGCTATCCGCCCATGCTGAACACGCGCGAAGACCGCCGCAACCAGTTGCGCATCCGCGCCCGCCTGGGCGTGCGCGCGGAAATCTCCGAGGCCTGGACGGCCGGCATCCGCCTGGCCACCGGCAGCGACGACAGCCCGGTATCCACGTCGCAGACGCTGGGCGGCGGCATGGGCAAGAAGGACATCTGGCTGGACCAGGCCTACCTGACCTATCGCCCGGCCAAGTGGGCCACGGTGACCGGCGGGCGCATCGCCAACCCGTTCGAATCGACCGATACGCTGTTCTCCAACGATCTGAACTTTGACGGTATCGCCGCCATCTTCAAGCAGCCGCTGCAAGGCCGCGACGTGACGCTGTTCGGCACGCTGGGCGCGTTCGCGACGGAATACGCGAACAACGGCTGGAGCTCATCGTCGATGAGCGAAGGCGAAACGGAAAACAAATGGCTGCTGGGCGGGCAGGTGGGCGCAGACTGGAAGATCAACAACCAGAACAGCCTGCGCGGCGCGTTGGCCTACTACCACTTCGACAACATCGCGGGCAAGCGATCCAGTTCATGTTCGCCGTGGGCGGGTGCTGAAAGCTGCGACACCGACTGGTCGCGCCCGGCGTTCATGCAAAAGGGCAACACGCTGTTCCTGCTGCGCAACATCGCGCCCAACCCGCTGAACCCGGCCGACACGCCGCAGCCGCAATACGTGGGCCTGGCGTCCAAGTTCGATCTGCTGGACCTGAACCTGCGTTGGGACACGCGCGTGTTCGACGGCCTGGGCCTGCGCCTGAACGGTAACTACATCCGTAACCTGGCCTACAGCAAGAGCAAGATGGCAAGCCGCTCGCAAGGCTACATCGTCAATAACTTCGGCGACAACGGCGATATCGAAAGCGGCCCCAATGCCTGGATGCTGCAAGCCACGCTGGGGCGCTCGTATGACCTGAAGGACAAGGGCGATTGGCTGGCCTTTGTTGGCTACAAGTACATCCAGCCGGACGCGCTGCCCGACGCCTACAACGATTCGTCGTTCCACCAGGGCGGCACCAACGCGCGCGGCTACTACATCGGGGCGGGCTACGCGTTCGAAAAGAACGTGTATGGCGTGTTCCGCTGGATGAGCACCAAGGAGATCTACGGTCCGCCCTTGGCCATCGACACGATGCAGTTTGAAATCAACGCCAGGTTCTAAGGCCATGGACATGCATACCGTTTGGGATGAATCCCGCCACGCGGCCACGACGGGACGCGGGCGGCGCTTGGCGGCGGCCGTGGCCTTGTGCGCGGCCGGCTTGAGCGTGGCGGGCGGCGCGCGGGCCGAAAGCATGGAAGAGCGCCTGCGCGCGCAGCTGCGCAGCACCACGCAGCAGCTACAGCAGCTGCAAAGCGAGCAGGCGCAGATCAACGCGGCCAAGACGGCGGCGGAAACGCAACGCGACGCGGCGCAGAAAGAACTGGAGTCGCTGCGCGCGCAGTTGGCCAAGACCCGTGGCCAGGCCGAAAAGCTGGCCGGGCAACAGGACGCCGTGGCGCAAGCCGCGCAGTCGCAAGTCGCGGCCAGCCAGGCACAGCTGGGCAAGTTCAAGGGCGCGTACGACGAGCTCTTGACCTTGTCGCGCGCCAAGGAAGCGGAGCGCGCCGCGCTGGCCCGCACGGTGGCGCTGCGCGATGCAGACATCAAGACCTGCGTGGCCAAGAACCGCCAGATGTACGAGGCAGGCAAAGACATTCTGAACGCCTACGAAGGCATCAGCACGGGCGACATCCTCGCCATCAAGCAGCCCTTTGCCGGCAAGGCCCGCGTGCAGTTCGAAGAGCAGGCACAGGCCTATGGCGATCAGCTGTACGACGCGCAGGTGGCTGGCAGTCAAGCCGCTGCAACGTCGCGCCCGTAGCCTTGCTTGCCCGAATTGCTTCCTCCGATTGCTTCCCCATTTTTCAGGACCCTAAGAATGACCGAAACCAGCTTGATTCTTGATGTCGATGCCGAACGCCTGCAAGCGTTGCTGCAATCCGTGGGCTACCGCGTCACGCTGTCCGAGCAGAACGGCATGGTGCAGTTGCTAAGCGCCAGCCAGGGCGTGGGTTTTGCCGCCCGCATGGGCAACCCCGCCCAAGAGGACGGGCATTTTCTGGACTACACGCTGAGCTGCGCGCTGCGCGTGCAGGGCGACGTGCCCGCCGGCCTGGCAGAGCGCTGGAACGTGGAAAAGCGCTTTGCCCGGCTGACGGTGCAAGGCGTGTTCCTGGTGCTGGAGCTGGACGTGATCGTGGCGGGCGGCGTGTCGGAATCGTATCTGCGCGCCACGACGGAATTGTGGGACCGCTTGCTGCAAGAGTTCCTGCTGTTCCTGCGCGCCAATGCGTCGCCGCAGGGGGACGTCAATGCGTTGGAAACGCCGGCCGACTCGTTGGCGACTGCGTAACGTGGATTGCCTGAAGGGATAGAACCATGAACCAGACCCTGACCGCCAACAAACCGCTGCGCGTCACGGCGGCAGTGTTGCTGATCGCCGTGCTGGCGGGCGCCGTCGCGTTGATGCGCGGCAAGGATGCGCAAAGCAGCGAGGCGTCGCCCACGGCTGCAGCCGCCGCATCGGCCTCGGCCCCCGCTCCCGCACCCGGCTCGGCGAAGGCCCGAACGCTCGCCGCCACGGCAGCCACCGCCACGCCATCCGCCAACGCCACCGCCAAGCCGCAAGCAAACTCGCCCCAGCCCCAACCGGCCACGGCCATCGCGACGCTGGGCGCCGTACGCGTGGATCGCGATGAGCTGCTGCGGCAATTGCAGGCCTTGCCGCCGCAAGCGCGCCAGCAGTTGCAGGACAACCGGGCGGGGCTCGAGCAATGGCTGCGTGCCCGGCTGGCAGAGAAGGCGCTGATCGAGCAGGCGCGCGCGCAGGGCTGGCAGGATCAGCCGGAAATCCGCCGTGCGGTGCAGGCGGCCGAGGAACGCATCGTGATGCAAAGCTATCTGGAGTCGGTCAGCCGCGCGCCGGACGGCTACCCCACCAACGCCGACCTGCAAGCGGCGTACGAACGCGCCAAGCCGCAGCTGGCCGTGCCCGGGCAGTACCACGTCAGCCAGATCTTCCTGCCCGCGCCGCTGGGCGATGCCGACGCCGTTGCCGCTGCGCGCAAGCAGGCGCAGGACCTGGTCCGCCGCGCCCAGGCGCCCAAGGCCGACTTCGCGGCGCTGGCGCAGGCCAATTCCCGAGACGAGACCACGCGCGCGCAAGGCGGTGACATCGGCTTCGTGCCCCTTGCGCAATTGACGCCGGAAATGCGTCCGGTGGTCCAGCAGATGAAGGCGGGCGATGTGTCGGCGCCGGTGCAGTCGGCGGCCGGCTTTCACATTTTGAAGCTGACGGCGTTGCAACCGGCGGGCGTGACGCCGTTCGACCAGGTCAGCCAGCAACTGCGCGCCGCGCTGCGCAGCCAACGTCAGGAACTGGCCGCGCGGGCCTATATGGAGGGCTTGCTGAATGCCGGAACCGTCAGCATCGATGGCGCGGCACTCAACGCCGCATTGGAGCAAAGCACGGCGGCAACGCCCGGCCCGGCCTCCGTCGCCCGCGCTCCGTAAGCGGCCGGTTGCCGTGGACGATGCGCCGGCAAGCACGGTGATCCACGCGCCGCCCGGCGCTGCGTCAGCAGCTGACCACGGCGTCACGCTGGCGTTGGACTGGCGGCTGACGCAGGCCCTGGGCACGACGCGCGCACCGTCTACGTTGCAGGGCGCTGCCCCGCTGTTGCAGGCGTTGCGGCAGACGTTCCCGGACGACTTGGCGCGCTGGTTTCCGCTGGTGCCGTTATGCCCACCGGAGCCCGGCCTGGCATTCGGCCTGGACGTGTCCGACCTGCGGGTGCTGTATCGGGCGCTTCGGGTGGTCTGGCTGGCCGAGCTGGTGTTCGGCGGCCGGGACGAGGGGCAGCGCTGGCTGCGCAGCCCCAAGCGCCGGCTGCTGGGCCGGGTGCCGTTGCTGCTGTGCCAGCACGGGCGCTATGCCGGGTTCATCGAAAGCTGGCTGATCGATATCGACGAAGGCAACGGACCATGATGATGCTGTGGCGCTTGAGCAATGCCGGCGATCTACAGCCGCGCGCCTGCCCGCCTGGCCGCTGGCATGGCGCGGGCGTGCCGGTCATCGTGCTGGAGGCCAGCCCGGCGGCGGCGGTGTTGGCGCGGCTGGTGTTGGCCGAGGTGACGCACCCCGACGCCTTGCCGCGCGGCTATCAGCTGCTGTCGGTGACCACGCCCGGCCGTTCGGTCAGCGTGGCCGACGCGCCCGCGCCCGGGCAGACGGACCTGCGCGCCACCCGCGCGATAGGCGACGCGTGGGCGGCCAGCGGCCAGTCCTTGCTGCTGCGCGTGCCGGCTACGTCCGGCGGCTTTCAATACCTGCTTAATACCGCGCATCCCGACATGGGGCAGTGCCGCGTCACCGCGTCGTCCGCCTATCCCTATGCGCCGCATCTGGGCGCCATGGCCAAAGCGATACGCGACGGCGCCGATTGGCTGGCCGCCGCCGGCCAGGGCGGAGCGCGGGAGGGATCGGCCGCTGCCGTCGATGGCGCCGCGCGGGACTAGAATGTTGCACAGCCGGCGCTACGCCGCATGCAACCTTGTTCCGTCAGGAGCCCGCCGTATGACCGTCATCTCCGCTGCCCTTACCGCCGGCGCAGCGTTGCCTGCCACCACCGCGCAGGTGGACATTATTTCGATCCAGTCCCAAGTGGTCTATGGCTACGTGGGCAACAACGCGGCCATGCCGATCTTTCGTCGCGCCGGGCTGCGAGCCATCGCGGTGCCGACGGTGCTTCTTAGCAACACGCCGCACTATCCCACGCTGCATGGCGGGGCGGTGCCGCTGGACTGGTTCGCCGGCCTGTTGAAAGGGCTGGACGAACGCGGCGTGACGCGCGTGGCGCGCGCCGTGGTGTGCGGCTACCTGGGGCAGCCGGGGCAGGCGGATCTGCTTGCCGCCTGGCTGCCCGCCCTGCGCGCCGCGCGGCCGGACGTGCGCGTGCACATCGACCCGGTCATGGGCGACCGCAATGACGGGCTGTATGTGGACGCGGGCCTGGTCGCGCAATACCGCGACCTGCTGGTGCCCTTGGCCGACGGCATGACGCCGAACCATTTCGAACTGGAAATGTTGGTGGGCCGGGCGTTGTCGACGCTGGACGAGGTGGCGGCGGCGGCGCGCGAGCTGATGGCGCTGGGGCCGACATGGATTGTCGTGACCAGCGCGGCGCCGATGGCGGCGGCGCCCGGGACCTTGCAGCTGGCGGTGGTGACGCAGGACAAGGTCAGCGTCGTGACGCATCCGGAAATCGCCATCCCGCCGTCGGTGCACGGCACCGGCGACGTGTTCATGGCCAGCGTCACCGCCCGGCTGTTGACCGGGCTGGATCTGGTGGACGCGGTGCGCGAGGCGGCCGACGAGGTCACGGCCGCGCTACAGCGCACGCGCGAGCTGGGCTGGGAAGAGCTGGCGGTGGAGGGGTAGGCGGTGGAAGGGTAGGCGGCGGAAGGGTAGGCGGTACGCCGACCCCTGGCGCCCAAGCCGGGGCTCAGTCGCCAAGCCGCAGCCGCAGCCGCGAGCCCAGGCCCAAGCCCTGCCGCAGCCACAGCCGCAGCCCGCTACCCAGCAACGCTGCGGCGCAATCCCTTAATACGTCTTGTACGGCAGGAATTTGCCGCTCATCACGATCTGCACGCGGTCGCCCTTCGGGTCGGCTTCGCGCGACAGGTCCATCTTGAAGTCGATGGCGCTCATGATGCCGTCGCCGAATTCTTCGTTGATCAGCGCCTTGAACGTCGTGCCGTAGACGTTGATCAGTTCATAGAAGCGGTAGATCAGCGGGTCGGTGGGCACGGTGCTAGGCAGCGAGCCCTTGTAGGGCACCACTTGCAACTGCACCACGGCGTCGTCGGGCAGGTCCAGGATGCGGGCCGCGGCCAGCGCCTGTTCCTCGGTCAGCGTCATCTGGCCCAGCAGCGCGGCGGTGGTCCATTCTTTGCTTTGGCCGACGGCGTCGGCGATGGCGGTCCAGGACAGCTTTTTTTCCAGCTTGCGGGTAACGACCAGTTCGGTCACTTCAGCGCGGGACATCATGATGGGGTTCACTCCTTATGGGATGCCTTGTCGACCAGGAAGTCGACGAGATGGTTACGGATGTCGTAGTAGCGGGGTTCGTGGTGCAGGCTGGCGCGCGTCCGGTCGCGCGGCAGGTCCACGCTGACGGACTCGGCAATGCGGGCATAGGGGCCCGCGCTCATGAGCAGGATGCGGTCCGACAGCAAGATGGCTTCGTCCACATCGTGCGTGATCATGAATACGGTCTGGCGGGTCTGCTGCACGATGGCGCGCAGCTCGTCCTGGATGGTGCCGCGCGTCAGCGCGTCCAGCGCGCCGAAGGGCTCGTCCAGCAATAGCATCTTGGGCTGGATGGCGAAGGCGCGGGCGATGCCCACGCGCTGCTTCATGCCGCCCGACAATTCGCTGGGCTTCTTGGCGGCCGCATGCGCCAGGCCCACCATGTCCAGGTAACGCATGCTGTGTTCGCGGACCTGATCGCGGCTGTACGCGGGCCAACGCGAGCGCACGCCGAATTCCACGTTTTGCAGCGCCGTCAGCCAGGGCAGCAATGCGTGTGCCTGGAACACCACGCCGCGTTCCAGCGACGGGCCAGAGATCTGGCGGCCGTCCATGATGACGACGCCTTCATTGGTGTCGTCGATGCCGGCCAGCACATTCAGGATGGTGGTTTTGCCGCAGCCGGAATGGCCGATGACGCAGACGAACTGGCCCTGTTCGATATCGAAGTCGATGTTCTCGAACACCGGCGCTTGGGGCTGCCCATTGCGCCCGGGATAGCGTTTGCCCAGGCCCTGGACTTGCAGAAATGCATGGGTCATGGCGTCATTCCCGATAGCTGACCAGCCGCGCGGCACGTGCCAGCACGGTGTCCAGCAGCATGCCGATCAGGCCGATGAAAAATATCGCGCAGATGATGTTGGCGATGGACAGGTTGTTCCATTCGTTCCAGACGAAGTAGCCGATGCCGGTGCCCCCGATCAGCATTTCGGCGGCCACGATCACCAGCCACGCAATGCCGACCGAGATGCGCATGCCGGTCATGATGGTGGGCGCGGCGGCGGGCAGGATGACTTGCAAGGCGGTGCGCAGGCGCGACACTTCCAGCGTGCGCGCCACGTTCAACCAGTCCTGCCGTACCGCACCCACGCCGAAGGCGGTGTTCACCAGCATCGGCCACAACGAGCAGATGAAGATGACGAAGATGGCGGAGGTGTCGGCGTCCTTGATGGTGTAGAGCGCCAGCGGCATCCAGGCCAGCGGCGAGATCGGTTTGAGCACCTGGATGAAGGGGTCGAACGCGCGGTAAACGGTCTTGGACATGCCGATCAGAAAGCCCAGCGGGATGGCCACCAGCGCGGCCAGGCTGAAGCCGGTCAAGACGCGCGCCACCGAATACGCCAGCTGCACGCCGATGCCTTTGTCGTTGGGGCCGCGGTCGTAGAAGGGGTCCTTGATGTGTTGCCACAGCTTTTCTCCGACCTCGGCGGGGCCGGGAAACGGCGTCTTCGACCCGCTGGCCGCGGCGTTGCCGACCAGCGCGGCATAAGCCGGGTCCACCGCCACGCCGCCGGTGTCGGGGCGGGTGGCGGCGTGCCAAAGCAGCAAAAACGCCAGGAACAGCGCGACGGACAGAAACGTTGCCCGCCAATATTGCACAGACCGCATCAGGTTCTCCGGATCTTGAAGCTGGCCAGATAGGCCTCGGGCTGCGCCGGATCAAACGGCTTGCCCATGACGCTGAAGGTCTTGGCCGATTCCGCCGGCGGCGTCAGGCCGGCTTCGCGCATCAGGCGTACGGCGTCGGTGGCCAGGAAGACGTCGGCCGCGACCTTCTGGTAATCGATGTCGCCCTTGACCTGGCCCCAGCGCTTCATCTGCGTCAGGATCCATACGGCAAACGACTGCCATGGCATGGGATCGAAGTCGATGCGGTTGGGGTCGGTCAGCACTTTGCCCAGGCCATCGGCATAGGTGCCGGTCAGCACTTGTTCGACGACGGTGACGGGCTGGTTCAGGTAGTTGGGGGCGGCGATGTCGGACGCGATCTCTTTGCGATGCGCGGCGTCACGAGCGTAGGCGGTGGCTTCGATGATGGACTTGAGCAAGGCCTGGTAGGTGTTGGGCATGGCCGTCACGAATTCCTTGCTGGCGGAAAACGCGCAGCAGGGGTGGCCGTCCCAGATGGCTTTGGACAGGGTGTGGATGAAGCCGACGCCGTCGTACACGGCGCGTTGGTTGACGGGGTCGGGCGCAAGAAAGCCGTCGATGTTGTCGGCGCGCAGGTTGGCGACCATCTCGGGGGGCGGCACGGAACGGATCTGCACGTCGGTGTCGGGGTCCAGGCCGTGTTCGGCCAGGTAGTAGCGCAACAGGTAGTTGTGCATGGAAAAGTCGAACGGGACGGCAAACTTGAAGCCCTTCCAGTCTTTGGGGTCGCGCCGGTCTTTGTGTTTCATGGACAGGGTGATGGCCTGGCCGTTGATGTTCTCAACGGCGGGCATGGTCCATGGCACGGCGCGGCTGGCGCCCACGCCCATCGAGATGGCCAGCGGCATGGGCGACAACATGTGGGCGGCGTCGTATTCGCCGGACATGGCTTTGTCGCGAATCAGCGCCCAGCCGGCGGTCTTGACGACTTCTACGTCCAGGCCTTGCTTGGCGTAAAACCCCATGGGGTGCGCCATGATGATGGGCGTGGCGCAGGTGATGGGGATGAAGCCGACTTTCAGTTTCTGCTTTTCCAGCGGGCCGGTGGATTGCGCGAAGGCTTCGCGGGCGGCGGCCAGCGGGAAGATCGACGCAATGGCGGCCATGGCGGTGCTGCTGCCCACGGCGCGCAGGAAGCGGCGGCGCAAGGCGTCTTGCGGAAACAGGGCGCGCATGACGGCTTGGTCCACGGCGTTGCTCGTGGTGTCGTCGTGGCTGGCGCGGAGTTGGCCGGCGCCTTGGCGGCCAAGCGCGGCGGCTGCCTCCGTGGCCGATTGCGTGGCGCGTTCGTGGTCGGCCTGCGAGGCGTGGCGGCCGCAGCCGCAGGCAAGGCGGCTGTTGGCGTCGAACGGGTTGCTGAATAGGGACATGGGATGGCTCCGGCCAGAAGGGTTGGAGCCATCATGGGGCCGGGCGCGTGGCGCCGGTATCCCGGGTTCGACGATATGCGTGTAGTGCGTGTACTACGCGGTGCGCGGGCGCGCCGCGCTGGTGCGCCGGGGGGCTAAATCGCACCCAGCTGGTGCGTGTTGGCGTAGGCGACCAGCTCGACCAGGGTGCGCACGCCCAGCTTTTCAAAGATGCGGCTGCGGTAGGTGGAAATGGTGTTGACCGACAGCGCCAGCTGTTCGCCGATGGCAGAGACGGATCGCCCGGCGACCAGCAGTTGCAAGACCTGGAATTCGCGGTTGGACAGTTGTTCGTGCGGGGGGCGGGTGCTGTCCTGGCGCACGGTATGGGCAAGCAGTTCGGCCACGGCGGGGGTGACGTAGAGTTTGCCGGCGGCGGCGTTGACCAGGGCGGACAGAAGTTCGTCGGGGTCGCAGCCTTTGTTCAGGTAGGCGTGCGCGCCGGTGCGCAGGGCGCGCACGGCAAACTGGGTTTCGGGGTAGACGGACAGCATGACGACGCCAAGCGCGGGGTAGTCGGCGCGCACGGTTTTCAGGACGTCCAGGCCATCGCGTTCGCCCAGCGCCACGTCCAGCACCATGGCGTCGTAACGGGTCTGGCGCAGGGCGCGCAGGGCCGAGGGGGCGTCGGCGGCTTCGTGTACCAGGGCCACGCGCGGGTCTTCTTCCAGGATGCGGGCCAGGCCGCGCCGGATGATGAGGTGGTCGTCGACGATAAGCAGGTTCAGGGCCATGGGAGTGTCAGGTTGGATTGAGCCGCAGGCGGGCGCGCATGCCGGCGCCGGGGGCGCTGTCCAGGGCAAGGTCGCCGCCGATGCCGCGCGCGCGTTCGCGCATGCCCAGGATGCCGAAGGTGTGGCGGGCTTCGGGCAGCTGCATGCCGATGCCGTCGTCTTCAACGGTCAGCAACAGCCCGTCGTCGCTCCAGACGGCGTTGACGCTGACGCTGCGGGCGCAGGCGTGGCGCTGCACGTTGGTCAGCAGTTCCTGGACGATGCGGTAGACGGCGATTTCAGCATTGCGGTCCAGGCGGCGGCGTTCGGTGTCGGGCGGGCACAGGTAGCGGCATTGCAGGCCGGTGCGGGTCTGGAGGTCTTGCAGCAGCGTTTCCAGGGCGGCCCACAGGCCCAGGTGGTCAAGCACGACGGGGCGCAGGTCGCTGAGGATGCGGCGGGTGGCGCCCATGGCGGTCTGGGTGACCTCAAGCATGCGGTCGACGTGGGATTGCAGGGCGGGGGTGGCGCCAAGCTGGCGGCGCAGCCAGTTCAGGTCCAGTTGCAGAGCGGTGAATGAGGCGCCCAGATCGTCATGGATGTTGCGGGCAATGTGGGCGCGTTCTTCTTCGCGCAGGGTGGACAGGTGGGATGACAGGCGGCGCAGCGAATCGTGGGCATTGCTGAGTTCGGCGGTGCGTTCGCCCACGCGGCGTTCAAGCAGGGCCTGGGTGCTATGCAGTTCGCGTTCGATGCGTTTGCGGTCGGTGATGTCTGAAAACGTGACCACGGCGCCGACCACTTCGCCATCATTGCGGATGGGGTACGAGGCGTACTGGGCGTCAAAGCAGGAGCCGTCGCGGCGCCAGAGCACTTCGTCGTCCACACGCACGCCACGGCCTTCACGAAAGGCCTGGAAGATGCGGCAGTCATGCACGGGCATCAGGGCGCGGTCGGCGTGGGAGTGGTGGATCAGGTAGTGCATGTTGCGGCCCACGACTTCGTCGGGGGTGTAGCCCAGCAAGGTGGCGCCGGCGCCGTTGATGAAGATGCAACGGCCACGCAGGTCGATCCCGTAGATGCCTTCACCCGCGGATTCCAGCAGCATTTCCAACTGACGACGCCAGGCGGCGTGGTGGGATAGATGGTTCAGGTCGGCAAACATGATGGGGTTGTTGCGGGGCGAGGGCGGATTTTTTGGGGAAGTTTACGGGAGGCTTGGCGCGGGAGAGGGGAGGGAATGCCCTTGGTGCGTGAGGGATTGAGGCACTAGAGGTGGGGTTCTTGAGGCGCTTGGTGTGAGGGGCGTTGGGCGATCGGGGGGCGGTTCTTGAGATGATCAAGGCTGGGTTCTTTAGACGCCCGGGGCGGCGGCGTCCTGGCGGCGCGGGTCAACGACTGCGGTCCGGAGCCTTCGCTCCGGACTGCCCCGTCGTCATCCTCGTTGCCGCCTGCGGCGGCTGCCTTCGGATTCCCTCGGGCTTATCGACTCCCCGCGCCACCAGGCCGCCACCACCCCGAGCTGCGCCGCGCAAACTTGTCGGTCGCCGGGGCGGGCGGTGTGCTTGGCATGCTTCTGTGAGACCGGGGGGGAGTGGAAGAGTGTGCAGGGCCGCCAAAGCGGGCCGCGCGGGCGGCATCTTTTGGCATGTGGTTCGGTGGCATTTTGCGGGCGTGATTCGACGGACCTAGCCTCGGCACCTGACGCGACGGTACTTTGTAGGATGGGCGAAGCGCGGCACGCCCGGCACTGCGGGGAAACCCGATATAAAAGTTTGCATGGCGTCCATGATCCAGGGTTATGCCTCGGCCGTCCGCCAACACCGTCCGCGTGCTGAATCTTCAATCTAATCAGCGCTTTGGCCACAATCCCAGCCCTGGCCACCGCCCGCCGCAACCCAACTGCTCACGGTATCGCAAAGTCGCGAAGGCATGCATGCTTCTTTCCTACGGTCGCGCGCGCCATTCACCGCCGCCATCTGCCACCCCCCCCCGGCACTCGAACCCCATTCGAAACGAACCCCTGGAGATTGACATCGTGAGTAACGCATCCCCCGCCCGCAAAATGGGCCTGGCAGTCGCCCAGATGGGCGCCGTGAACCTTGCCGACACCCGCGCGGTGGTTGTGCGCCGCCTGGTCGAGATGATGCGCGAGGCCGCTGGTCGCAAGGCGGAATTTGTCGTGTTTCCGGAACTCGCCCTGACGACCTTCTTTCCGCGCTACTGGATGGAAGACGCCGAAGCCGTGGACCGCTTCTTTGAAAAGTCCATGCCCAATGCCGATGTGCAGCCGCTGTTCGACACCGCGCGCGAGCTGGGCATCGGGTTTTACCTGGGCTATGCGGAAGTGACGCCGGAAGGCCGCCAGTTCAACACGGCCATCTTGGTTGACCGTACAGCCAAGATCATCGGCAAGTACCGCAAGATCCATCTGCCGGGGCATTCCGACCACAAGGTTGATGCACCGTTCCAGCATCTGGAAAAGAAGTTCTTTGAAGTCGGCGACCTGGGCTTTGGCGTGTGGGAGACCAACGACGTCAAGATCGGCATGTGCCTGTGCAATGACCGACGCTGGCCCGAGACGTACCGCGTGATGTCGCTGCAAAGCGCCGAGCTGATTGTGCTGGGCTACAACACGCCGTCGCTGAACATCCATTGGAACGAACCGGCGCACTGGCGCACTACCACGCACGAGATCGTGTTGCAGGCCAGCGCCTATCAGAACGCGGTGTGGGTCGGCGCTGCCGGCAAGTGCGGCCATGAAGACGGCCACCACATGATTGGCAGTTCGATGATCGTGGCGCCGTCCGGCGAGATCGTGGCGCGTTCCAGCGGCGAGGAAGACGAGGTGATTACCGCGAAGATCGATCTGGCCATGGGCCAGACCTTCCGCGAACACGTCTTCAATTTCGCTAAACATCGCAGCCCGCAGCACTACAAGCTGATCACCGAACGCACAGGCGCGGGTGATCCGCTACCCGTGCCGGACGTGGCCTAAGCCCAGTTGAAAATTGCCTGCGTTATCGCAGGCAATTTTTTTGGAGACCAGGGATAGCTGCGCCAGGGAATGCCTTCAATGGAGGGCTGGGGCTCATCCAGGAATGCCAGTGGCAATGGATGGTGAAGGTTCAACCCGGAGTGGAGGCAGGTGCACCAAAAGCTCCCCGCGTGAGTGCGGGATCTCGACAATCCGGCCCTCGATCATCACACCCGAGGACCGCGCTGCTAGACTGCCTTCGGCCCTTTGATTGATTGACCCTTTTCCGGCACCCCTCCCATGCGCTTTATCGACACCGAACAGACTCGCGGCGCCCTGTCATTCGACGCCGTCATCCCCGCCCTGCGGGAAGCCTTCCGCCAAGGCGCCACCGTGCCCACGCGCCACGTGCACGCCATCCGGTCGGGCGATGCCCAGGGCACCACGCTGATCATGCCGGCCTGGAGCGACCGGGGTTACTTCGGCGTGAAGATCATCAACATCTTTCCCGAGAACACGCACCAGGGCCTGCCCGGCCTGCACGCCACCTATAACCTGTACAGCGCCACGACCGGCGTGCCGATCGCGCAGGTGGACGGCGATATCGTCACCGTCTACCGCACCGCCGGCGCGGCCGCGCTGGGCGCCGACTATCTGGCGCGCAAGGAGGCGAGCACGCTGCTGATCGTGGGCTCGGGCCGCATCGCCGGCCTGCTCGCGCAAGCGATGCGTACGGTGCGCCCGATTCAGCGTGTGTTGGTGTGGAATGTGCGCCAGGCCGGCGCCGATGCGCTGGCCGAAACGCTGCGCGTACAGGGTTTTGACGCCCAGGCCACGTCCGACCTGGAATCCGCCGTGCGCGAGGCCGACATCATCAGTTGCGCCACCCTGTCTACCGTGCCGCTGATCCAGGGCGCCTGGTTGCGCCCGGGCGCGCACCTGGACCTGATCGGCAGTTTCACGCCCCAGATGCGCGAGACGGATACGGCGTGCTTTGATGGCACGTCGGTGTACGTCGATACCGACGAGGCCCCCACCAAATCCGGCGACCTGCTGTCGGCATTCGAGGCCGGCGTGCTGACCCGCGAGGCGATCCATGGCGACCTGCACCAGCTGACGACCGGCGCCCGCCAGGGTCGGCGCAACGATCAGGAAATCACCGTGTTCAAGGCCGTGGGCAGCGCGCTTGAGGACCTGACGCTGGCGACGCTGGTGTATGAATCAACGAACGTAGGGTGATTGCGGGGTGATTGCGAGGTGATTGCGAGGTGATTGCGGGCTGTCGCGGGCTGTTGCCCGCGATGCCCGCGCATTACGGCACCAGCGACAAGCCCACCCGGAACTGCGATTCGTTGCGCTGGTTGTAGCCCAGCAGCGTTTCGCCGTACCCGTTGAAATACTGCAAGTGCAGATACCCGTTCATATTCAACCACGTGCGTTGCAGCGGCCACGCGAAATCCAGCTGAGTCGTGCGGCGCTTCTGGTCGCCTTGGCGGTACATGGCGGAGACCACCGCGCCGTTGTCTTGCGCCCAACGCAGCTGCCAGTCGACGCGGCCGGCGTAGTCGGCGTAGTCGCGGTTTTCGTCGGCCACGCCGAAGTAGGCCTTGACCTTGGGGGCGAAGGTCAGCGTGCTGCCGCCATCAAAGCGATAGTGAAAGCGCGGTTCGATGTAGCCGTCGTTGACCGAACGCGAGTCGTCGCCGTCCTTGCCGTTCGAGCTGTGCTCGACCCCGGTGTTCATGCCGAAGCGCCAGTTCTGGTTGGCGGACTGCCAGATGTTGTCCGACAGCCAGAAGGCGCTGGGGTTGAACGTGGTGTCGATGAAGGGCATCGAATCGCTTTGCAAGTCCCACAGCGAGGTCTGGGTGTAGGCCAGGTAGAAGTTTTGGCCCCAGGTGGCCGGTTGGTCGCCGGCGGGGCTGAACAGGCGGTACTTGGCGCTGATCTGGAAGCGGGCGGTGGTTTGGCCGCGCGTGCCGATGTCGAAGTAGACGGGCTTGTATTCCGAGATGGAACTGCGGAAGCGGTCGAACGCCGTTTGCGGCTGCACGCTGGGCATGACGGCGGCGTCGGGCGCGGGGCCGCCTTCGGGCGAGGCGCCCACGGCAGTCACGGCGGCAACCGGTACGGGTTCGCCGCTGCGCGCGTCAACGACGGGGCCTTGGGCGGGGCGGCTGGCGACGGTGCCGGCGTCGCGGCCGGTCGCGTCCAGCGCCATCATGGAAGGTTGGCCTTCAATGGAGACTGCTTGCAGGCCGTGGGCGGTGCTGGGCACGACGGCGGTCCACGCCATGCGCGCAAAGTTGTTGACGGGCACGCTGTAGCTGGCACGGTCGCCGGCCAGTTTGGCCAGGCTGCGGACAATCTGGCCGTCTTGGCTGCGCCATTGCAGAACCAGTTCCGGCGGGGCTTCCCAATTGGCGCGCGCGCTGCCTTCGTTGAAGAACACAGCTTCGATGGTGACGGTTTCGCCGGGCGCGGCCGAGGGGCGGTCCAGGCGGTACGACACGCCCGCGGCGGCAGAGCCGGCGGCGCCAAGGGCAACGGCGGCGGTCAGGGCGCGCAGGGCGAAACGGCGATGAGCAAGACGGCGTAAGGGCATGGTTGCGTGTGTTGTTCTTGTGACGAGGCAATGTAGCATCGCGCGCCGCAACTGTTTGTAAGGCAGGCTTATCGGATGTAGGAGGTGTAATAAACAGGCGTTACGCGGCGTGTCGCGGGCAGACATGGCCCATGCAATAAGGCCCCGCGCGTTGCGGACAACGCGCGGGGCCTTGTGCATCAAATCACGCGGGGGCGGGTTTATTCGCCGAACTTGATGCCTTGCGCCAGCGGCAGGTTGCGCGAGTAGTTGATGGTGTTGGTGGCGCGGCGCATGTAGTTGCGCCAGGCGTCGGAACCGGATTCGCGGCCGCCGCCCGTTTCTTTTTCACCACCGAAGGCGCCGCCGATTTCCGCGCCGGACGTGCCGATGTTGACGTTGGCAATGCCGCAGTCGGAACCGGAGGCCGACAGGAAGGTTTCAGCTTCGCGCAGGTCATTGGTGAAGATGGCGGACGACAGGCCCTGGGGCACGCCGTTTTGCAGGGCAAGCGCGTCGGAAAATTCCTTGTAGCGCATCACGTACAGGATCGGCGCGAAGGTCTCGTGGCAGACGACGTCGGTCTGGCCAGGCATTTCGGCGATGGCGGGGCGCACGTACCAGGCGTTGGGATAGTCCTTTTCCAGCACGCGTTCGCCGCCGGTGACCTTGCCGCCTTGTTCACGCGCAGCGCGCAGGGCATCTTGCATGGCGTCGAACGAGCCGCGGTCGATCAGCGGGCCGACCAGGTTGCCAGCGTCCAGCGGGTTACCGATGGTGGCGCTGGCGTAGGCTTTGTGCAGGCGTTGGACCAGGGCGTCGGCCACGCTTTCGTGCACGATCAGGCGGCGGGTGGTGGTGCAGCGCTGGCCGGCGGTGCCGATGGCGCCAAAGACGATGCCGCGCGCGGCCATGTCCAGGTCGGCAGTGGGGCCGACGATGATGGCGTTGTTGCCGCCCAGTTCCAGCAGCACGCGGCCGAAGCGTTGGGCAACGCGCGGGCCGACCTGGCGGCCCATGCGGGTCGAGCCGGTGGCGGAAACCAGCGCGACGGCGTGCGAATCGACCAGCGCTTCGCCAACTTCGCGGCCACCGATCAGCACTTCGGACAAGCCGGCGGGGGCGTCGCCAAAACGTTGCATGGCTTGCGCGAACAGGGCTTGGCAGGCCAGGGCGGTCAAGGGCGTTTTTTCAGACGGCTTCCAGACCACGGCGTTGCCGCAGACGATGGCCAGCGCGGCGTTCCAGGACCAGACGGCAACGGGGAAGTTGAAGGCGCTGATGACGCCGATGACGCCCAGCGGGTGCCAGGTTTCCATCATGCGGTGGCCGGGGCGTTCGGACGCGATGGTCAAGCCGTACAACTGGCGCGACAGGCCGACGGCGAAGTCGCAGATGTCGATCATTTCCTGCACTTCGCCTTCGCCTTCGGCCAGGATCTTGCCGGCCTCCAGGCTGACCAGGCGGCCCAGTGCGGTTTTGTTCTGGCGCAGCGTTTCACCCAGCAGGCGGATCAGTTCGCCGCGGCGGGGGGCGGGCACGTCGCGCCAGGCCAGGCTGGCCTGGCGTGCACGCGTGATGGCGGAATGGGCCTGGGCCACCGTGTGTTCGTGCACCCGGGCCAGCTCAGCGCCGTCGATCGGGCTGCGCGCGGTCAGGGTGCCGCCGGTAAGGGCGTCGGCGGAAAGGCCGAGCGCTTGCAGGATGGTTTGAGGGGTGTCCATGCCGGTTCCTTGGAGTGCCAGCGAAATCAATGCTTCGCTAAGTGGTTATGCGGGTTATGCGGGAAATGCGGGGGTTATGCGGGTTATGCCTAAGTGGCGATTCGGGAAAAAAATTTACTATACGAAACTCCAGCGTGAATTGCGAAACTTTTTTTCTAAACCGGCTTTAGCGTCGTTTGCCCGTTGGCGGTGGGCGCGGGCAATAGAAAAACCCCTCTTCGAGGTGCATCAGTGGCAGACGCTTTACTTGATGTCCAGGCAGTCACCAAGACGTTCCAACGCGACGGGCAGCCCCCGCATCTGGCGCTGGATCACGTGGACTGCCAGTTGAATCGAGGCGAGGTCATGGTGGTCGTCGGGCCGTCCGGGTCCGGTAAAAGCACCTTGCTGCGCACGCTCAATGGTCTGGAAAGTATCGATAGCGGCACGATCCGCGTGGACGGCGTGTCGCTGACCGACGCGGCTACCGACGTGAACCACTGGCGCACCGAAGTGGGCATGGTGTTTCAGCACTTCAACCTGTTCCAACACCGTACTGCGCTGGACAACGTTGCGCTACCCCAGCGCGTGGTGCGTGGCCGCAGCCGCGCCGACGCGGAAAAATATGCGCTTGATCTGCTGGGCCGCGTCGGCATGGCCGACTACGGCCAGCGCTATCCCAGCCAGTTGTCCGGCGGCCAGCAGCAGCGCGTGGCGATTGCGCGCGCCTTGGCCATGGACCCCAAGCTGATGCTGTTCGACGAGGCCACCTCGGCGCTGGACCCCGAAACGGTGGGCGGCATTCTTGAATTGATGCGGCAACTGGCGCGCGACGGCATGACGATGGCGGTGGTGACCCATGAAATGGGTTTCGCGCGCGACGTCGGTGACCGCGCGCTGTTCATGGACGCGGGCCGCATCGTGGAAACGGGTACGCCCGACGAGGTGTTCTGCCATCCCAAGGAGCCGCGCACGCGCGCCTTCCTGGACAAGATCCTGTAGTCCAAGCACAGGCCGGTCCGGCAAATCCGGGCGCTGCCGGCCATGCGGCAACACAACGCTTTGCCCGGAATGACAAGGTTTCATCCACCTCTAGGGGACATTCAAATGTTGAAAATCAAACAATGGCTGGGCGTGGCCAGCGTCGCGTTCGCGGCGGCCACTGTGGCGCTGCCGGCGCAGGCCGACGAGCTGGGCGACATCATCAAGCGCGGCGAATTGCGCGTGGCGGTGCAGACGTCCGGGCCCCTGATGAGCTTCATGGACAAGTCGGGCAACCGCACCGGCCTGGCCGTGGAAGTGGCCAAGCGCATGGCCGACGACCTGGGCGTCAAGCTTGTGCTGCAAGACTACGAATGGAAGGGCTTGCTGCCAGCGCTGCTGTCGGGCAAGGCCGACATGGTGGCGGCCGACATGACGCCCACGCCTCAGCGCGCCGCGCAGGTGCTGTTTTCGGCGCCGATGTTCTACGCCGAAACGGTTGCCGTCGTGCCCAAGGACTCGCCCTACAAGTCGTACGAGGAACTGGACAAGGCAGGCGTGAACGTCGGCGTGCTGGGCGCCAGCACGTACGCCGAAGTGGGCAAGAAGATGTTGCCCAAGGCCACCATGAAAGAGTTCTCGGGCGGCAGCGCGCCGGTCGGTCAGGCCTTGTCCAGCGGTCGTCTGGACGCCGGCATCATGTCCATGTCCACCGCCAACCAGTTCCTGGTGGACTTCGGCAACCTGCGCGTGCTGGACGGCGTGATGGTGCGCGAACCGCTGGCCTTCGCCGTCGGCCCCAACGCCTTTCGCCTGAAGTTCTGGCTGGATAACTGGCAAACGCTGAAGACCGCCGACAACACGCTGCCCGATCAGGTGAAGTACTGGTATTCCACCGACTGGAAGAAGGACCACTGATCACCGATCACCGATCGATAGCGCGGCACAACAGGGGAGGCCGAAGCGCCCATGGACTGGTTGACTGACTATTACAACTGGCGCATCGTCAGCCAGTACACGGGCGAATTCGCCAGGGGCCTGGGCAACACGCTGATCGCGGCGGGCGCCAGCCTGGTGCTGTCGGTGTTGGCCGGCGTGCCGCTGGCCTTGCTGCACATGTCGCGCCGCGCCGCCGTGTGGCGGCCGGTAGCCGCCTACGTGCAGTTCATCCGGTCCACTCCCTTGCTGGTGCAGATCTACCTGGTCTATTACGCGGTGCCCATGCTGATACCGGGCGCCGGGCGCTGGAGCGAAATGATCCTGGGCATCCTGGCCATGACGCTGCATCACGCCGCCTACATGAGCGAGATCATCCGCGTGGGCATCGAGTCCGTGCCGCGTGGCCAGGTCGAAGGCGCCAAGGCGTGCGGCATGAATTATCAACAGCGGCTGCGCTACGTCGTGCTGCCGCAAGCCTTTGCCAATACGCTGCCGCCCTTGCTGGGGCAGACCGCCGTTCTTATCAAGGACACGTCGTTGCTGTCGCTGATCACGGTGTTTGAACTGGTGGCCGCGGGCGTGCAGATGAACAGTGACCGCATCGTGCCCAGCGAAAGCTTCCTGACGATTGCCGCCGGCTATCTGCTGATCTACGGCGTGATGCTGTTGTTGTCGCGAGGCGTCAGCCTGTGGTTGGCCGGCCCGGCCTGGAACGCGAGGTAAGCATGCTGGATTCCTATCTGTCCACCGCCGGCGTCGTGCTGCCCTTCCTGCTCAAGGGCTTCTGGGAGACGCTGAAGATATCCTTTGTGGCCATCATCGCCGGGTCATTGCTGGGCTTTGTGATTGGTGTGATCCGAAGCTATCACATACGTGTTATCCATCAGCTGCTTGGGCTGTACATCCACGTTCTGCGCGGCACGCCGTTCCTGGTGCAGCTCTACATCTTCTACTTCGTGCTGCCCAGCTCCGGCATCGAGCTACTGCATTGGGATTCCGGCACCGCCGCTTTCGTGTCGCTGTCGGTGTATACGTCCTGCTATGTTGCCGAAATCGTCATGGGCGCCATCCAGTCCGTGCCGCGCGGCCAGACCGAAGGCGCGATGACGCTGGGCCTGCGGCCCCTGCAAATCCTGCGGCTGGTGGTGTTGCCCCAGGCCATGCGCCTGATCGTGCAACCGATGAGCGGCGTCTACGTCATGCTGATCAAAAGCACCGCCATCCTGTCGGTGGTCGGCATCACCGAACTGACGCGCCAGGGCGAGGTCTTCATCATCACCTTTCCAGCCAAATCGCTATTCATCTACGGCCTGATCGCCGCCATCTACTTCATCTACTGCTACCCGTTGCTGCGCCTGGCCAACTGGCTGGAAAAGCGCCTGACGGGCGGCCTGCAAGGCGCAAGCCTGCACTGACACGGACCCCACCGGCATGGCCTCCGAGTACATCGACACCTATTACAAGCGCACCCTGTCCGGCAGCGATACGCGCTACGCGCCGCTGGCCGGCGTGGCCAGCACCGACGTCTGCGTGGTGGGCGGCGGCTTGGCCGGCTTGTCCACCGCGCTGGAACTGGCCCGGCGTGGGCGCAGCGTTACGTTGCTTGAAGGGCGGCGCATTGCCTGGGGCGCGTCGGGCCGCAACGGCGGCTCGGTGTCGCCCGCGTTCTCGGCTGGCGCTGACGCCATCAAGCGCCATGTGGACGAAGACCATTACCGGCAGCTGTATCGGCTGTCGATGGAAGGCGTGGAGATCATCCGCGACAACATCCGTACGCTGGCCATCGCCGACGCGCACAAGGTCGACGGCCGCCTGCGCGTGGTGCGCTACGAAGCCACCGATGCGCTCCAGCAGTGGTGCGAGGCGCAGCGCCGTGACTTCGGCCGCGACGTGCGTTTTCTGACGCGCGAGCAGGTGCGCGAACGGCTGGTGTCCGACGTCTATCACCAGGGCATTGAAGACCCGTCTTCGTTCCACTTCCATCCGCTCAATTACGCGCGCGCGCTGGCCCGAGAATGCCAGCGCCTGGGCGTGCGCATCCATGAAGATTCCGCGGTCACCGGTTTGGCACTGGAAGGTGCGGTCAAACACCTGAAGACGGCGCAAGGCCAGGTCGATGCGCGCGCCGTGGTGTTGGCCACCGGCGGCTACACGGGCGATGTCGTGCCGGCGCTGCGGCGCGCCATGTTGCCGATTGCCACCTACATCATGCTGACCGAACCGCTGGGCGACCGTGTCAAGGAAGCCATCCGTAGCACCGCCGCCATCGGCGACGATCGGCGCGCCGGCAACTATTACCGCGTGCTCGATGGCGGGCGCATCGGCTGGGGCAGTAGAATCACCACCCGTGTCGACGACCCGCCCGATCTGGCCGAGTCCTTGCGCCGCGAATTGCTGTCCGTTTACCCGCAGTTAAAAGGCGTGCGCGTTGAAACCGCATGGTCGGGGCGCATGGCCTACGCCCGCCACCTGATGCCGCAAATCGGCCAACTGGCGCCGGACGTGTGGTACTGCACGGCGTTCGGCGGGCACGGCATGAACACCACCTCGATCGGCGGACGCGTCGTGGCCGAAGGGATCACCGGCGACACGCAGCGCTACAAACTGTTCGCACCCTTCGGCCTGGCCTGGAACGGCGGCGGCCTGGGCACGGCGGCGGTTCAACTGACTTATTGGTCTTACCAGGCGCGCGACTGGTGGCGGGAGCGCACTACGCGGGCATGACAAGGTACACAGGATGCAAGGCAACAAACAAAGCGCATTGGCACAACGGCTGCGAGCCCTGCGCCAGGCGCGTGACTGGACACTGAAGCAGGCGGCGGCGGCCACCGGCGTCGCCGCGTCCACGCTGTCCAAGATAGAAAACAGCCTGCTGTCGCCCACCTATGACAACCTGATCAAGATCGCCGCGGGCCTGGAACTGGACGTGGCCGAACTGTTCACCGCGTCCGACGCCCACATGGGCACCGGCCGCCGCAGCCTCAGCCGCCAGGGCGAGGGCCGCCAATACGAAACCCCGTACTACGACCACCGCCTGCTGTGCACGGCCCTGTCGCACAAGCGCATGATGCCGTTCCACACCCGCGTCAAGGCGCGCTCGTTCGACGAATTCCAGGACTGGAGCCGCCACGGCGGCGAGGAATTCGTCTACGTGCTGGAAGGCGAAGTCCAGCTTTTCACCGAGTTCTACGAGCCGGCCCGTCTGAAATCCGGCGAAAGCTTCTATATAGACAGCCGCATGGGCCACCGCGTCATCAGCCTGAGCCCGGAAGACGCAATCGTGCTGTGGGTGTCGACGCACGCGGACATCGAGGAAGAGTAGGGGCGCCGGCGTAGGAGCAAGGAGCCGCCGCAAAGTTTCCCGCAACAAGGTAAAATGCGCCGCCCGGATCTCTTGCCGGGTGTCAACGACTGCGCGGCAGTAGCTCAGCTGGATAGAGCACGGGCCTTCTAAGCCCGGGGTCGGGGGTTCGAGCCCCTCCTGCCGCGCCAGAATATCTAGTAAATACAAGGCTCTACGTGGGTTTGTAATTCGCTAGCAGGTTAATCATTAGAATAAAAATGCCTGCGTTAGAATTTTACTCGGTTGCCGTAGCCCGTTTCACCAGTCGCCTATCGTAGTGTTTGTGGGTTGTAGACGGGTCAGCATGAGCAGCGAAATCGTAGGCGTCCTTGTCCCGATTCGCGATCTTCTGGGTAATGGCTGCTGGGCGAATGTCCTGTAGGGTGAAGTACTGGGCATGGGCTGTAAGGGTCTTCTCTTTCACTTCCTCATCAAGCGTCAGAATCCAGGCCAATTGAGCATCCTTCCAACTGGAGGCCCATCCGTGCCGTGTGTATGCCTCCGACCTCTTTGTGGGAGCGAATAGATACGGACTGGCGTTTTGTCGGTCCAGTGCGCGAGCGACGACAGCACGAAGCCGCGTCGACCATTCCCGGATCTTCAGCACTTCCATCTGCCCCTTCTTTCGCTTGCTCGAAAGAACGGTAACGCCGCCCTCCGTCAAACCGGTTTTGAGGAATGGGCGCGTTTCCGATGAGCGAAATCCCGTTAAGTACGTGAACATGGCCGCGCAGCCCATGACACGGTAATTCTCGCGCTGCTTCACCGACCAGAGATAGAACCGCAGGACCTGGCGCCGGGAAATAATCTTTGCTTTAGTGGTGGAGCGGTTCTTCATCATATTGGTGAACGGGTTCGCTGGCAGAAGGCCCCAACGGACGCCGTAGTGGCAGATGACCGAAAGCTGGCTGATCTCCTTGTTTGCCTTCACAGGTGCGCCGGCTGCCGCCCGATCTTCAAGGTACTGGTAGCCGTGCTGTGTGGTCAGATCGGCGGGGCTCATGCCTCCAAAGAACTTTGTCAGGTTCGCGTACATCGCTTTCCGGGTCTTTTTCCCGTCTACTGATTGATCCTCGTAGTACGTCGGATCTTCCTTAAGTTCAAACCGCTCAATCATCTCTGAAACGGCGCCAGCGACAACGACGCCTTGCTGCATCTCGACCGCCAGCTTGGCCGCAAGTCGTTCAGCGTCGTAGCGCGCGGCGCGGTCACCGAGAACGGCCGAGGCGAGTGTTTCGCTTCGCCCGTCCATGTGCTTATAGATCCAGCTAATGCGCTGCTTGCCGACGCGCTTGTACAGCCTTGCTATCCCGGTCTTCTCCCACGCGGGTGAAGGCTTCGCGGTTCGGGGCGGACGTGGGACCGGCTTTTTGCTGGCCATCTGCTACTCCAAGTTTCTTATCTCGGTATGCCCGCAATACGCGCGGGACGCCATTTTTGCCCAGCACGTAGCGCCATCCATGGCGACTGAGCCAGCGCGCCATGATCGCCCTTTGATTAGGCTGGCACTCAACCAGTTCAGCCAGCTCGGACGCCGATAGATAGTCGTTCATCTGAACCTCCAAAACGAAGCCCGCGCTAGGCGGGCTGTTTCCAGTGTTGCTTCGTGGTTCTGAGCATCTACTCAATAACGTCAGTCACTACGGGTCTTTCCTACTTCTGCTGCGGCTCGGACAACGGCGCTGCGGGTGGCGGCATAGGCGTCGTCTGCTGGTGCCCAATCGATGGAGAGCCGCATACCGGGATTCCCGTGGTCGATGTTCAACTTTACAGCCAGCCGCAGCGCATCCCGATCGTCGGCAAGCGGGTTCCACGCGACACCCGTTTCGTCGCCGGCGCCATCGCCAGCATCGACCTTCGAGCGTAAGGTAATTATTTGGGAGTATGCGTAATGGACCGGTTTGCATTGATTGCCAATGGGCTTGTGTCGAGCGTTGTTTTATGGGATGGCGATATTGGGGGATGGCAACCTCCGCGTGGGAACTTCGCCGTGAAGTGCGCAGACGAGGTCGCGTCCGGTTGGTCATACAAAGATGGGGCATTTCTATCGCCCCCTCTGCCGGAACGCCCGGCCATAGAAAAGACGCAGTTCTCACCGCGTGAGTTCCGTAGCCGGATCACCCTCGAAGAACAAATGGCGATCCGCGCCGCATCGCTCGAGGATATGGAAGCCGGCCTCGTGTACGACGCTTTCAATGCGGCCGTTTACATCGATGTCAATGATCCTGATACGGCAGCCGGAATTGATCTCTGCATCAGCAAGGGGCTTATTCAGGCAGACCGGCGGGAAGAACTACTGGCGGTTGAGGTTATTTCCGAGAGTCAGCCCGTCGGCCAATTGAAACTGAATGCGCTTTCCGATGAGATCCACGCGCCATCCTGATCCGCTGTTTTGAACATGCTCGCTTCGGCGGGCTTTTTTTCGTCTATAGGGGACGCGATGTTGTCGCTTCAAAGGAAAGTCCATGGCCGACGAGCATTTGTCCGATGCGTTCATCAAGTCACTGCACTCGCGCGTCGTGCAAATGGAGCAAGACATGGCCCATAACGCGGAAGCCACCGCGCGGAACACGGACTCTATCGAGACGATCCGGCAAAACACACAGGACATTGTCGACACCTTCGCGGCGCTGGCCGGCGGGTTCAAAGTCTTGCAGGGGCTGGGGCGGCTTGCGCGCCCGATTGGATATATCGCAACAGCGATCGCGGCCACGTTAGCCGCGGTGGCGGCGGTGAAGGGGATTTGGAGATGATCTCGGACGGCATGAAGCGTAAGTTGATGGCGGCCACCAGCGCCGGGTCGATCGCGATTGCCGGCGTGCTGGCGTCACATTTCGAGCCGGGGAAGACTCGGGGCAAGCCGTACGTCGACCCCGTCGGAGTGTTGACCGTGTGCGACGGGTACACGGGGCCCGACATCGACCCAAGCGGATCTATACGGACGCGGAGTGTGACGCGTGGCGCGATGCGGATCTTGCCACTGCCGACCGCGCCGTACGCCGGCTGATCACCGTGCCGCTGAATGAATGGCAGCGCGCGGCCCTGATCGACTTCACCTACAACCCGGGAGCTGGCAACCTGGGCGAGTCGACCATGCGGCGCAAGTTCAACGCTGGAGACTATGACGGCGGCTGCTCTGCGTTGGAGCGTTGGGTGAAGGAAGGGCGGCGTGCTGGTGCCGCTTCCGGGCCTAGTTACGCGGAGGTCGACACATGGGTCTGTCTACAGCGCTGATGGGATGGCGGGGGTACGCCGCGGCGTTCGCGGTGGGCGGGTTGATTGCCGGAGGCGCGGCGTGAAAGGCTCAGGGCTGGCGGTACGGCGCGGAGATTGCCGCGATGAAGGAGGATCAGGCGGCGCGCGTCGCAGAGTCGCAGCGACAGGCGCGCGAGATTCTTGAGCGGCGCGTGGCCGAGGTGGGCCAGGTCAACGAACGGAATGCCAAAGCCGAATAGGCAGCTTATGGAGGAATGCGCAATGCGCAAGTGCAAGATGACAGCTTACCGGCTGATGTTGATTCTGGGCGCCAGCGGCTGCTCGTCGCTGCCACCTGCCCCGCCGCCAGCAGTGGAGTGCCCAAAGCCGGAACCGCCGCCCGCGTGGGTGATGGAGCCCGCGCCGAACTTGATCCTGCTGCTCGACCGGATTATTTCGCCCTCCGGGCTGGAATCCAGCGAGTGACGGCGCAATTGGCGGCATGCCAGGGGCGTCACCGCCTGCCCTCCTACGGAGAGCAATAAATCTGTAGGTCGACGGCCGATGCGGAAAGTGCGTATCCCTGGAAGCCCGATCGTGCGGCTTTTGACGAAACGGCTCGCGCAACGTCCGGCCGATCGATTCCTGTAAACCCGACTCCTGCCACCCGTCCATTTGAAACTAGGAATGCCAGTGGAGGGACTCGCCCAACCGTCTGATTAAATGCCCAACCGGTAACCCTGACGTATCTTTTGTCGCCAGCAACAGGCTGATTGGTGTCGATATTCCCGGTGCAGCGCTCCAGGCTCAATTGCGTAGGCGACTTGCCAAGCGCTTCACGCGCCATGCGCATATTTCGTTGCGCGAATATGCCGTAGTTTCCTGAAATTGCTCTCTGCGCAATGGCATGGATATGGTCGACGCGGTCGGGCGTATCCGACGGGTAAACCGCCTGCGTAGCATCGTTGTCACGCACGCCAAGGTCGAGCGCTTGACTGGCCAACGCCTTGGACTGAACCTGTGCGGCTCCCGTGCCATTGATCGCTTGCAATTGCGTAGGCAATAGGAAGACCGTGGCGGAAGCAAGCAACGAGGCAAGCGCAGCGGCGGTGCCCGGGCGGTTGCGACCTAGATGCATCGCCATTAAGGCAATGGATGCGTAGGCGAGCATTACCGGCGTCTCATATCTGCCCGCAAACGCGTTTTGATAGCCGCCAGACGCTCGCCCGCTAGCGGCGGCAGCAGCAGCGCCGCCGATATACAGCAGGAATAGTAAGAGGGCAGAGAATAAGGGATCGCGAGTTTTTCCCTTCAGCCAAGCGATCGCAAAAAATACTCCAGCGAGTATTACGCAGGCACCGAGCAACATACTCAACGAGTGGCTTTGTAAAATCCAAGCACCAGGCGCACCTAGGAAAGCCAGGATGAACTTTGCCTTTTCAACAAATGGTGCCGGCGCGTGTACGCCTGCCTTATAGTTCAAAAGCCAGAGTCCACTCGTTGCAACGGTGATCGCCGTCAGGAAGAGTAGTCTGCCAATTTGCCATCGGCGATTAAGCAGCATCATTGCGATCAGTAGAGGCAACGTCAGGAGTCCGTTCGCCATCGTTAAGGAAGACGCGACGGCGAGAACTACCGACCCAATGTACCAAGAGGAGTGGCCGCTTCGCATCCACTGTCCCATGCTCAATAAGGCGAGCAAGGGCAGTAGATAGGCTAGGAAAAACTGGCTCTGGTAGCCCCAGTTAATGTTTTCCGCCTGAAGCCAAGAAAAACAGGGCAACGCTATAAGCATCGCCGCCAGGAAAGCGGCTCGGCGATTACCGCTTCCAAGCTGCCGCGCACAGATGGCGAAGGTGGCCCAGATGGCAATCATAAGAACGACGTTGGCCGTGATTAGAAGGTAATTCATGCCTCCCATCAATGCGTCGTCCGCCCAGAACAGGATCTTTGACCATAAGATCCTATGCTCATTCGCCTGACCGAAAAAAGCGTTCAGCCCGTCAGTCTGGCGCTGAAAGTGGAAGACCACAGTGCCGTCCCACATATCCCAGAAGGGGACAGGTGAGAACCACAGAATTGCGCCAACGATAGCGGTCGCTGCGAAGAACAAAGCGGGCAGTACTGCGACGAAGTCAGAACCCGACAGCCGGCTTGATCCATCTTCCATTTCTGCGCGAATTCTTTTCATACGTCACGAACTCGGGGATAAAGCGGCGTTAAGCCGCGGATATTACAAAGCAGACGACGGCGATAAGCTTTCAACCGCCCCAAACCTGGAAATCGGTGTGTCATAGCCACGCTAGCCATACGACGGCCACGATGAAGCCACCAATCACGACCCGATACCGATACAGGCGGTTGTGCGTTTTCTGTTCGAGCTCGGGCATACATTTCTCGATATTTTTAGCGGCTGCTCAATCGATTAGCCGAAAGTGCGCCATTCTACAATGCGACCTTCTGGTCAGGACCAAGCCCTAGCGCGGCGCCATTCCCTTGCGAAGCTTGTCGTGGAGAGGGGCGGTTTACGATCATGCGCTTTTCCTTGCCCGCTTGGTGGTAGTCGCTCTTGCACCTGGCCAGCGGCGTCTCGCCACCGATCCCAGAGGCCGGCAATCCCCAGGGGCGCGCCGTCGGCCCGGATGAACCGGGTGGCCCCCGCAGCGCCAGAGCGCCAATCAGGTTCAAAGATGGCATCGGCGGAGACGATGCAGTGTTGCGCCCGGCGCCAGGCGTTGCCGAAAGTAAAGGACTTGGGCGCGGTCTCGCTGCGAGCGTTGAAGGTGGACAGCTTGCCCACCTTGTCGAGGCCGTCGGCCTTCGTCATTGCGCTGATCAGGCCCCACCGCCCTAGCACGGCTTCCCGCTCTGGTACCACCCCATCGCCCGCCTCATGCTCCACCGGCCGGCGCACAAACACCCCCGGTAGCGCGGCCACATGTCGTACTTGCCGATCGCGGCCGGCTTCTCGCGCACGCCGAATTTCTTGAGCAGTAGCTCGGCGCCTTTCAGGGTCTAGTAGTGGCTGCACATTGGCCCGCCCTCAAAAAACGCTCGTAGCAGTCGATAGGCGCCCAAAAAAAAGCACCAAATGATGCTACGCCCATCGCGATAGAAGCGCCATTTATGCAGGGGAGATTGAATCCGCACTAGGAGGGGACGAATGGCTGTTTTGGCTTGATGACGACGCCTTTTTCACGGATATGTCGTGGAAAATGTCCTTCTACATTCAAAGATATTCCGAATACGACATGGTCATATGCAAAAGCCCTGTCAACGAAGGGGGATGGACGTTCATCTCCAGCGGCCAGTTTTTCCTCAAATCATCTAAGCGGGCGGCTGCATTTCTTAAAGCGGTCCGCGGAACTGATCTCGATGCTGTCAAGCAATGGTGGAATCCGGAGAAATTCGGCATGTTCACCAGTGGCGATCAAGATGCAATGGTCTACGTGTTGGCGACGGACCGTCGATTTAAGGAGGGAAATTTCTTTGTGCGCCTTCCGTTCGAAGAGTTCAACGCTAGAGAATTTCATTACCAGAGACTGCCAAAATGAATATCGTCTGCTGCATTTGGCCTCTGGAAAAAAAACAAAAAATGAACTGTTGCGGTCTTTCAGAGATCGCTTCGGTATGAACGAGTTTTTGATCCCGGAAGAGTTTGTGCAGGACGTAGATCTGAGTAGCTATGAAGGGTTGAAGCTGGCTTAGAACGACAGAACAGACCATGCCCGCTTCGGCGGGCTTTTTGTTGTTCATTGGTGGCGGACCTTACCGGTACCCCTCGCGGCATTTCGGTTGCTGGATGGCGGTGGATGCTGTGTCTATAATGCGAATCGTTATTGTTCAATTTTGGTTCGGGTGCAGCCGTGTCTTCCTCATCCGATGTTATGAAAGGCCAGGCGGTCGAGGACCTTTATCGCGTCCATCACCGCTGGCTGGTGACACTACTGCGGCGCAAGACGGGTAACGTCGATCAGGCGGCCGACTTGGCGCACGACACCTTCGAACGCGTCTTGCGTAACGATATCCGCGCCATCATCGCGGCGCCGCGTGCCTGCCTTACCAACATCGCACGTACGCTGACGATCGGCCATTTCCGCCGGGCGGCCGTCGAGGCCGCCTATTGCGAGGTGCTGGCGCGCCAGCCCGTCGATGTGGCCCCTTCGCCAGAAGAGCAGGCGCTGGTGGTCGAGGCGGTGACGGCGGTGTGTGCCGTGTTGGATGGCTTGTCGGTGCACGTGCACCGGGTGTTCATGCTGGCGCAGGTGCAAGGTCTGTCGCAGCCCGACATCGCCCGCGAACTGGGCATTTCCACCAACGCCGTACAGAAAGCCTTGTCCAAGGCCTTGCAGCATTGCTATCTGGCGATCTATGGCTGACACCGCGATGCTGAGCAAGCGTGCCCCGGACGGCCTGCCGGTCGATCGCAAGCGCCTGGCGCAGGCGGCCGACTGGATGGCCCGGCTGCAAGGCGAGCCCAGCGATGCGACGGTGGCTGCGTGTCTGCGCTGGCGTCTGGCGCATCCCGACAACGAAACCATCTGGCAGCGGATGTGCGCCATGCGCGGCGATCTTGCGGCGCGCTGTGCCGTGGCGCCGCCGGCGGTCGCGGTCGAATTGATCGAGCGGGCCGCGATGCGCCGCGCGCGCCGCGACGCGCTCAAGTGGATGGTGACGGGCGGCGCCGTGGCCGGGCTGGCATGGGCCGCCGAACCGTGGGAACGCGTCCCCCTCCAGCTGGCGGATCAGCGCACGGGCACGGGCGAGTTGCGCACCGTGACGTTGAATGACGGCACGCGCATCGTCATGGGGCCGAGCACCGCGCTGGACCTGCGCCTGGACCAGCGGCCTCGTTCCCTGGTGCTGCGTTCGGGTGAAATCTTGGTCACCAGCGCCAGTTCCAACGACTTGGGCCCGTTGTCGGTGATGACGCGCGACGGCGTGCTGACGCCGGTAGGTACGCGCTATTCCGTGCGCGACAACGGGGCTGACCGGGGCTATGAGATTGCCGTTTTTGTAGGGGCGGTTGATATCGTCGCGCGCGCCGATGGGCGGGTGACACGGGTGCTGGCAGGCCAGCATACGGCGCTGCAAGCGTCGGGCACCGGTCCGGTGCTGCCTGTGGCGCCGGGCGCGGACGCCTGGACGCATGGCATGTTGTTGGCCGACCGGATGCCGTTGGGCGACTTCGTGGCGCAACTGGCCCGCTACCGGACGGGCGTGCTGCGTTGTGACCCCGCCATCGCGCGGCTGGAAGTGGTGGGCACGTATCCGTTGGCGGACACCGACAGCATTCTGACGATGCTGCCCCGGGTGTTGCCCGTGCGGGTGCATTACCGCACGCGATATTGGGTGACCCTGAGCGCCGCCCACTGAGGGCGCGGTGAAGTTGTTACAGGAAAGGCGGAAATTCAGTGTTCGAGCGAAAGAGATAGAGAACGGCGCCAACACACCGGCGTATCTGTTTTCCATCCCTGTCTAGGAACCCTGAGTCATGGCCTTTCCCCGAGCCGCCCGCCACACCCTTCTTGCGTCGGTATTGCTTGGCGCAATCCTTACTCATCTGCCATCTTCTGTCTGGGCGCAGGTGGCAGCCGACGATCAACCTCGCGCCTATCGCATTGACGCGGGTGGCTTGAATGCCGCCTTGTTGAGCTTCGGCGCTCAGGCCGGAGTGTTGATCGCAAGCGATCCCGCCGTCACGTCAGGTTTGCAGAGTCCGGGCGTGGACGGGGTGATGAGCGTCAGGGAAGGGCTGGTGGCGTTGCTGCGCGGCACGGGTCTGGAGGCGCTGCCCGAGCGTGACGGGTATCGCCTGGTTCGCGTGCCACCGCCAGGCGTGACTCAGCTTGAGCCCGTCACCGTGCTGGGCCGCGTGGGCGTGACCGAAAATACCGGTTCTTTCACCGCCAGTTCGGCCACGGTAGGGGGCAAGACGGCGCAAGCGCTGCGCGAGGTGCCGCAAAGCGTGTCGGTGATCACCCGGCAAGAAATCGAAGACCGGCGTCTGGTCGGCCTGAACGACGTGATGAGCGCCACCCCGGGCATCTCGATGTTCCAGGGGGCGATGCTCAGCAGCAACTACCTGTCGCGCGGATTCGCAATCGGCAATATGCGCGTGGATGGTGGGGCGTCGATGTACCGCTCGTTCGGTGCGGACGATGACATGGCGTTCTATGACCACGTCGAAGTGCTGCGCGGTGCTGATGGCCTGTTTGGCGGCGCCAACGAAGCGGGCGGCACGATCAACCTGGTACGCAAGAAACCCACTCCGGAATTGCAGATCATCGCGCAGGCCGAGGTAGGCAGTTGGGCCTATAAGCGTACGGATCTGGACGTGAGTGGCCCGCTGACGGAAAACGGCAAGTTGCGCGGGCGCGGCGTGCTGGCCTATGAAGACAAGAACTTCTTCTACGATGTGGCGCACAGCCGCCGCACGCTGGGCTACGGGATTCTTGAAGCGGATCTGACCAGCACTACCACGGCCTTTGTCGGGGCCTCTTATCAAAAGCGGGATTCGTCCTATCAGGGCTACGGTTTGCCGCGCTATGCCACCGGCGAGGACCTGAAGCTTCCCCGCAATACCTACCTTAGCGGCGCAGACGATCAGGCGACTCGGACCATCGTCAATCTCTTCGGGCATGTGACGCAGCAGCTTGGAGGCGATTGGAGCGCCAACCTGGACATCAACCATGAAAACTCGCACCAGGACCGTTTCGATCACTATTTCTCCGGCGCGATCGACCCTTTGACGGGCGGCGGGCTGTTCGACGCCGCCAGCGACCAGAACGAGCACTTCAAGAACACGTCCATCGACTTATCCGCCAATGGTTCGTTTGGCCTGTGGGGCCGCCGCCACCAGGTGGTGGTGGGCGCCAGTTGGGAACGTTTCCGGCCCAGCACTTATGGTTCTAAACCGTCCAACCGCGGCCAGGCGGTGCCTGACATCTTCGAGTTCAATTCTTACGATTACCCGCGCGGCTCAGACTTCACGCCGATGTGGAATCAGACCACCGACACGCGGCAGGCCGGCGTGTACGGGTCGCTGAACATGCATCTGGCAGACCCGCTGCATGTCATTGTGGGCGGCCGCCTGAGCCGGTACGACTACACATTTACAAACCAGACCTTGAATGCGGCCAGGGAGGTTACGGCAACGTCGGTGACCCAGTACCAGGATGACAATGTCTTTACGCCCTATGTGGCCGCGACGGTTGACCTGAACGACACCTGGACCACCTACGCCAGCGTGGCCGAAACCTTCAAATCACAGGCCAACAGCCTGCAAGGCCCGGCGCCCGGAAACCCGCTGGATCCGGTAACCGGCCGCAACTACGAGATCGGCCTGAAAGGCGAGCATCTGGGCGGCAAGCTGCATAGCGCGTTCACCATTTATCAGATCGAGCGCAAGAATGCCGCCGTGCGCGATACCGCCTATCCGTCCAGCAGGGCGGGCAACGGCGCGACTTGCTGCTTCCTGCCCAACGGGAACATCGTCAGCAAGGGCTTTGACGCGGAATTGAGCGGGGAAGTGGCGCGGGGCGTCCAACTGACAGCCAGCTACAACTACAACCAGAATCGCGACCGCAATGCGTCGAGGGGCAGCTATCAGCCCCTGACGCCCAAGCACATGGCCAAGATCTTTGCGACCTACCAGTTGCCGGGCGAACTGCATCGCTGGAAAGTGGGCGGCGGCGTCAGCATCCAGAGCAACACCTACGTCAGCGGCAGCGCGTACTTGCGTAATGCTGACGGCAGCCTCAGCAAGCAAAGCACGCCTTACAAGTTCACGCAGCCCGGCTACGCGATCTGGAATGCGTTTGCCCAATACCAGATCAGCGAAAACTGGTCGGCGCAGGTCAACGTGAACAATCTGTTCGACAAGACCTACTACAGCACGGTCGGTTACCTGGACTACGGCAACTTCTACGGGACGCCGCGCAGCGCCGCATTGACCTTGCGCGGCCGCTTCTAAGCCGTTGTCACCCGCCGCATCCGAGGGGCCCCTTCTTGGGGCGACTGGGATCAGGCAGAGACCTATCGGATGAAGGCGGCTAAATTTCCAGCGTATTGAGACTGACCGGGTTTTGTCGATCCCTCATATCGCCAGCCCCGCCCCGTCCACCTTCAGGACCGGCACCCCCGCCCAATCCACCCCATCAAGACACCGCACGTTGACCGCCCAACCGACGAACGCCGGCTTTCCCTGCGCCAGCTCTTGAGCCGTGGGCGCGCTGGGCACTCGAAACGGAAGGATCCCGCAGTGCGGACAAAAGTAGTCCTTTGCGGTCTTTGAGCCCCACTGATAAACGCTCAAATCATCCAGCGGCGTCAACATGCGCAGTGCTGCGGTCGGTACGCGATGAATCAGCGCGCCACGCCGCTTGCAGATCGAGCAATTGCAGCTGCGGACATGGTCCAGGTTCATGTCCACTTCAAAGCGGCACGCGCCGCAGTGGCAGGAGCCTTGATAGGTGCGCATAGGGGCATCCAACTAAGAGAAACCATTCCAAAAAGCAAGATCGCGATGTGAATGGAACTGTTTCCGACGTGGTGATCCGCGGCTACGCCGCTTCCATTTCGTGTTGTGCCGCCAGAGCCAGAAAAGCCGAGCGCGACAGCCGCCGCGCCCTCGCTACCGCGTCGATCCGATGCACCAGATTTTCGGGCAAGCTGATATTAAGCCTGACTGCCTTGGCGTTGACCTTGGACAGGTCGATGTCGACCAGCATCCAGAAGCCCCCTTTAAATGCCTTCTTTTGTATCCACACCTCCGGCGCGGTAGGCGGCGCGATGGGTGCAGTTTCGCCAAAGAAGTGCGCTTCGACCGCCTCCTGTGCCGCGGCTGGCAGGCATTGTAGCGTGGTTGCTGCTGCGTGGCAGCCCGGAAAGTCCGGAAAAGACGCTCCGTAGGCGCTGCTCTTTTCTTTGTGTACGTAGATGGGATAAAGCATTGGGGTCTCCTGACGGATCGCGCTTACCTCAAGCCGGCTTGCTTGAGGATACTGTGCGCTGTCGGCACTGGAAGATCTTTGCGCGGGTGGGGCACGGTCACCTTGCCGCGCTTGGTGGGGTGCTTGAACTGGTGGTGCGAGCCCACTGTGTGCACCAGATACCAGCCATCCGCTTTTAGTCGTTTGATGATGTCGGCGCTATTCATTAGCCCATGGTCACGGCCTACACAATAATACACAACATCGTTTGCGCCAAAATCCCCATTTGTCAGACTGATTCCCGGGGGCACCAGTACTGGGACTGCGCGTCGCTAACTGCGCCGCCCCTCCCACCCCGCCAACACCCGATCACAAACCTCCCCCGCTTGCCCCAGATAATTCGCCGGATCACTCAAGCGATCCAGCTCTTGCTTCCCGAGCAGATCCCGCGTGCCCTCATGCGCCGCCAGCGCTTCCTGCATCGCAACCTTCAGCGTGCAGTTCCTGCGAACCGCCTCCTTGGACGCCCGTTCGACCAATTCATGCGCTTCGATACGACCCATCCTGGCCCCGAGCGCCAGCGCGTACGCTTCGGCCAGAATCAAGCCATTCGTCGCACCAAGATTTCGGGCCATGTTTGCCGGATGCACTTCCAGCCCGTCCAGCAGGCTCGCCAGATGCCGTAATGCGCCGCCCGCCAACGCGCAGATCTGCGGCAGGACGTCCCATTCCGCTTGCCAGCCGCCCAACGCGCGTTCGTGTTCCTGCACCATCGCGGACAGCATGGTGGACACCAGCGGTGGCATGCGGGTGGCGGCGGCGAGGATGGCGGCGCTGCTGACGGGGTTGCGCTTGTGCGGCATGGTGCTGGAGCCGCCGCGCCCCGGGCCGGCGGGTTCGGCTAGCTCGGCGATCTCGGTCTGCGCCATCAGCGACACGTCGCGGGCGATTTTGCCCAGCGTGCCGGTCAGCACGCCCAGTGTTGCCGCCAAGTCGGCCAGGCGGTCGCGATGCGTGTGCCAGGGCATGTCGGGCAGGGCAAGGCCCAGTTCTTCGGCCAGGACGCGCGCAACATCGGGGGCGGCGTTGCCCAGGCTGGCCAGCGTGCCGGCGGCGCCGCCGAATTGCAGCAGGGCGCATTGTTCGGCGTCGTGCCGCAAGCGTTGCCGCGAGCGGGTCAGCGCGTCCAACCAACCGGCCGTCTTGACGCCAAAGGTGGTGGGCAGGGCGTGTTGCAACCACGTGCGGCCGACCATGATCGTGTCGCGATGCGTTGCGGTCAGCCGGGCGCATGCGCGTTGCGCCGCGTCCAGGTCCTGGTCCAGCTGCGCGGCAACCTGTTGCAGTTGCAAGACCAGCGCGGTGTCCAGCACGTCTTGGCTGGTGGCGCCCCAATGCACGAAGCGTGCTGCCTCGGCGTCAGCCTGGCGCACGGCGGCGGTCAGTTGCTTGACGAAGGGGATGGCGATGTTGCCGGCCAGCATGGAGGCGGAAGCGATGGCATCCAGGTCCAGGATGCTGTTGATGTCTTCGGCATGGCAGACCTGGTGGATGCTGCGCGCCGCGCTGTCCGGGATGACGCCGCAGCGCGCCTGCGCGCGGGCCAGCGCGGCTTGCACCGCCAGCATCCGCCGGATGGTGCCGGGGCCGGAGAACAGGCCCATGATGTCGCGGTCGGAATAGATCTGTTCGGTCAGGCCGGAAAGAATGGTCATGTTGCGTCCGTTGCTGACGCGGTCAGAGGTCGAAGAACACGGTCTCGCCCGCGCCCTGCAAGACGACGTTCCAGCGCAGTACGCCGTTGTCCGACGCCTGCGCGATCAGCGTGCTTCTGCGCGCGGCAGGCGTCTGGCGCAGGACCCAATCCTGTTCATTGGCTTGCGCTTCGTCCGGGAAGTACAGGCGGGTGGACAGATGCTTGAGCAGGCCGCGCATGAACAAGGACACCAGCAGATGAGGCGCTTGCAGCGAGCCGTCGGGCGCCGGCACGCCGCCGGGCTTGATCGTGGTGAAGCGGAACGAGCCGTCTGCTTCCGTGGGCACGCGCCCGAATCCCGTAAAGCCGGCTGGCGCAGCGTTGTCCGCATGGCGTGGATCGTCCGGGTGACGGTACACGCCGCGTGCGTCGGCTTGCCAGATTTCTATCATGCCGTCGGGCACCGGGTTGCCCTGGCCATCGATGATGCGGCCTTCAATGACGACCCGGGGCGCGTCCAGGTCGGGCTGACCCGCCGTCAAGTCCGCACAGTTCAGGCCGGACAGGCCGATGTGCAGGTAAGGGCCGACGGTTTGCGAGGTAGTGGGGTAGAGCATGCGTTACTCCATCGGGGTAGCGTTACGGCCGCGCAGCACGATATCGAAGCGGTAGCCCAGCGCGTAGTCGGGCACGGTGGTTTCCCAGTCCAGCGTGGCGACCAGGCGGGCGCGCGCCTTGGCGTCCGGCACGCATTGAAAGATGGGGTCGAATTCCAGCAGCGGATCGCCGGGGAAATACATCTGCGTAACCAGCCGCGTGGCATACGCACGGCCGAACAACGAAAAGTGGATGTGCTGCGGGCGCCAGCCGTTGTAATGGTTGCCCCACGGGTAGGCGCCCGGCTTGATGGTTTTGAACTGATAGCGGCCGTGCGCGTCCGTTACCGTTCGGCCTTCGCCGCTGAAGTTCGGGTCCAGCGGTGCGTCGTGCTGATCGCGTTTGTGCAGGTAGCGGCCGGCGGCGTTAGCCTGCCAGATTTCGATCAGCGCATCGGGCACCGGCCGGCCGTTCTCGTCCAGCACGCGGCCGGACACGATGATGCGTTCGCCGATGGCGTCGGCGCTGGCGATGCGCGTCAGGTCGTTGTCGCCCTGCTTGACGAAGGCGGCGCCGAACGCGGGGCCGGTGATTTCGGACAGGGTTTGCGGCACGGCGATCAGCGGCTCGTTCGGCGACCGCAGCAACGTGGAACCATAAGCGTCGAAGCGGTAAGCGGGCTGGGTGTTCCAGAACGGACGCCGGTATTGGGCAAGATCGGACATTGCGAAAATTCTCCTTTGTGTAGCGGATCAGGGCGTGCGATACGGCGGTGCGGGTGCAGGCCTGACCCGCCCCGCACAACGCCTGCGGCTCACCCGCCGAACCAGCGCGCGGGCACGATCACCAGCGCCGGGAAAACGACCATCAGGAACATGATGGCGAACTCGGCCACCATGAACGGCATGACCCCGCGTGTGACGTCGTCCATCTTCATCTTGCCCACGCCCGCCACCACGTTCAGCACGGTGCCCACGGGCGGCGTCACCAGGCCGATCGAGTTGTTGATGATGAACAGCACGCCGAAATACACCGGGTCGATGCCGGCCGCGCGCACCACGGGCATCAGCACGGGCGTCAGGATCAGGATGGTGGGCGTCATGTCCATGGCGGTGCCCACCACCATCACCAACACCATGATGGCCGCCATCAGCAGGATCTTGTTGCCGATGAATGGCTGAAGCATGTCCACCACTTTGGCGGGCAGGTCGGCCACGGTGATCAGCCACGCGCTGACCATGGCGGCGGCAATCAGGAACATGACGATGGCGCTTGTCTTGGCGGCCGACACGAACACCGCGTACAACTGATTCAGCTTCAGCTCGCGGTAGACCAGCGTCGATACCAGCAGTGCGTACGTGGCGGCCACCACGGCGGCCTCCGTCGGCGTGAAGACGCCCATGCGCAGGCCCACCAGGATGATGACCGGCAGCATCAGCGCCCACAGCGCATTGCGCGCCGCCGTGCCGATTTCCTTGGCGGATTTACGCGGCGGCGGCACCACTTTTTCACGGCGGACGAGCCAAGCCCACGTCAGCCACAAGGCGCCACCGATCAGCAAGCCGGGAACGATTGCCGCCATGAACAGTTTCGAGATCGACACATTCGCGGCCACGCCGAAAATCACCAGGCCAATGCTGGGCGGGATCACCGGGCCGATCACGCCCGTGGCCGCGATCAAGCCGCCGGCCGTTGATTTCTTGTGGCCCGCGCTGACCATCATCGGCAGCAGCAACGCGGTCAACGCCGCCGCGTCCGCCACGGCGGAACCGGACAAGGCCGACAACAGGCAGCCCGCCATGATGGTGACATAGCCCAGCCCGCCCTTGACGTGCCCGACCAGCGCCAGGGCCAGGTCCACGATCCGTTTGGACAAGCCGCCCACGTTCATGATTTCGCCGGCCAGCATGAAAAACGGCACCGCCAGCAGCGGAAAGCTGTCCGCGCCGCCGATCACGTTCTGCGCCAGGATCTGCGAATCAAAGATATCCAGATGCCACATCAGCGCCACGCCGCTGGCCAAGAGCGCAAAGGCAATGGGCACGCCCAACGCCATCACGCCCAGCAGCGACCCGATGAATACGAAGATGGTCATGCGCTTCTCCCCGGCGCGCCGTGGTTGGCGTCGTCCAGAATCTGCTTGAGCTGCACGGCTTCTTCGGATTCCTGGACCATGATCAGGTCCTGGTCGCGCAGCTTGCCGGCCAGCACGCGATAAAGATCCACCGCGATGATCAGCCCGGCCAAGGACGAGAACACCAGCCCCGCCACATACACGATCGCCATCGGCAATCCGCTGACGGGCGCGCTGACGTCCGCGTTGATCACGGCCTGTTCCCAGCTGCCCTTGAACATCAAGCCCACGATGTACAGCATGATGATCTGGCCCACGACCAGGCATATTTTCTTGCCCGCCGTCGGCAGCTTGGCCACCACCATGTCCATGCCCAGGTGACCGCGTTCCTTGAGCGCGATGACGGCGCCCAGGAACGTCAGCCAGATGAACATCCAGCGCGACAGTTCTTCCGACAAGGTGATGCCGGAATTGAAGCCGTAGCGCGCAACGACGTTGCCGAAAACCAGCACCACCATCGCCGCCAGCAGCAGCGCGATGGCCATCTCCAGCACGCGGCACGCGACCGCGATGAACCCGTCTATGTAAACCATGAAGCCGCCCCCTTCAGCGTGCAAAGCGTGCGCGGTGTCATGCGCGCGCTTCTTGCAGGATGTCGACCAGCCCGCGCAGCGCCGTCAGGTACGAATGCGGCCCCAGCCCTTGCACGGTGCCTCGCACCGCCGGCGAAATGATCGAATGCGCGCGCCACGTTTCGCGCGCGGCGATGTTGGACATATGCACCTCCAGCGTCGGAAACGGCATTGCCTTGATGGCGTCGTGCAGCGGCACGCCGTGCTGCGTCAGCCCGGCCGGATTGACCAGCGCGCCTTGCGCCGCGTCGATGTTCTGGTGCAGAAAGTCGATCAGCGCGCCTTCGTGGTTCGATTGCAGCGTGGCCAGTTCCACGCCCAATTCCTCCGCCAGCGTGGCCAGGCGCTGGTTGATTTCAGCCAAGGTCGTGGTGCCGTAGATGTGCGGCTCGCGGCGCCCGAACAGGTTCAGGTTCGGGCCGTGCAAAACAAGAATCTTCATGATGGATACGCCGGTGCGTTTACTTGCGGATGCGTGCGAGTTCGTCGTTGTAGAGCTTGACGATGGCGGGGTCGTAGCTGCCGGTGAAGTGTTCAATAACCGGCTTGACGACCTGCTGCATGCGGACTTTTTCCGCCGGTTCGATCGTGTTGTATTGGATGCCCTTGGCTTGCAATTCCGCCACGGCTTTTTGCGCGGCTTCGCGGCTGACCTTGCGCTGGTAGCCACGCGCCTCGTCGGCCGCCTCTTGCATCAGGCGCTGTTCGGTGGGCGACAGCTTGTCCCAGAATTTCTTGCTGACCAGCACGATGTTGGCGGCGTAAACGTGGTTGGTCGCGCTGACGTACTTCTGCACTTCGTAGAACTTGTTCGACAGAATCACCGAGTACGGATTTTCCTGGCCGTCCACCGCTTTGGATTCCAGCGCGCCGTACAGCTCGGCAAACGGCATGGGCACGGGGTTGGCCTTGAACGCCTTGAACGTGTCCAGGAATACCGGGTTGGGAATGACACGGATCTTCAGGCCAGCCAGGTCTTCGGGCTTGGTGATGGCGTGCTTGGAGTTGGTCACGTTGCGAAAGCCCAGGTCCCAGAAACCCAGCGCAACCAGGCCTTTTTCAGGCAGCTTGGCGATGAGCGCGCGGCCCAGCGGCCCGTCCAGCAGCGCGTCTGCCTGGCCAAAGTCGGTGACCGAGAAGGGCAGGTCGATCAAGCCGAATTCCTTGACGATGCCGGCCAGCGACGTGGACGCGGGCGCCGACATTTCCTGCACGCCGCCTTGCAGGCCGGACTGCTGCTGCATTTCATTGCCCAACTGCGATGCGGGGAATTCCTTCACCTTCATCTTGCCGCCGCTTTTGCTGGCAAGGATCTCGGCAAACTTCTGCACGCCCGCGCTGACGGGGTGGTCGGTGTTGTTCAGGTGGCCGAACCGGATGGTGCGTTCCTGGATGTCCTGCGCATGGGCCGTCATGGCGGTCGAGCACAGCAGGCCCATCAGGCCCAGGCAGAAAATGCGGGTCTTCATCGTTGTCTCCTTCCGTGATTTTTTTGGAATGTTTTCGATGTCTTGGAGGACTCGGTAGTGGAATGTAATTCCGAGTGGAATAGTTTTCCACCTAGGGTTATCATCCATCACCCCATTACTTGTTGAGATGACATGGCCGGAGTCCTCGAACGCGCGCTTGCCGTCATGGAGCACCTTTCCTCCCGACCCGAAGGCGTGCCGCTAGCCTCGCTGGCGCAGCAGCTTGAGATCCCCCAAAGCGCCGCCCATCGCTTGCTGACCGACCTGTGCCGTTGCGGCTACGTCAGGCAGATCCGCGACCACGGCGACTACGCGCTGACCGCTCGCGTGGCCTCCATTGGCCTGAGCTATCTGGCGGCGACCGGCATCGTCGATATCGCGCAGCCGCTGGTCGACCGGCTGGCCGATATCTCCGGCGAACTGGTGCGCCTGGCCATCGTCGATAACGAAAGGCTGACGTGGGTCGCCAAGGCGCAGGGCGCGCGTCACGGCTTGCGGTACGACCCGGAAATGGGATCGGACGCCAGGCTGTCGTGCAGCGCGTCCGGGCACGCGTGGATGTTGACGATGTCGGACGAGCGCGCGCTGGATCTGGTGTCGCGCCAAGGCTTCGGTTCGCCAGCGGAATACGGCCCCAACGCGCCCACCACGATTGCGGCATTGACCAAGATGCTGCAAGCCGGCCGCAAGCGCGGCTACGCGATGATCAACGAAGTGTTCGCGCCCGGCATGACGGCCATGGCGGCGCCCGTGCAGCGCAAGGGCGAAGACGCCATCGGCGTACTCAGTATCGCGGGCCCCGCCATGCGCCTGACCGAAGCGCGCATGCTGGAACTGGGCCCTCAGTTGCTGGCAGCCACCGAAGAGTTGGCGCTGGCAAGCCTGGCGTCGCCGATGTTCCGAAAGCGCTTTCCCATGCAGGGCCGTAATGACGGCGACGATACGGCGAAGTAGGCCGTGAACCGGCCACGGCGCGCTAGTCCTCCGCGGCCGGGCCATTGCCCCACGTGCCCACGCGCGCCGAGCGCAGCAGCGGCGACGCCTCTGCCGCCTGCGCCAGCTCGCTGGCCGCGCGCAGCAGCGCCGGCCCGAACTTTTCCATTGCCTTCAGCGTCAAGCGTTGCGACGGGCCGGCTACCACCAGGATGCCCGTGCTTGCGTGGCCGGGACGGCGAATCGGTGCCGCCATCGCGCTCATGCCCGCCGCATAAACGTCTTGCAGCATGCTGTACCCGCGCCGCCGGTGGCCGTCCAGGCCGGCAAGCAACGCGCGGATCGACGTGGGCGCGTTCGGCCCGAAATCGCGCGGCTTGCCCAGCCCTTGTTCGGTGACGTACGCAATCGCCTGGTCCTCGGGCAACGTCATCAGCCAGGCGTGGCCGGCCGCGCTGCAAGACAGGCGCAGGTCGATGCCCATGTCGGGGTCATACAGCAGCCCCGACTTTGCCCCTTGCGCCTTGGCCACCAGGGTCAGCCGCTTACCGTCGACGATGGCCAGCCGCACCAGTTCGCCGGTGGCCAGGGCAAAGCGGTCGATGACCGGTTGCGCAATGTCGACCACGCCCGAACGCCCCAGAAAGCTCAAACCCATCGACGCCAGCTTGGTCGTCAACGCATATTCGCCGCGCACCGGCGTCTGCCGCACGTAGCCGTACTTCATCAGCTCGTGCAGGGTGCGGTGGCAGCCGCTGCGCAACTGGTTCAGGTCGTCGGCCACCGTTGCCAGCGCGACGCCGTCGGGGTGCTTGGCCAGGTATTCAAGCAATGCCAATGTCTTTTCGATTGCCCCGCTCATTGCAACTCCTTGGGTTGGCCACCATGAAAAACCGAGCGCTGAATGCCGCCAAATTCAAATTTTGAATTCGGCCAAAATTTGAACGGCATTCAAAATTATGCCCTATGCTCGCAGCGAAATATTCCTTGCCGACACCAAACCAGAGGGGTTGTGATGCAGATTGGAAAGCCGTTATTTCGCCTTGCCGTAACCGCCGCCGCATCTCTTTCGGTTTGCCTGGCGCTAACCGCCACCGTGGCCGCGCAAGAGGTCAAGGCGCGTACCTTGAAGTTTGCATTCAGCTTGGCCGCGGATCATCCGCTGGGGCAGGGCGCGCAGAAGTTTGCCGACCTGGTCGCCGAGAAAAGCGGCGGCAAGATGAGGGTGTCTATCTATGCCAACGCCGTGCTGGGGGGCGACCCGCAAAACCTGTCGGCGGTGCGCGGCGGCACGTTGGACTTCACGTCGATGGCCACGGGGCTGCTGGCCGGCATCGACAAGCGCTTCATGGTGTTTGACCTGCCGTTTCTGTTCAACGATGCGCGCGAAGCGTATGCGGTGTCCGATGGCCCGGTGGGCAAGCGCCTGCTGGACGGCTTGGCCGACCACGGCTTGGTCGGCCTGGGAATCTGGGACCTGGGCTTTCGCAACATGACCAACAGCCGCCGCCCCATTACCGGCGTGCAGGATTTTCAGGGCTTGAAGATCCGGGTGATCGCCGCGCCGGTGTATATCGAGATGTTCAAAACCCTGGGCGCCAACCCCGTGCCGATGACGTTCGGCGAAGTCTATGGCGCACTGGAGTCCAAGGCCATCGACGGGCAGGACAACCCCGTGGGCGTGATCCAGTCCGCGAAGTTCGCCGAGGTGCAAAAGTACCTGTCGCTGACGCGGCACATCTATACCGGCATGCCCTTCCTGATGAGCAAGAAGACGTGGGACGGCATGTCGCCGGCCGAACGCCAGATCATCCTGGACGCGGCCAACGAAGCCAAGCAGCAAGAACGCAAGATCTCGCAGGCCAAGGAAGCCGTGGCCATCGACGACTTGCGCAAGCTGATGCAGGTCAACGAGCCGTCGCCCCAGGCGGTAGACGGCTTGCGCCAGGCCGTCAAACCGGTGGTCGACAAGTTCGCCGGCGAGATAGGCACGGACGTGATGCAGCAGGTGGCCACGGAATTGTCCGCGCTGCGGGCAAAGCGCTGATCATGGCGCTATTGGGCAGCGCCGCCATCGCCATGTGGTGGGATATTGCGCCGGCATGGCGCTCGGAATTCGAAGACTGGCATTCGCATGAACACTTCCCCGAGCGCATGGGCGTGCCGGGTTTCCGGCGCGGCTCGCGCTGGGTCAGCGCCCATGGCGGCGAAGGCTTTTTCGTCATGTACGAACTTGACGGCTACGACACGCTGAGTTCGCCCGCCTACCTGGGCAGGTTGAATCAGCCGACGCCCTGGTCCACCAAGCTGATGCCGCAACATCGCAACATGATCCGCAGCCAATGCAGGGTGCTGGAAAGCGTCGGAGGCGGTCTGGCGCGGTACGCGCTGACCCTGCGTTTGTCACCGCGCGCAGGCGCGCAGGACGCATTGCGCGCGTATGTAAAAGCGCATGCTGCCGCCTGCTGCGTGCGCCCGGGCATTTCGGGCGCGCATCTGCTGATGACGCAGACCCCCCCGATTGCACAAACGACCGAGCAAGCCATACGCGGCGCCCGGGACGGCGTTGCCGATTGGATCTATATCGTCAACGGCTACGACATCAACGCGGTCACCGCCTGCGAAGGCGAGGTGCGCAATGCCGAGGAACTGGCGAGGCACGCCGACCCGGCCGCCGCGTGGTCGGATATTTATTGTTTGTCGCATACGCTGGAGGCCGTTGGGACCGGGCTATCAGGCCAAGGGGCGACACCAAACGCGTGAGGGGGGATGCGCCGGACAGACGGTTTATCCGCCACGGGCAAATGCTAATCTCGTAGCCTGATCTATCGGCGCTACGGTGAAGCTCAGGCTACGCGCTGTCGGCACTCCCATTCTTTAAAGGCCCCCCATGCCCTCCATCGATCCGTCCCTTTCCTCTTTGACCCTGAATACCAGCGAAGACGGCCTGCGTTACCTGCAAGGCAATGTCGATACGCCGGACATAAACGGGGGCCAGGTCTATGTGTCCGTCCAGGTGCTGGCGGACTCTCGCGACAATGAGGCCGGGATGGCGGCGTTTACGCGGATCATGGCGGACCTGGGCGCGTGGATCGCCAAGGCGACGGCGTATCTGGAAGAGGTGTATCGCAGCGATCCCGAGGTGCTGGGCTGCGACGCGTCGTTCCAGCTTCCGGTGGGCGTGCCCCTGGTGGATGGCCCGGAAGTCATCTTCCATGGTGAGGAAGACTGGTCCATTCTGTTCGAGGAAGGGGTGTTTCCCATCTGCGAACCCTACGGCATCATGGTCAACTTCCAGGACGGCGAAGTGGCGGATTTCACCGACCTGTCGGGCGTCGAAGACGAGTGACCGCCGGGCCGCGCTGCTACGACTTGGAACGATTTTTTGACGTTTCCCTTGCTATAAGTACAGCTGATGAAGCCATGGGCCAGGGAAAATGTTGATTCGATTGTTGAGCCGCCACAGCGTGGCGCTCTTGTTTGCCGCACTGATATCCGCCTGTTCGTCGACGCCGACCACACCGACGGGATCCAGCGAAACCGCCAAGGTTGCCGCGTCCGAGCGGGTGGTCAGCGATAACTGCAAGATTCTGCGCAGCCGCTGCATCTTTGAAGGGTCTTACGATGCGGGCGAACGAAATTACGCCGAGCTGGAAGCCAAACGCCTGAACAAGGCGGAATTGGATCGGCTGCGGCGCATGGCGCAGTAGCTTCTCGACGCCCGCAAGGAATCGCGCGCGCGGCACGCAATTCCCGTTATTAATCGGCCTGGTTACAGACCGGCAATCAGGCCGGCAATTATTTGCGCTGGCATCCTGTTTATTGAGTAGCATCGGCACATCGCATTGCCGTGTATTCAACATCAGGAGAAGTTCGATGGCCCGCGCTACCGCTCATGCAGTCGATTCTCCGCAGCGTTATTTATTCAGTGGCGGAGCCAGCCGCGCGCCGAACGGTGCCAATGGCGCCAACGGCGGCAGCGGCGTATTGAGCCTCAAGCGGCCCTGCCAATGTGGCAGCGTGGCCTGTGGCTTGATTTACCAGCGGGTGATGGCGGATATGTCGCGTCGCAAGTTCCTCGGCGGCGCGGCGGCCATGATGCTTCCCTTTACGGGCGCGCGCGCGGCCAGCAACTGGCTGCGTCACCCCACGCCTTCCGATCGTCCCTTGCTGCTGACCAACCTGCGTTTGTTCGATGGCTCGGGCAAATCGGTACAAAACGGCGTGCAGGTATTGATTCAAGGCAACGTAATTGCCGCCTTGCCCGGCGCCGGGCAATCGGTTGATGGCGCACAGGTGATTGATTGCCAGGGCAAGCTCGTCATGCCGGGCTTGATCGACGTGCACTGGCATTCCATGTTGGCGGCGGTGGGCCAAACCGTCGCCATGACGGCCGACCTGGGGTATCTGTATATCGCGGCTGCCGAGGAGGCCGAGCGCACGTTGATGCGTGGGTTTACCTCGATTCGTGACGCGGGCGGGCCGGCGTTTGCATTAAAGCGCGCCATCGATGAAGGCATGGTGCCCGGTCCCCGCATTTATCCCAGCGGCGCCATGATTTCACAAACCTCGGGTCATGGGGATTTTCGCTTGCGCAGCGACTTGCCGCGCGCGGCCAATACCCCGTTGAGCTTTGTGGAAAGCGCCGGCGTGGCGATGATTGCCGACGGCACCGCCGAAGTATTGCGGCGTGTGCGAGAGCAGCTGATGTTGGGCGCGTCGCAAATCAAAGTCATGGCGGGCGGCGGCGTGTCGTCGCTTTACGATCCCTTGGACAGCACGCAGTTTTCTGAAGTGGAATTGCAGGCCGCCGTTGACGCGGCGGCCGACTGGAATACCTATGTGATGGCCCACGTCTACACGCCCAAGGGTATCCAGCGCACGATCAAGGCCGGCGTCAAATGCATCGAACACGGGCAATTGGCGGACGAGGAAAGCGTGCGCATGATGCGTGAAGAGGGCGTCTGGTGGAGTCTGCAACCGTTCTTGATGGACGAGGACGCCAACACGTATCCCGATGCCGCGCGTCAGGAATCACAGCGGCGCGTGTCGGAAGGCACGGTGCGCGCCTATGAACTGGCGCAAAAATACGGCATCAAGACGGGCTGGGGCACCGACATTCTGTTCAATGCCAAGAACACGCCCAGCCAAGGACGCCAGTTGGCCAAGCTGGTGCGGTTCTATGACCCCCTGACCTTGCTGGCGCAGGCAACCGGGGTCAACGGCGATTTGTTGGCCTTGTCGGGCGAACGCAACCCGTACCCCAAGCCGCTGGGCCGTATCGCGCCGGGCGCCCTGGCCGACATTCTGGTTGCCGACGGCGACCCGTCTCGCAATCTGGATTTTCTGAGTGATCCCGAGACCCATCTGCGCCTCATCATGAAAGACGGCAAGGTTTACAAAAATACCTTGAGCGCGGCCCCGGCCGGTCAATAGTCTTATTAATGCGCATTATCTGGCCGGATTATCTCGCTGGCGGATTATTACAGAATAATCCGCAATAAAGTTAACGCGTTAGATACTTTCTGTCTGGTTTGATTGCCTTTCCTAAACATCGGGGACGCATCCCTCACTACACTTCGCGGTCCGTGTAGAAATGCGAATCCGGGATGTTCAATAGGGCGGTGATAGTGCATGTGGCTGTGTTACTTGTGCTCTGGCCATCACAAAAAATAAGGCAGGAGATAATCTGTGCGCAACACCCCCTTGGTACCCGAATAATCGTATTGATCCAAAAAGATATTTATATGAAGTGGAACGCGCCGGTGCCGGGTAGCTGTACATCGGACTCCGATCACAGCGCTGTGCGGATCAAGGCGGTGACCGGCGTCCGTGGCTGAAAAAGTCGCCGTCTACGGCGGCGGCGCGCGGCGATCAAGCTCGTGAACGATTCGCTCTTTCAATGCCAGCAAGTCCGCCGCGTGCAACCTTTCCACGGACGCGGCCGTGTCGTCCGTCATCAAGCTCAGGTTCAACGCCAGCGTCTGGCCACCGGGCACACGTAGCGGGGTAGACATCGCAACAACGCCGGGCTGCCATGACGCCACGCAATAATCCGCAGCCACCACTTTTGCGATGGCTCGATCAATTTCCGCGCCGATCGGTTTCCACGACGCGCTGCGATACCCCGCCATTATTTTCTTGAGCAGCGCCTGGCGCGCCGCCGTCGGCCGCGTGGCCAGATACGCGCGACCTAAAGACGTGAGTTCGATCGGTACCCGTTGGCCCGCCACGATAGTGCGAAGCGAGGCCCGGCGGTTATAGCGGATGGATTCCAGATAAACCATTTCAGTGCGGTCCGCACTAGCAAGGCCGATATTGACGTGCAGTTTGTTGGATACGTCGCGCATGAACGGCGTGGCGGCGTTCAATACCGGCGACGCAGCGCGCATGGCGTGGCCCAGGCTTAACACCGGCGCGGCCAGCCGGTAGGCACGCGCGCCGCGCTCGTATTCCAGAAAGCCGCTGGTCACCAGCGTCTGAGTCAGCCGACTGACCGTGGCGGCGGAAAGGCCGGTGCGCTCGGCAAGCTCGCCATTGCCAAGCAGGTCGGTGCCGGGCTTGAACGCGCGCAGGATTTCCAGGCCACGGGCCAGCGACCGGTTCTGGCTGACGCCATCGAAACGTTGCTGCGCGGGGGGCGCATCATCGGGTGTCACAGTCGCCATCATCCTTGAAGCCATCCTCGTTGAAGCCCACCGGCCCAATTCCACCAGATGGAATTGGGCCGGTGTTTTTGCCCACTGTAACGCCTACCGTGTCGATATCGCCAGCGAAAAAAAAGCATCGGATCGCGCTGGCCTATCGACCAAGACGGAGCAACAAGATGGCGGACTACGAATTCATCAAACTGCACGCGGACGGCGGCGTGGCGACGCTAACGCTGAACCGGCCCGAGAAGCGCAACGCCATCAGCGACGCCATGCGTGCCGAACTCATCCATGCGCTGGAGGCCGTGGCCGCTGACCGGGGCACCAAGGCGCTGGTGCTGACAGGGGAAGGCAAGGGCTTCTGCGCGGGCGGCGACATCTCTGGCATGCAGCGGCGCATGGACGCGCCCTCGGGCGAAGTCGCCTTCAACGGCTGGTCACGGCAGCAGCGTGTGCACCATGCGGTCAGCCTGCTGTTTCGCATGCCCAAGCCCACCATCGCCGCCGTTAACGGCGCGGCCGCCGGCCTGGGGGCGGACACGGCGCTTAGCTGCGATTTCATCGTGGCGTCGGACAGCGCGTCGTTCACCTGGAGCTACATCGCGCGGGGATTGATTCCGGATGGTGGCGGCATGTTTTTCCTGCCTCGTCGCGTGGGGCTGGCACGCGCCAAGGACCTGATCTATTCCGGCCGCAAGGTCTTGGCGGAAGAAGCCCTGGCCCTGGGCATCGCCGACCGGCTCGCCCCGGCTGGCGACGAAGTGCGCGCGGCGCAGGCCTGGGCCGCCGAACTGGCCAAGGGCTCGGCCACGGCCTTGGCGCTTAGCAAATCGATACTTGACCAGAGTTCCGAGCTGACCGCCGACCAGGTCTTCGCCATGGGCAGCCAGGCGCAGGGCATCTGCTACACCAGCAGCGAACACCGCGAATCCGTTGCGGCATTCCTCGCCAAGATGGCCCAGGCCAAGATGGCCCAGGCCAAGGCCGCTTCGGGCGGTCGCGACGGAGACGCGCAATGAGCGGCATACAGAAATTGCTGCGACCGCGCAGCGTTGCGGTCGTGGGGGCGTCGGCGGACCCGGCCAAGACGTCGGGCCGGCCGGTGGCCTATCTGCAAAAGCATGGCTTTGAAGGGCGCATTTATCCCGTCAATCCCAAAGCGTCCGAGATTGGCGGGCTGCGTTGCTACCCCGATATCCGCTCCTTGCCGGAAGCGCCGGACGTGGCCATCGTGTTGCTGAGCGCGCAGCGCACGCAGCAGGCGATTGCCGAACTGGCGGCCATGGGCACGGGCGCGGCCATCGTGCTGGCCAGCGGCTACTCGGAAACCGGGGACGTGGGCGCACGCCGTCAGCGCGAGCTGCGCGAGGCGGCGGGCAGCATGCGCATCCTGGGTCCAAACACCATCGGCCTGGTCAACCTGACCGACCGCATCACCCTATCCGCCAGCGGCGCGCTGGAACTCGATGAGCTGACCAGCGGCGCGATTGGGCTGGTGTCGCAAAGCGGCGGCATCCTGGGCGCGTTGCTGTCACGCGCGGCGGCGCGCGGCATCGGGTTTTCCAAGCTGATCTCCACCAGCAATGAGGTCGATCTGGACCTGGCGGATTTTGTGGATGCGTTGGTGGACGACCCGGCCACGCGCGTCATCGCCCTGTATGTGGAAAGCATCCGCAACCCCAGGACGTTCCGCGCGGCGGCGCGCAAGGCGGCGGCGGCCGGCAAGCCCATCGTGGCGTTCAAGGTCGGCCGTTCGGCATCCGGCGCGCAGGCAGCGGCCTCGCATACGGGCGCCTTGGCCGGCGCCGACGCCATGTACGACGCGCTGTTCGACGAGACGGGCATCATTCGCGCGCAAACGTTTGCCGACCTGCTGGATATACCCGCCGCGCTGGCCGGCGATCGCAAGCTGGGCGGCAATCGCGTGGCGGTGCTGACGTCAACCGGCGGGGCGGGCACGCTGGTGGCCGACAGTCTGGGCGTGGCAGGCTTTGAGCTGCCCGCACCCGATGCCGCCACGGGCGCCGCCTTGCGCGCGCTGCAAACCGGCGACCACGCCGCGCTGGATCGCAACCCGATCGACGTGACGCTGGCCGGCTTGCAGCCAGACCTGCTGCGCAACGCCATCCGCATCGTGCTGGAAAGCGATCAGTACGATGCGTTGGTCGTTATCGCGGGATCTTCCGCCGTGGCGCAGCCCGAGCTGATGGCCGGTGCGCTGCGCGATTCGCTGACGCCTGACGGCAAACCGGTACTGGCATATATCAGTCCGCACGCCCCGCGCGCCGCGGAAGTCCTGAGCCGCTACGGCGTGCCGGCCTTTGCCGCGCCCGAAAGCGTCGGCGCGGCGTTGTCCGCCATGCGGCGGGTGCAGGGTGGCAAGCTGAGCGGAGTGCGCGCGGTGCGCCCGGTGCGCGACGGCACGCCGGCGCACGCGGCTTCGCCCGCAACCGTCGAACCGCACAAGGCGCTGGACGAAGCACAGGCCAAGGCGCTGTTCGCGCAGTTCGGAATCCCGGGCGTGCGGGAAATCATCGTCAATGCCGACGCCGACGCCGACGCCGACGCCGAAGCCGAAGCCACCCGCGCCGCCCGCGCATTGGGCCCGCGCGTGGTGCTCAAGCTGCTGTCGCGCGACATCACCCACAAGAGCGACGTGGGCGGCGTGGCCGTCAATGTCGCGCCGGAAGACATCGCGCAGCGCCTGCGACAGATGCGCATCGACGTGCGCCAGCACACCGGCAAGCCGCCCCAGGCCTACCTGGTGCAAGAGATGGTCACCGGCGCGGCCGAGGTCATCGTCGGCCTGCATCACGACCCGCTGGGCACGGCGATATTGCTGGGCATGGGCGGCGTGGTGGCCGAGCTGGTGCGCGACACCACCTTGCTGCTATTGCCGGACGACGGCGCGGCCTTGACGGCGCAAGACGTCGAGGCGGCCCTGCGCCGCTTGAAAACATGGCCCCTGCTGGACGGCTATCGCGGCCGACCGACCTGCGACGTGCCCGCGCTGGTGCAGGCAGTGCTGGCGTTTGCGCGCATGGCAAGCACCTTGCAAGGCCAGTTGCTGGAAGCCGAGATCAACCCGCTGTTCGTCAAGCCGACAGGGCAGGGCGTCTGCGCGGCCGATGGCGTCGTGGTGATGAAGGACTAGGCGGGCAGCCCCGCCGTCCCTTCCCCCCACGCAACTTTTTTGCCGACGCGCCGCACAGGATCCGCACAAGACCGGCGCAAAAAAATCAGGAGACAACGATGAAGACCTACCCATTTGTGTTGCGGCCCATCAAGGCTATTGCCGCCGCGATGTTGACGATATGCGCCATGGCCGCGCCGCAAGCGCACGCCGCATTTCCCGACCGGCCGCTGCGTATCGTGGTGCCGTTCACGCCCGGCGGCGGCACGGATATCATTGCGCGCCAGCTGGCCAAGGGCCTGACCGACGAACTTGGCCAATCCGTCATCGTCGAGAACCGGCCGGGCGGCAGCACCATCATCGGCACCGAGAACGTGGCCAAGAGTCCTCCCGACGGCTACACGCTGCTGATGGCGACGTTCGCGCACGCGGTCAACCCGGCCATTCACAAGAAGCTGCCCTACGACACCGACAAGGCGTTTGCGCCCGTTGCGCTGATCGGCAAGTCGCCCAATGTGCTGGTGGTGTCACCCAAGTCCAAATTCAAGAGCGTGCCGGACATCCTGGCGTACGCGCGCGCCCATCCCGGCAAGCTGACGTTCGGTTCCTACGGCAATGGCACGTCGGCGCATCTGGCCGGCGAGCTCTTCAAAAGCCTGGGCAAGGTCGACGTCCTGCATGTGCCGTATAAGGGCGCGGGCCCCGGCATCAATGACTTGATGGGGGGGCAGATCGACATGATCTTCTCTACGTCGGCCAGCGTCAGCGGCCACGTCAAGACCGGGCAGTTGCGCGCGCTGGCCGTCACGACCCAAGACCGTTCACCGTCGTACCCCGGCGTGCCCGCCGTGGCCGAAGCAGGGGTGCCGGGCTACTACGTGGACAGCTGGTACGGCGTGTTCGTCCCGCAAGGCACGCCCGCCGCCGTCATTGACCGGCTGAACGCCGCCATCAAGAACGTGTCGGACAAGGCGGATTTTCAGGCGGCGCTGAAATTGGAGGGGTTGGTGGCCAACGTCGGCACGCCCGCCGCGCTGGGGGACTACGTGAAGCAGGAAGAGGCGCGCTGGAGCAAGATCGTTAGCGAGGCCGGCATTACCGACGCCCCTTGATCGGGTGGCGCGCCCGGGCGCGAGGTTCACACCGGCAGCGGTGCAAACGTGGG
>NZ_LBHW02000015.1:0-143492 GCF_001005835.2 Achromobacter sp. LC458
AAATCCGGATAAACAAACGGCTCTTTCAGCGCCTTAAACTTCGCATTACTCACCAGCACGATCAACAACTCGATCGCCAGCACATTAGCCACCGCAAAATACGGCCGTCTAAACAGCATCAGCTCCAGCGCAAACGCCAGCGTCCACACTCCCACATGCACGCCCACCGCCGCCATCGGCCTCCGCCAGGGCGCAACAGGTCTCGGCGTCAGCAACGCCTCCACCGCAAACGACAGCACCAGCCCAATCAAATACGGCGGCAGCAACGGAATCCAGAACGCCTCAATCACCGTAGCCCATCCTCTTCAGAATCCACCCCGACACGGCCGGATGAATCACCGACAGCAGGAAGCACCCCAGATTCAACGGAAACGGAAAACTGATCCTTGCCCGATTCCGCTGCAAGCCACGGCGAATCATCCTGGCTGCCCTATCCGCCTTCCACAAAAACGGCTTCGGACCGGGCATGTCGAAGCACATCTGCGATTCCACATACCCGGGCATGACGACGTTGAACTTGATGCCTTCACCGGCAAGCGCGTCGCGCATGGCTTCGCCGTAGACTTTTACGGCGGCCTTGCTGGCGCTGTAGCTGGGGGTTTCCGGCAAGCCTCTCCAGGCTGCCAATGAGCTGATTAATGCAATCTGTCCGTGCCCCAAGCGACGCATGGCGGGCAGCACGCCGTGGACGGTGGCGAAGACGGCTTTGACGTTTACGTCCAAGAGGCGATGGACGTCTTGCCAGTCTTCGCCCTGCCCGTTCGGCCCGGTGTTGATGTTGACGCCTGCGTTGGCGACCACCAAGGTAGGCATTTCGGTTTCGCAGACGTTGGTCAACCAGGCCATCAGCGCGTCGTGGTCGCGCACGTCAAGCTCGTGCGTGATGACGCGCGCGCCCAGCGCGCCGCAACGGTCGGCCAGTTCTTGCAGACGTGCGGCATTGCGGCCTTGCAGGATCAAGGTTTTGGCGCCGGCACTGGCATATTCCAGCGCAAGCGCGCCGCCGATGCCTCCGGTTGCGCCGGTGATGAGAACGCAGCGCGGAAAACCGGGCTCTTGGCTATCGGTGGTGTGCATGCTTGGGGGGCAGAGTTGGCGCGATGACCAAAGTGGGCGCGCTGAAGTCGTTGGGCACGCGAAGCCCGCGCGGCGAATGCGCGGCTATAGGAGGCAAGGCAAGACGTAGAGCGAATTCAGGCGCTATCTGTGGCACGGTTATATGGACATGGCCGCCTTGCGGCGGCCATTATCGGGGTGTTCACAAAGTTACGGCCATCTGCCCTAAGGCGAAGATGGCCGGCCATTGTAAGCGATCAAACGATTTGCGTTACTGCAGCAAGCTCCGCAGCATCCATGCATTCTTTTCATGCACATCCAAGCGCTGCGTCAGCAGATCAGCCGTGGGCTGGTCGTTAGCCGCATCGGCCTTCTCAAAAGCCGAACGTGCCGTCTTGGCAACCGACTCGTTGCCGCTAACCAAAAGGCGCACCATTTCCAGCGCTTCCGGCACGGTTTCCGGTTCGGCAATCGACGACAGCTTCGAATATTCGCGGTACGTGCCCGGCGCGTAGTGGCCCAGGGCGCGGATGCGTTCAGCGATGCTGTCCAGCGCGGTCCACTCTTCCGTGTACTGCGTCATGAACATCTGGTGCAGCGTGTTGAACATGGGCCCCGTGACGTTCCAGTGGAAGTTGTGCGTCATCAGGTAAAGCGTGTACGAGTCGGCCAGCAGCTTGGACAATTCGCCGGCGACGGCCGCGCGGTCCTTGTCCGAAATGCCGATGTTGATGCGCGGAACGCTCGGGGTCTTCTTGGGGGACTTGGCCATTGCTAGCTCCTATTGGGAAAAGTACGAAAGAAGGATACCACTGCAAAGATGATGAAATGGCGGGCAACCCGCATAAAACAAGGGTTTGCGGGCCGCCGCTTTGACCCTGCGCAAATGTGCCGCAAGGGGCCGCGGACGGCGCTACGGCGGCACGGCGGGCAGCGCACCAGACAAAAGATCAGTCCTGCACCGCCGCCGCCTCGTCAGACAGCATCTTCACGCCCGGCAACTCGCACTCGTACACCGCTTGCGCCAAGGCTTCGATGGCGGCCAGGCGTGGGAAGCTGCGGCGCCACGCCAGGACGACGCGGCGCTCGGGCACGTGGCCGTCGAACGGAAGATAGCGCAGCAGGCTGTTGCTGGGCGGATGCTCGGGGACGGCGGTGATCGGCAACACGGTCACGCCGATGCCTGCGGCCACCATGTGGCGGATCGTCTCCAGCGACGAGCCCTCGAAGGTGCGCTGGATGCCGTCGCTGGCCGCCGAGAACCGCGACAGTTCTGGACAGACCTCCAGCACCTGGTCACGAAAGCAGTGGCCGCTGCCTAGCAGAAGCATGGTCTGCTGCTTCAGGTCTTGCGCATCGATGGATTTTCTTTGCGCCAGTTCGTGGTCATTGGGTACCGCGACGATGAAGGGTTCGTCGTACAACGGCTGCATCACCAAGCCCGCCTCGGGCAGCGGCAGCGCCATGATGGCGCAGTCGATTTCGCCCTGCCGCAGCAGTTCCACCAGACGCACGGTGAAGTTCTCTTGCAGCAGCAATGGCATCTGCGGCGTGCGGCCGATTTGCACGGGGACGAGCTTGGGCAGCAAGTAAGGGCCAATGGTATGGATGACGCCGACACGCAGCGGCCCGGCCAGCGGGTCGTGGCCTTGCCGCGCGATCTCTTTGATGCTGGCGCTTTCTTCCAGCACCTTCTGGGCTTGCGCGACGATGCGTTGGCCGATGGGGGTAACACCGACCTCGGCGCCACCGCGCTCGAACAGCGTCACGCCCAGCTCGTCTTCCAGCTTGCGTATCGCGACCGACAGCGTGGGCTGGCTGACGAAACAGGCTTCGGCCGCCCGCCCGAAATGGCGTTCACGCGCGACGGCAACGATGTACTTGAGTTCGGTGAGAGTCATGGTGGACTGCGCCCCCGGAAGTTACGCGCGGGCCTTGGGGCCGGCGCTTGAATGAGTCAGGTGTAGGACGGGCCGCATCGCATCAGGTCCGCAGGAAGTCTTCGCGGCCGCGCATCCAGCGGGCCAGGTGCGCCTGGACGGCGGCGGGATGTTCGGCGCGCAACCACACCGCGGCATCGCGCGCGTCTTCCGCGATAGAGGCATCAGTTTCCAGGTCGGCGAAGCGCAACAGCGCCATGCCCGATTGGCGCGTGCCCAAGAATTCGCCTGGCCCGCGCTGTTCCAGATCGCGTCGGGCAATCTCGAAGCCATCCGACGTTTCAAACATGGCACGCAGGCGTTCGCGTGCAACCTGGGACAACGGGGTCTGGTACAGCAGCACACAGACTGATTCAGCGGTGCCGCGCCCTACCCGCCCGCGCAGCTGGTGCAACTGCGCCAGCCCGAAACGTTCGGCGTGTTCAATGACCATCAGCGAGGCGTTGGGCACGTCCACACCCACTTCGATGACGGTGGTGGCGACAAGCAGGTCCACTTCGCCTTCGCGAAATGCCTGCATGACGGCGGCCTTTTCCGCTTGCGGCAAGCGGCCGTGAACCAGGCCGATGCGCAAATCGGGAAGGTCGACCCGCATGCCTTCGTAGGTGTCCACCGCCGTTTGCAATTCCAGCGCTTCGCTTTCTTCGACCAGCGGACACACCCAATACACTTGTTGGCCGCCACGAGCCGCCTGGGCGACGTGGGCGATGACTTCTTCGCGCCGCGCGTCCGACACCAGCTTGGTCAACACAGGCGTGCGGCCGGGTGGAAGTTCGTCGATGACGGACACGTCAAGGTCGGCAAAGAACGTCATGGCCAGCGTGCGCGGAATGGGCGTGGCGCTCATGTTCAGCTGATGCGGCACGATGCGGCCGCGCACGGTTTCGCCCTTCTTGGTCAGCGCAAGGCGCTGCCCCACGCCAAAGCGGTGCTGCTCGTCAACAATAGATAGACCCAGTCGATGAAATTCAACGTGGTCTTGAATAATGGCCTGGGTGCCGACGACCAGTTGCACGCTGCCGTCAGCCGCGGCAGCGGCGGCCTCGCGGCGCGCCTTGGCGGTCAAGCTGCCACTAAGCCACGCGACGTTCACGCCCAGCGGCTGCAACCACGACACCAGCTTGTGAAAGTGCTGCTCGGCCAGGATTTCTGTGGGGGCCATCAGCGCCACTTGCGCGCCACCCGCGATGGCCTGCGCGGCAGCGATGGCGGCGACGACGGTTTTGCCGCTACCCACATCGCCTTGCAGCAGACGGTGCATGGGATAGGGCTTGGCCAGGTCGGCCGAGATTTCCTGCACAACGCGTTCTTGTGCGGCGGTCAATTTGAACGGCAAATTCGCATACAGCTTGGCGACCAAGCCACCCGGCTCATTGCGCACGGGCAGCGATTCCGCTTCCTTGATGCGACGGGCGGCGCGCGCGGCGGCCAGCGACAACTGCTGGGCTAGTAATTCATCAAACTTGATGCGGCGCCATGCGGGATGCACGCGGTCCAGCAGCGCCTGTTCCGATTCGCCTTGCGCGGGGGTGTGCAGCGCACGAATGGCGGGCTCGAACGGCGGCAGGTCGTAGCGTTCAAGCGCTTCGGGCGGCAAGGTGTCGGACAGGTCGGCGCGGTCCAGCGCCTGGGCGATGGCGCGGCGCAACGTCAGTTGCGGCAGGCCTTCGGTGGTGGGATACACAGGCGTCAGGGCCGTGGGCAAAGGCGCGTCGGCATTGGTCATGCGCGGGTGCACCATCTGGCGCCCGAACAGGTTGCTGCGCACTTCGCCCCGGGCGCGCAGGCGCTTGCCCACGCTGATCTGCTTTTGCTGGCTGGGGTAGAAGTTCAGCCAGCGCAATTGGATTTCGCCAGTCTCGTCCGCCAGCGTGGCGGTAAGTTGGCGCCGAGGCCGGTACTGGACCTCGGACTTGGTGATCTCGCCTTCGACCTGCCCGGCATAACCGGGCCGTAAGGCGCTGATGGGGACGACGCGGGTTTCGTCTTCGTAGCGCAGTGGCAGATGCAGCACGAAGTCCTCGGGCAGCACCAGACCCAGATTCCGAAGCTTGCGCTCGGTATCCGTCATCGGTTTGCCGGCGCCGTTCTTATCGGCGCCGGGTCGCTTGGAAGCCACGGCCGCGGCCGGCATCAAGAAACGAACCTCGGAATGCTGCGTACGGGGCCGCCTTACAGAACCATGATGGCTTCGACTTCAAACTGCGCGCCCTTGGGCAGGCTGGCCACGCCAATGGTCGAGCGGGCCGGGAACGGCTGCGGAATGATCTCGGCCATGATGGAATTGGCGGCGGTGAATTTGCCCAGGTCGGTCAGGAACAAGGTCAGCTTGACGACGTTGTCCAGCGTGCCGCCGGCTTCGGTGATCACGGCCTGCATGTTGGCGAAGGCTTGGCGCACTTGCGCGTCGAAGTTTTCAGAGACCAGATCGCCCGTGCCCGGCTCCAGGCCGATCTGGCCCGACAAGTAGACAGTCTTGGTGCCGGTAACGGCAACCGCTTGCGAGTAAGGGCCAACGGCGGCGGGCGCTGCGTCGGTATGGATGATTTGCTTGCTCATGGGCGGAATCCTTCGGTTGACGGATAGAAAGCTACAACTATCGAAGTTTATCCAGCAATAGACATTTGCGAAAGTGGCCGGATGACGCAGGCACGGACGAAATCCGGTTTCATGCAGACGGCTGATGGCCGGCCCCGCCAATATCGCCACGATGCGCGATCAGCAAGTCGGCCAGCGCCTGCGCCGCAACCGACAGGCTGCGGCCACGGCGCTGCACCAGGTACAGCGGCCGGGTCAATGCGCGACCCGCCAGGGGCACCACGCGCAAGTCATTGCTGGCAAAGTGAAAAAGCGTCATGGCGGGCACCACGCATACGCCCAGGCCGGCACGCACCAGGCCGGTCACAGTGGCCAGATGCTCGACTTCAAATACTGGCAAGGGCGCGTCGGCACCGAACGCTTCGTCCAGATGTTTGCGCACACTGCTGCCGCGCGCAAGCTGGATGACGGGATATTTTGCGATATCGCGCAGCCGGACGCGGGGCTGGGTCGCCAGCGGGTGGTCGGCCCGGCACACCAGGAAGTAGCGGTCGGCGTGCAGGAATTCGCTGTCCAGGTCGGTCATGTCGGCGCGCCGCGACGCCAGGGCGAAATCCACTTGCCCGCTTTGGACCATGTCCAGGCACGGGTCCAGCAAGGCATCGCGCAGATCCACCACGATACCGGGGTGTGCTTGTCCAAAGCGCGCCAGCAGGCCCGGCAACCAGCCCGCCGCCAGCGACGGCAGCGCGGCCAAGGCAACCCGGCCGCGTCGACGCGCGGCATGGTCCCGCATGTCTTCCATGACCAGGTCCATATCCGCCAGCAGTCGGCGGGCGGAGGCGTCCAGCACCCGCCCTTCGGCGGTCAATTCAACGTGGCGGGTATTGCGGTCGAACAGCCGCAGGCCGGCGCTGTCTTCCAGCTGCCGGATCAGGGCGCTGAACGCCGGCTGCGTCAGGTGGCAGCGCTGGGCTGCGCGCGTGAAATGGCGTTCGTCGGCCAGGGCGACAAACGCGCGTAACTGGCGGGCGGATAGATTCATGGCTTTTCTCTATCAATTGATCCGATCTTTCTATTTTACGGATGATGGGCGCATGCCTATAGTGGCTTGACATCGCAAGGCCCGACTGGACCCCCTATGCCTCAATCTCCCCTGCTTATCGGCTGCGCCTCTGGCTTTTCCGGCGACCGCAGCGACGGCGCCGCCGCCGTGGTGCGCACGCTGGCCGCCCAGGGCGGCGGCACTCTGATCTTCGAAACACTGGCCGAGCGCACGCTGGCGCTGGCGCAACTGGCACGCAACGACGACCCCAACCGAGGCTACGAGCCGCTGCTGGACGACCTGGTGTCGCCCGTGCTGGCCGACTGCCTGCGCCATGGCATCAACATTGTCAGCAACTTTGGCGCGGCCAACCCGGAAGCCGCCGCCCGGCGCATTGCGGCCATTGCGCGCGAACAGGGTCTGCCCACGCCGCGCATCGCCGTCGTCTACGGCGATGCGTTGAACACGCCGGAGCAACGTGCGCTGCTACAAGAGCGGCTGGGCGACGCGCTGACGGGACACGATGTCGTCAGCGCAACCGCCTATCTGGGGGCCACCGAGATCGCGCAAGCGCTGATGGCCGGCGCCCAGATCGTCGTGGCGGGCCGTGTGGCGGACCCTTCGTTGACGCTGGGCCCCGCCCTGGCTCACTTTGGCTGGGACGCGGCGGACTGGCCGCGCCTGGGTCGCGCCACCATGGCCGGCCACATGCTGGAGTGCGGCTTGCAAGTGACGGGCGGCTATTTCTGCGTGCCCGGTTTGAAAGAAGTGCCCGACGTGCACGCGGCGGGCTTTCCGATTGCGCAAATCCATGCCGACGGCGAATTCGTCATCAGCAAGGCGGATGGCACGGGCGGCGCCGTGGACGCGCGCACGGTGAAGGAACAACTGCTGTACGAAGTCCACGACCCGGCGCGCTACCTGACACCCGATGTGGTGGCGGACCTGAGCCAGGCTCGCGTTGTGGAACTGGGCGGCAACCGCGTCGCGGTGCACGGCATTACGGGCCACGCCCGCCCGGACGAGCTCAAGGTCAACGTCTGCTACCGAGGCGGCTGGTTGGCCGAAGCCGAGATTTCCTACGCGGGTGTGCAAGCGGAAGCCCGCGCGCGCCTGGCTGCGGACATCGTGCAAAAGCGGCTTGGGTCCGGCTTTACGCTACGCGCCGACCTGATCGGCGCGATCAGCATCCTGGGCGATGACGCGGGCGAAATGCGGCGCTCCCTGCCCGACTCGCATGCGCGCGACGTGCGCCTGCGCCTGGCTGGCGAACACGCCGACCGCGCCCAAGCCGAACGCATCCTGCGCGAAGTGACCGCGTTGTACACCTGCGGCCCGGCTGGCGGCGGCGGCGTGCGCACCGCGTTGCGTCCGCGTCTGAACATGGTGTCCTGCACCATCGCCCGCGATGCCGTGCACAGCGGCTGGACTTTCCTGGAGGCCATCGCGCCATGAATTCTTCCAACATGCAGGCCGTGCCGCTGTACCGCCTGGCCCATAGCCGTTCGGGCGACAAGGGCGACATCTCGAACCTGAGCCTGATCGCCTGGGACCCGGAGTGCTACGACGTGCTGGTGTCCCAAGTGACTGAAGCGCGCGTGGCCGAGTGGTTTGCGTATCGCCACCCCGCGCGCGTCACGCGCTATCTGCTGCCGACATTGCACGCCATGAATTTCGTACTGGAAGGCGTGCTGGACGGCGGTGTAAACGATGCCCTGAACCTGGACACGCACGGCAAGAGCCTGTCTTTTCGATTGCTGGACCTGACGGTGGAGGTCAGCCCTGAACTGGCACGCCGGCTGCCAGACGTACCCGGTGACCGCCCAGCGGCCGCCTGAATTTTCCACCCCTTATAAAAAAAGCATCACAGGAGACACAACATGCGAATTTCATCGAAGGGCCGCCTGGCCTTGTTGCTGGCCGCCGCCCTGCCCCTGACCGCGCTGGCCCAGTCGTTCCCCACCAAGCCGATCACGTTCATCGTGCCCTTTGCGGCCGGCAGCGCCACCGACCAGATCGGCCGCGCGATTGGCCAGGGTGTCACCGAGCAGACCGGTCAGGCGGTCGTCATTGAAAACAAGCCGGGTGCCAGCGCAATGATCGGCGCCGCGGCGGGCGCGCGCGCCGCGCCGGACGGCTACACCGTACTCATCACCACCAACACCACGCACGCCGCCAACGAACATCTGTACAAATCGCTGACCTACCAGCCGGTCAAGGATTTTGCGCCGATCTCGTTGTTAGGTAAAGGCGGCCAGATCATGGTGGTGAACCCGAATTCCCAGGCCAAGACCGTGGCCGACTTCCTGGCGCAAGCCAAGAAGTCGCCGGGCAAGCTGAGTTTTGGCAGCGGCAGCTCCAGCAGCCGGATCGCAGGCGAACTGTTGCAGCAGATGGCTGGCGTGCAACTGCTGCATGTGCCGTACAAGAGCAACCCGCTGGCGGTCACCGACCTGCTGGGCGGCCAGATCGACATGATGATCACCGACACCGCTACCGGCCTGCCGCAGGTCAAGTCGGGCAAATTGCGCGCGCTGGGCGTGACGGGCACCGCGCGTTCGCCGTTGGCGCCCGACGTACCGACGATTGCGGAAGCCGGTGTGCCGGGTTACGAAATGGGCTATTGGTTCGCGGCCTATGCGCCGGCCGGCACGCCGCCCGATGTCGTCAAGCGTCTGAACGAATTGCTGGTGAAGGCCACCAAGACCAAGCCGGCCCAGCAGTTCTACGCACAGACGGGCACCGACGCCGCCACGTCCACGCCGGACGAGCTGGCTGCCTTCCAGCAAGCGGAATCGAAGAAGTGGGGCGACATCATCAAAAAGGCCGGCATTCAACCGGAATGATCCCCGACGTCTCCGCCTGACGAACATAAAAAAGCCCCATCGCATGCGATGGGGCTTTTTACTGCCGCAATACGGTGACTTATTTGTCCACGAATGCGCGTTCAACTACGTAGTCACCCGGCTGACCCACGCCCGGCGACACGGTGAAGCCGCGCTTATCCAGCATGGCGCTGATGTCGGCCAGCATATGCGGGCTACCGCAGATCATGGCGCGATCGGTTTCCGGATTGATCTGGGGGATGCCGATGTCATCGCACAGTTTGCCGTTTTCCATCAGCTCGGTGATGCGGCCCTGGTTGCGAAACGGCTCGCGCGTGACGGTGGGGTAGTACACCAGCTTTTCGCGCACGACATCGCCGAAGAATTCATTGTTCGGCAGTTCTTTCTCAATGAAGTCGGCGTAGGCCAGTTCGCTGACCCAACGCACGCCATGCACCAGAATGACCTTGTCGAAGCGTTCGTAGATGTCCGGGTCTTTGATGATGCTCATGAATGGCGCCAGGCCGGTGCCCGTGCCGAACAGGAACAGATGCTTGCCGGGCTTGAGGTCGTCGACGACCAGCGTGCCAACCGGCTTGCGGCTGACCAGGATGGTGTCGCCTTCTTTCAGATGCTGCAGCCGCGACGTCAGCGGGCCGTTTTGCACCTTGATGCTGAGAAATTCGAGGTTTTCTTCGTAGTTGGCGCTGGCGATACTGTAGGCACGCAGCAGCGGCTTGCCTTCAACTTCCAGGCCGATCATGACGAAGTGGCCGTTGTGGAACCGCAAGGCCGCGTCACGCGTCGTGGTGAAGGAGAACAGGGTGTCGTTCCAGTGGTGCACGCTAAGTACGCGCTCTGTGTTGAAAGCAGCCATGTCGGAATTCGCTTATTAGGGTTGTCCCTATTCTACAGGTCTTGTTGGGAACTTGTCTCATTATTCCGTAATACGCTTATGACGTATTGATAGGAATCAAGGCTGGAACAGTGCCGCTTACGAAGAGTTGAACGCGTCTTTGCTTCCTGTTATTGTCGCGTTCTCAGTTGATAATCATTTTCGTTAGCAGACTGTTTTAAGCAGCGGAAAGGCTTGCAAGACCCTGCCCTTTCCGTTGCAGCCCTAGCCGGAGTTTCCCGACATGACCAAGCGTCCCCAATTGAATTCGCTGCTGCGCGCCCTGGCGCTGGCCGGCGCCGCCGCCTTCACCGTATCGGCCAACGCCGCGGAAGAAGTCAGCCTGTATACCACCCGGGAACCCAAGCTGATCCAACCGTTGCTGGACGCCTTCACCAAAGAAAGCGGCATCAAGGTCAACACGGTATTCGTCAAGGACGGCCTGCTGGAACGCGTCAAGGCGGAAGGCGCCAAGTCGCCCGCCGACGTGCTGATGACCGTGGACATCGGTAACCTTCTGGACTTGGTTGATGGCGGCGTGACGCAGGCCGTCAAGTCGCAAACGCTGGAGTCGGTGATCCCCGCCAACCTGCGCGGCGCCGACGGCAAGTGGTACGCCCTGTCGCTGCGCGACCGCGTGCTGTACGTGGAAAAGGATTTGAAGTTGGAATCTTTCCGCTACGAAGACCTGGCCGACCCGAAGTGGAAGGGCAAGGTCTGCATCCGTTCGGGCCAGCATCCCTACAACACCGCCATGGTCGCCTCCATGATTGCGCATGACGGCGCCGAGGCCACTGAAAAATGGCTGCGTGGCGTCAAGGCCAACCTGGCCCGCAAGGCTGCCGGCGGCGACCGCGACGTGGCGCGTGACATCCTGGGCGGCATTTGCGATATCGGCCTGGCCAACGCCTACTACGTCGGCCACATGAAGAACGCCGAACCCGGCACCGACGCCCGCAAATGGGGCGACGCCATCAAGGTCATCCGCCCCACGTTCGCCAGCGAAAAAAGCGGTGGCACGCACGTGAACGTCAGCGGCGCCGCCGTGGCCGCGCACGCGCCCAACAAGGCCAACGCCATCAAGCTGCTGGACTTCCTGGTATCCGAACCGGCCCAGGCGCTGTACGCCCAGGCCAATTACGAATACCCGGTGCGCAAGGGCGTGAAGCTGGACCCGGTCATCGCCAGCTTTGGTGAATTGAAGGTGGATCCCCTGCCCCTGACCGAAATCGCCAAGCATCGCAAGCAAGCCAGCGAATTGGTCGACAAGGTCGGCTTCGACAACTGATCCCTGGATGGCTGCCTGACGCCACAAGCGTCCAGTGGCCATCGAACAGTATTGGGCCTGTTCCCTTTTTTGAAGGGAACAGGCCTTGCCATTGATGCCATCAACGTTGAAGCATGCACACTGAATCTTTGCCCCGGCCGATGCGTCTGCGCTGGACCGAACGCGGCGCCGGCTGGCTGGCGGGCGCGGGCCTGATTGCCCTGGCCGTCCTGGCCCCGGTGCTGACGCTGGGCTGGTGGGCGCTGGGCGGGGAACTTTCGCACTGGCAGCATCTGGCCAGCTACGTGCTGCCGCAGGCGCTTGCGAACACGGCCATTCTGCTTGCCGGGGTGGGCGTGGTCGTTACGCTATTGGGGACGGGCGCCGCCTGGCTGGTGACCGCTTACGACTTCCCCACGCGCCGCGTGCTGACCTGGGCGCTGCTGCTGCCGCTGGCGGTGCCCACCTACATCATCGCGTTCGCCTACCTGGATCTGCTGCACCCCATTGGCCCCATCCAGACCGCCATCCGCGCGCTGCTGGGCTATGACAGCCCGCGCCAGTTCCGCTTGCCCGACCTGCGTTCCATCTATGGCGCGATTTTCGTGCTGGGCTTCGTGCTGTACCCCTACGTCTACCTCAGCACCCGCGTGATGTTCATGACGCAGGCGGCCAGCCTGCTGGAAGCCGCGCGCACGCTGGGCGCCGGCCGCATCGCCGTGTTCTGCCGCGTGGCCTTGCCGCTGGCACGGCCCGCCATCGTGGTCGGCGTGAGCCTGGCGCTGCTGGAAACGCTGAACGACATCGGCGCCTCGGAATTCCTGGGCGTGCAGACTTTGACCGTCTCGGTCTACACCACCTGGGTCACGCGTTCCGACCTGGCCGGCGCGGCGCAGATCGCCCTGACCATGCTGGCTATCGTGATCGGCCTGATCCTGCTGGAACGGCACGGCCGCAAACGCCAGCGTTATGCCAACACGCAGCGCATGCGCCCGATGCAGCCGCGCCGCCTGCGTGGCCCGGCCGCCGCCGTCGCCACGCTGCTGGGGTGGATACCCGTGGTGCTGGGCTTTGTGGCGCCCGCGCTTTATCTGGTCGTGGAAACCTATAAGCGCCTGGACCAGGTCGGTGGCGTATCGGACCAGCTCATTAACGGCCTGTCGAACACGCTGATCGTGGCGTTCAGCGCCACCATCGTCACGTTGCTATGCGGCCTGATCGTGGCGTGGGCGGGGCGCACCCTGCGCGAAAGCGCCGGCTTCAACCCCGGCCGCGCCTGCGCCCGCATTGCCAGCCTGGGCTACGCCGTGCCGGGCACCGTGCTGGCCATTGGCCTGCTGACGCCGTTCGTTTGGATCGACACGGCGGTGGCCAAGGTCTTTGGCGGAACGGGCCTGTTCCTGATGGGTTCCATGGCGGCGCTGGTGTGCGCATATGTGATCCGCTTCCTGGCCATTTCGACCGGCGCGCTGGAAGCCGGACTCGCCCGCATTCCGCCTTCGCTGGAACAGGCGTCGCGCCTGTTGGGCGAGACATCCGGCGGCACGCTGCGCCGCGTGCACTTGCCCCTGCTGCGCCCCGCCCTGGCGGCCAGCGCGCTGCTGGTGTTCGTGGACGCCATGAAAGAACTGCCCGCCACCCTGCTGCTGCGCCCCATGAATTTCGACACGCTGGCCACCTGGCTCTACGCCGAAGCCGCGCGCGGCACGTACGAGGAAGGCGCCGTCGCGGCGCTGGCAATCGTGCTGGCCGGCCTTCTGCCCGTCATCCTGCTGGCGCGCACCAATCTGAAAATGGGACATTGATCATCGTGCCCGATCTGCTAGAAATCGAACATCTTTCCCTGGCCTACGACACGCCCAAGGGCCTGAAGCCCGTAGTGCAAGACCTGTCGCTGGGCCTGCCTGTCGGGCATATCGGCTGCCTGCTGGGTGAATCGGGCTGCGGCAAAACGACCGTGCTGCGTGCCATTGCCGGCTTCGAGCCGGTACGCGCGGGCCGCATCCTGCTGGACGGCACCGTCATTTCGTCGGCCACCGAGCAGGTCGCGCCCGAACACCGGCGCGTGGGCATGATGTTCCAGGATTACGCTCTGTTCCCGCATCTGACGGTGGCGCTGAATGTGGCTTTTGGCCTGCGCAAGCTGCCGCGTGCCGAGCGTGCGCGGCGCGTCGAAGAAATGCTGGAACTGGTGGGCCTGGCCCACGCCGCCGCCAGCTATCCGCATGAAATCTCGGGCGGGCAGCAGCAGCGGGTGGCGCTGGCGCGCGCGCTGGCGCCCTCGCCTGACCTGCTGTTGCTGGATGAACCGTTCTCAAACCTGGACGTGGACACGCGCGAGCGCCTGGCGTTTGAAGTGCGCGACATCCTGAAAACGACCGGCCACACGGCCATCCTCGTCACGCACAACCAGGCCGAAGCCTTCGCTATTGCCGACCGCATCGGCGTCATGACCCAGGGCAACATCGCGCAATGGGACACCCCGTACAACCTGCACCATCAGCCCAGCAACGATTTCGTGCGCGACTTCATCCGCCGCGAAGCGTTGGAAGAACAGCGGGAGCAGGCTTTCGCCCGCGGGCGCTGATTTCCATTCTGCATTTCCATCCCGCATTCGGCGCGCAGTCGTGGCGACACGCGTCGGCGCTTAGTCCGCCGACAGCTTCACCTTTTGCGACAGCGCCTTGAACGACTCGTACTGGCTGGCGGTCAGGCGTTGCACTTCTTCCGGCGTCGAGCCATAGGGCATGAAGCCAGCTTGCTCGAGCTTGTCCTTGACTTCGGGCAACGCCAACGCCCACTGGAAAGCTTCGCTTAAGGCGCGCGTGGCTTCGGGCGACATGTTCGCCGGGCCGTACACGGCAAACCAGGGGTCGACCACCGCACCCGAGTATCCCAGTTCGGCCAGCGTCGGCACGTCCGGCAACGCGGGCGCGCGCTTGCTGCCCGTCACCGCCAGCGGGTGCACCTTGCCGGACTTGATGTGCGGCAGGGACGCCGGCAGGTTGTCGAACATCACAGGCAAGTGCCCGCCCAGCAAATCGTTCAGCGCCTGCGCGCTGCCCTTGTACGGAATGTGCTGCATGCCCGCGCCAGTCAGCTGATCGAACATCACGCCGGCCAGATGCATGGACGTGCCCGTGCCCGGCGTGCCGAACGACGTGCCCGGATGCTGCTTGGCGTAGGCGACCAGATCCTTCACGCTGTCGACCTTCAAGGCCGGGCCCGTTTCCAGCACCACGGACGACGCGCCCAACATGCTGACGCCCGTGAAGTCCTTGGTGGGATCGAACGGCATCTTCGGATAGACGAAGGGGTTCAACGCGTTGGTCGAAATGGCGCCGAACCCGATCGTGTAGCCGTCCGGCGCGGCCTTGGCCACCGCGTCCATGCCGATATTGCCGCCCGCGCCGGGGCGGTTTTCAACAATGACGGGTTGCCCCAGTTTTTCGGCGACCTTCTGGCCCGCCGTGCGCGCCACCAAATCGGTGGTGCCGCCGGCCGTGTACGGCACGATGAAGGTGATGGGCTTGGTCGGGTAGCCCGCGGCCACCGCCACGGACGCGCCGTGCACCAGCGCCAGCGCGGCCACGCCGCGCACCAGATTGAACGTATAGCGATGCATGTGTCTCCATCCTGTTGTTGTCAAAGATTGGAGGCGCATCATACTGCCGCGCAGGGCTTGCGCGGCAGGGGCGTCGAGACTATTTGCGACGTCTGTTCGCGATGACTTTCCGCGACGACTACGCGGTCAGGCGCGCGGTTCGGGCAGCGGGATGAATTCCGTCTCGTCGCCAGGCACGACCTGGTCGAAACGGGTGCGTTGCCAATCCTGCTTGGCTTGCTCGATCCGGTCCTTGCTGCTGGACACGAAGTTCCACCAGACATAGCGCGGACCATCCAGCGGCTCGCCGCCAATGACGGCGAAGCGGGCTGCCGTGATGGCGCGTATCTGAACCGGCCGGCCGGGCGCAAAGACCACCAGGCGCCCGCTTTCAAACACCTGCCCGTCGACTTCGACCGTGCCTTGCGCCAGATACGCCGCACGCTCTTCGTACTCCGCCGGCAGCACCGTCGTGGCACCCGCCTGCAACTGCAGGTCGCCATAGAACAGCGGCGACAGCGTCTTGACCGACGACGTCTTGCCAAACAGCGAGCCCGCCACCACTTGCGCACGCACGCCCTCGCCTTCGATCACCGGCTGGGCATCCAGGCCGTAGTGCGTGAAGCCGGGGTCCGTCTCTTCGTACTTGGTGGGCAGGCCCACCCAGATTTGCAGGCCACAGAGGCGTTGCGGCGCCAGGCGCGCTTCGGGCGACGAACGCTCGGAGTGCACGATGCCGCGCCCCGCCGTCATCCAGTTCACTTCGCCCGGAAGAATGGTTTTGGTATTGCCCGCGCCGTCGCGGTGCACCATCGAGCCCTCGTACAGATAGGTGACGGTAGACAGGCCAATATGCGGATGCGGCCGCACATCAATGCCAGACCCCACGTCGAAATCGGCGGGACCCATGTGGTCCAGAAAAACAAACGGACCGACCGTGCGACGCTGCGCCGACGGGATGGCGCGGCGGACGGAAAAACCGCCCAAGTCGGTGGTGCGCGGCACAACGACGGTTTCGATCTGGCTTTCGCCGGCTTCAGACAAGGTGGACATGGTGCAGTACTCCGCATGAATAGGCCAAGGGCCATGTTAAGGCCCAGCGGCCTCGTCAAAACAAATCGCCGGGCGGAATCCATTTCCGCCCGGCGCTCAAGGCTTACGCCAGGTCAAACACCAGCACTTCGGCGTTCTTGCCGCCGGACAGCTCGACACGGGTTTCGTCCGTGATCGCCACGGCGTCGCCGCCGGACAGTTCAACCCCGTTGACCGTCACGCTGCCACGCGCCACGTGCACCCAGGCGCGCCGGCCGGCCGCCAACGTCAGCGTGGCCGATTCGTCGCCATCAAACAGACCGCCGTAAAGGCGCGCGTCTTGATGAATCTTCATCGACCCGTCATCACCATCCGGCGACACCAGGGCTTGCAGGCGGCCACGCTTTTGCGCATCGCTGAACTCGCGCTCTTCGTATTCCGGGGCAATGCCGGTGACGTTGGGCTCGATCCAGATCTGCAGCATGTGCGTTTCGGCATCCGACAGCGGGTTGAACTCGGAGTGCATCACGCCACGCCCGGCGCTCATGCGCTGCACATTGCCCGGCTTGATGGTCGAGCCGCTGCCCATGCTGTCCTTGTGGGCGATGGCGCCATCCAGCACATAGGTAATGATTTCCATGTCGCGATGACCGTGGGTGCCAAAACCGCGAGCGGCGGCGATGCGGTCATCGTTGATCACGCGCAGCGAGCCAAAGCCCATGTGGGCGGGATCGTAATAGTTGGCGAAGGAAAAGGTATGAAAAGAATCCAGCCATCCGTGGTTGGCATGACCCCGTTCGTTAGCGCGGCGAATCGTAAGCATTGTGGACTCCTGTTTCAATAATATGAATGGTTGTAGGGGTGCGGGCCTGGCTTTTTGGTGTTGCCTGTGTGCTGCATCCCTGGCATGAGTGATATTCTGCGCGCGCTGGAACCGCCGTTTGGCGCTATATTTTGACGAGATCATTCAACTTTTTTGAACGCCCCTGGCGATGCCCCTCATGCAGCCCATTACCCCCGAATTGCTCATCCTGGTGGACGCCATTGCCCGTCATGGCAGCTTTGCCAAGGCGGCGCGCGAGTTGGGCAAAGTGCCCTCGGCCGTTACTTATTCCATCCGCAAGCTGGAAGACGGGCTGGATGTGCTGTTGTTCGATCGCTCGGGCCACCGCGCGCTGCTGACGCCGGCCGGCGAAACGCTGCTGAAAGATGGCCGGCACGTGTTGCAGTCGCTGGACGACCTGGCGTGCCGCGTCAAACGCATCGCCACGGGATGGGAGGTGGAATTGCGGATTGCGGTCAGCGCCGTACTGCCCTGGCGGCCGTTGTATGACCTGATCGAGGAATTCCAGACGCTGGAAAGCGCGACGACGCTGCGTTTTTCCAGCGAAGTGCTAAGTGGAAACTGGGACGCCTTGACGTCGGGCCGCGCCGACCTGGTGATAGGCGCCGGCGCCAATGCCGAGCCCACGGGGCCGTATCGGTCGCAAGCCATCGGCACGACGCAGTTTGCGTTCTGCGTGGCCGCGCATCACCCCTTGGCGTCGTTGCCGCAGCCCCTGAGCCGGGGCGACATCACGCAATACTGTGCCGTGGTGGTCGCGGATACGTCACGCAACCTGCCGCCGCAATCGCGCGGCATTCTTGCCGACCAAGCCACGCTGGTGATGCCGTCGATGCAGGCCAAGATCGACGCGCAGGTGCGTGGGCTGGGTTGCGGCTACTTGCCGATGACGATGGCGGCGCCGTACTTGTCGCAAGGCTTGCTGGTGGTGTGTGAAACCGATGAGGGGATGTCGCTAACCGAGCACGTCGCCTACGCCTGGCGCGCGGAAGCGCCGGGTGAAGCGCTGAAGTGGTGGTTGCAGAAGCTGAAGTCGCCGCGATTGTGCGAAAGCCTGCTGGGGCTGGGGTAGCGGGTGAAGCGGTGAAGGGATGAAGGGTGACGGGGTTGATGGGCTGGCGTCCGCGCCACATCACGCCCCGTCACATCACTCGTCCTCAATACCCAGTTCGCGCAGTTTGCGCGTGATGGTGTTGCGGCCAATTCCCAGCCGCGACGCCGCTTCCACGCGGCGGCCACGGCTGGCGTCCAGCGCGCTTTGCAGCAGGATCTTTTCAAATTGGCGGGTCAGCGTTGCCATGACGGCCGGCTCGCCGCGCTCCAAACGATACTGGGCATCACGCAGCAAGGAGTCCTGCCAGTTGCGCGGCGCGCCGTCGTCCACGCCCTGCCCCTGCCCGGCCTGCACCACGGTACCGATACCCGAGATGGGCGCGGCCGGACGCAGCGGCGCCATCGCGGGCTGTTGCTGCTGATGTTCCAGTGCCCGGATTTCCGGCGGAAGATCTTGCCGATCCACCGTCTGCCCGGGCGCCATCACCGTCAGCCAATGGCAAAAGTTTTCCAATTGGCGCACGTTGCCGGGAAAGTCGAACTTGGTCAGCACGGCCAAGGCGTCCGGGGTCAAGCGCTTGACCGGCACGCCCAGCGTACGGGCGCTGGCGGTCAGGAAATGTTGTGCCAGCGCCGGGATGTCTTCGACCCGCTCGCGCAAAGGCGGCAGACGCAGGCGGATCACGTTCAAACGGTGGAACAAGTCTTCGCGGAACAAGCCCTGCTCGACCCGTTGCTCCAGCGGCTGGTGGGTCGCTGCCACGATGCGCACGTCCACGCGCACCGGCTGCGCGCCGCCGACGCGATAGAAGCTGCCTTCGGCCAGCACACGCAGCAATCGCGTCTGCAATTCGATCGGCATATCGCCGATTTCATCCAGGAACAGCGTGCCGCCATGCGCTTCTTCGAAGCGGCCACGACGCAGGTTGTTGGCGCCGGTAAAGGCGCCGCGCTCGTGGCCGAACAGTTCGGCTTCCAGCAGATCACGCGGAATGGCCGCCGCGTTCAGCGCCACGAACGGGCCGCTGGCGCGCACGCCGTGGCCATGCAGCGCACGGGCCACCAGTTCCTTGCCCGTGCCCGATTCGCCGGTGATCAACACCGTGACCTTGGACTGGGCCAGCCGGCCAATGGCGCGGAACACTTCCTGCATTGCCGTCGATGACGACTGCGTCATCATCCAGCGTTCGTTGTTCTGCGCGGACTCGCCCTGCCCTTCGGGCGTTTCGGGCTGCGCGGATTCCTGCATGGCGCGTTGAATCAGCGCCACCGCCTCGTTCACGTCGAACGGCTTGGCCAGGTAGTCGAACGCGCCGCCCTGGAAGGCGGACACGGTACTGTCCAGATCGGCAAACGCGGTCATCACAATGACCGGCAGGCCGGGGTGGCGTTCCTTCAGTTGGCGCAACAGCTCCAGGCCGTTGCCGCCTGGCATGCGGATATCGGAGACCAAGGCGACGGGCGTTTCGCGCGACAGCGCTTCCAGCACATCAGCCGATTGGGAAAAACTACGGGTGGGGACACCAGCGCGGGCCAGGGCCTTTTCGAGGACCCAGCGGATGGCCTGGTCGTCGTCGACGATCCATACGGGTTTCATCAGTGTGCGGGCTCCATCGGTAGGACCAGGCGAAACTCGGTACGCCCGGGTCGGGATTCAAATTCGATGATGCCGCCGTGCTGTTGCACGAAGTCCTGGGCAAGGCTCAAGCCCAGCCCGGTGCCACCGGCCCTGGCCGTGACCAGCGGGTGGAAAATGCGGTCGCGGATGTGGTCCGGCACGCCGGGACCGTTATCGATAATGGACAGCACCAGCGCCAGCCGGTGTTGCCGATGGGCCAGCATGACCTGGCGGGCCACGCGGGTGCGCAGCGTTACCACGCCGGGCTCCGTCTGCGGCCCCTGCGGGCGCGCGACCAACTCTTGTGCGGCATTGCGGGCCACGTTCAGCACCGCCTGCATCAAGCGGGCCGCATCGCCCTTCAAATCAGGCACCGACGCGTCGTAGTCACGCAGGATCGTCACGTCGTTGCGGAATTCAGCCTGGATCAGGGCGCAGACGCGCTCGCAGATCTCGTGGATGTTCACCGGCCGCGCGTTCAGCGGCACACGTTGCGGGCCGCTCAAGCGGTCCACCAGCGCCTGCAAGCGATCGGCTTCGGAAATAATGACTTGGGTGTATTCGGCCAGCGCTGCGCTGGGCAGCTCGGCTTCGAGCAATTGCGCGGCGCCGCGCAAACCGCCCAAGGGGTTCTTCACTTCATGCGCCAGGTTGCGCAGCAGTTCACGATGCGCTTCGATCTCGTCAACCAGGCGATGGTTGCGGTCAGCCAGCACGCGCTGTTCTATCTCGCGCGTCTCGATCAATACCGGCCAGCGTTGACCGGTCAGCCCCACCGTGGTGACGGCGACTTCGACGGATTCGGCGGCGCGGCGCAACGAGGCCAATTGCCTGACGTCGGCGTACCTGCCGGCAGCGGCGCGGTCGATGGAGGACTGGATGTTTTCTGGGGTGTCGAACAGCGTGGCGGCGGAGTGCCCGCAGAGTTGCTTGCGCGAGCGGCCGAACAGATCTTCGGCGGCGGCGTTGGCATACTCAATGTGACCGCGCTCGTTGACCAGGAAAACGGACGTGGCAAGCAGATCGAGAGCTTCTACATTCATTTTTCAACGTACCCGAATGACAGGGGAAAAGCGGAACGCGCCCGCGACGGCGGCGCCGGAACCCGGCGCCCTGCCCGCCAGGCGTAACGCCTGGCGGACAAACCGTCGAGCCGCGACCTGGTGGTGCGCGATGTGTGGGCCCTGGTTTCTGCCGCCATCATCGCGCTCCCCCCCGCCACAGCCTCTAAACGATCAGAGGCTGTAGTACATGTCGAATTCGACCGGGTGCGTGGTCATGCGCAGACGGTTCACATCGCCCATCTTCAGGTCGATGTAGGCGTTGAGCATGTCGTTGCTGAACACGCCACCGCGGGTCAGGAATTCGCGATCGGCGTCCAGGGCTTCCAGCGCTTGTTCCAGCGAGGAGCACACGGTCGGGATCTTTGCGTCTTCTTCCGGCGGCAGGTCGTACAGGTTCTTGTCGGCCGGATCGCCCGGGTGGATCTTGTTCTGGACGCCGTCCAGGCCGGCCATCATCAGCGCCGAGAAAGCCAGGTACGGGTTGGCCAGGGGGTCCGGGAAACGCGCTTCGACGCGGCGGCCCTTCGGGTTGCCGACGTACGGAATGCGGATCGAAGCCGAGCGGTTGCGGGCCGAGTAAGCCAGCTTGACCGGGGCTTCATAGTGCGGAACCAGACGCTTGTACGAGTTCGTGCCCGGGTTGGTGATGGCGTTCAGGGCGCGGGCGTGCTTGATGATGCCGCCGATGTAGTACAGGGCGAATTCCGACAGGCCGGCGTAGCCATTGCCCGCGAACAGGTTCTGGCCATCCTTCCAGATGGATTGGTGCACGTGCATGCCGGAACCGTTGTCGCCAACGATGGGCTTGGGCATGAACGTGGCGGTCTTGCCGTAAGCGTGGGCAACGTTGTGCACGACGTACTTGACGATCTGGGTCCAGTCGGCGCGCTGAACCAGCGTGCTGAACTTGGTGCCGATTTCCAGCTGGCCGGCGCCGGCCACTTCATGGTGGTGCACTTCAACCGGCACGCCCATTTGTTCCATCAACAGGCACATTTCCGAACGCATGTCCTGGAACGAATCAACCGGGGGAACGGGGAAGTAGCCACCCTTGACGGCGGGACGATGGCCGGTGTTGCCGCCCTCGAATTCCAGGCCGGTCGACCACGAGGCTTCTTCGGACTTGATCTTGACGAACGTGCCCGACATGTCGGTGTTCCACGTTACGCCGTCGAACACGAAGAATTCGGGTTCCGGACCAAAGTAGGCGGTGTCGCCCAGGCCGGAGGACTTCAGGTAGGCTTCGGCGCGCTTGGCCAGCGAACGCGGGTCGCGGTCATAGCCCTTCAGGTCCGACGGCTCGACGACGTCGCACGACAGGATCAGGGTCGGCTCTTCGCGGAACGGGTCCAGGTTGCCGGTGGCGCAATCGGGGATGAGCAGCATGTCGGAAGCTTCGATACCCTTCCAACCCGGAATCGACGAACCGTCGAAAGCCTGGCCGCTTTCCAGCTTGTCTTCGTCGATCTGGCTGGTGGGCACGGACACGTGGTGCTCACGGCCAACCGTATCGGTAAAGCGGAAATCCACGAATTTGACTTCGTTATCGGCGATCTGTTTCAGGACGTCTTTCGGGCTTGCCATGTCATCTCCATTAGATAAAAGGGTCGAGGGCTTTGCCGCTCGACTGGCATAAAGAGGGAAGCAATAAGCGTGCCAGGTTTTACCCCAGGGATTCCCAGGGGAAGGCTGCACGGTCACGGAAAAATGCAGCACCGGTATGGTGCAAAGCGTGGGGCATGATTGCCCCGTTTTGGTGCAAAAGCAACTACAGGAACATTTCCTGCAGGTCGTTCAAGAAGCGCCACCCCAAGGGCGTAGCCTTCAAACGCGTCGGGTCCGGGTCCAGCAAGCCCCGTTTCGAGGCTGCCTCCAATTGGTGCGCGATGGCGGCAAGCGACAAACCGGTGCGTTCGTTGAACGTTGTGGTGGGCACGCCCTCTTTCAGGCGCAGTGCATTGAGCATGAATTCAAAGGGCAGCTCGTCCGGCCCAACCTGGCGGCTTTCGGCCAGATGGCTGCCGTCGCGCGCCATGGCCGCCTGCATCCAGGAATCCGGGTTGCGCAACCGCGCCTCGCGCACGATACGGTCATGAAATGACAGCTTGCCGTGCGCGCCAGGGCCGATGCCCAGGTAGTCGCCAAATTCCCAGTAGTTCATGTTGTGGCGGCACCGCGCGCCCGGCCGTGCGTAGGCCGACACTTCGTATCGGGCCAACCCCGCCGCCGCCAATTCGGCTTCAACGGCGTCTTGCATGGCGGCGCTGGTGTCGTCGTCGGGCAATTCAGCGGGCGGAAATTTTGCGAAGACGGTGTTCGGCTCCATCGTCAGGTGGTACAGCGACAGGTGTTCGGTGCCAAACGAAATGGCATGGCGCAGGTCTGCCACACAGGCGTCCAGCGTCTGGCCCGGCAAGGCAAACATCATGTCCAGGTTCACGCGCGAGACCGCGCGCTGGGCCATGTCGATCGCCGCCCGAGCCTGCGCGGCGTCGTGGATGCGGCCCAGCTTCTTTAGCTGCGCGTCGTCAAAGCTCTGGATGCCCAACGAGAAACGGGTGACGCCGCTGGCGGCATAGTCGCGAAACCGGCTGGCTTCGGCCGTGCCGGGGTTGGCTTCCATGGTGATTTCGGCGTCGGGCCACAGGTTCAGACAGGCGCGCAACATCGCCAGCAGTTCGTCCAATCCCGCCGACGACAGCAGGCTGGGCGTGCCGCCTCCGATGAAAACGGACACGACCTGCCGGCCCCAGATGGACGGCAACGCCTGTTCAAGGTCGCTGCGCAGAGCGTCCAGATAGGCGCGTTCCGGGATTTCGCCGGGCGCGGCGTGGGAATTGAAGTCGCAATACGGGCATTTGCGCACGCACCAGGGCACGTGCACATAGAGGGAAAGCGGGGGCAGGCTGGTCAGCGTGGCGCCTGCGGGGACACGGACGCGCGACGGCGACGCGCCCATGTCGTTGCGGATGGGAATAGTGATGGACATGCGGTTTCGCTTAAGCGCCTAGGCGTGGCTAAGCTTGCTCAACAATTCGCGCAGCGCGCGGGCGCGGTGGCTGACGCGGTTCTTTTCCTCGGGGTCCAGCGACGCCGCGGTCAGTGCCATATCGGGCAGATAGAAGTGCGGGTCGTAGCCAAAGCCATTCACCCCTTCCGGCACGTCGATGATTTCGCCATGCCACAACCCTTCTCCGATGATCGGGCAAGGATCGTTTTCCGAACGCACCAAAGCCAGCACGGCCACATACCAGGCGCGGCGGTCGGTCACCCCGGCCAAGTTCTGTACCAGCAGGGCATTGTTCGCTTGGTCTGATTTTTCGCCCCCGTGCATCTTGGCGTAGCGGGCCGAATACACGCCGGGCGCGGCATCCAGCGCGGCGACGCACAGGCCGGAGTCGTCGGCCAACGCCGGCAGCCCGGTCAGGCGGCTGGCGTGCCGCGCTTTGGCCAAGGCGTTTTCAACAAAGGTGACGTGGGGCTCTTCGGCTTCGGGCACGCCCAGGTCGCCTTGGGGCACCAGTTCGATGCCGAGCGGCGCAAACAAGGCGGAAAATTCGCGCAGCTTGCCGGGGTTGTTGGACGCCAGCACGATACGACGCAGGGATTCGGGAATCTTGGGGGAAGTCATAGCGCAAATTGTATAGGGCGCAAGGGGTACGCGGCGGCTGTCGCCACTGCGCCGCGTCGGCAAGCAAAGCAAGGGGAAATCTCGGTTGACAGCTATGTAACAGCGGCTGAATATGGCGCGTCGCCGGTAGCGGCAACAACGCAGACATATTTTGTTGTCAACATGACGAATCTTGTCACTGAACGTATCTGACGCCCCCGGCGATGACTTCCCTACAAGCTATGCCACGGCAGGCCACGGCCCGCGCGCCCCACTCCATCCCGGGCGATGCGCCCGCACCCGTCGGCCTGGCCGGCATCTTGCGTGACCGCCTGCTGCGGCCACGCTATCAACCGGTGGTGGATCTGTCCCACAGCCGCATCTATGGGCATGAAAGCCTGATCCGCGGCCCTGCCGACACCGCCCTGCACTTTCCCGATGCCTTGTTTGCCGAAGCCCGCCGACGCGGACTGCACCCGCAACTGGAACTGGCCAGTTTTCGGGCGGGCGCCCAGGGTTTTCAGGACGCCCCCGGCAAGCTGTTCCTGAACCTGTCGGGGTCGGCGCTGATTCACTTTTGGACGCTGTGGGGCGCCGACATGCCGGAGCGCCTGCTGAAAGATTGCGCCCTGCCCGCCTCCAGCATCATCGTCGAACTCACGGAACAGGACCCGCTGTCAGACCACATGAGCGAACTGGGCAGCGCGTTTGCCTGCCTGCGCGAACACGGCATGCGCATCGCGCTGGACGACTACGGCGTGGGCAATTCCAATTTGCAGCTGTGGTCGGAAATGCAGCCGGACCTGGTCAAGATCGACCGCTACTTCTTCGATGGCATCGGCCACGACGACCGCAAGCAAAGCATGGTGCGCGCCATTCTGAAAGTGGCGCAGCACCTGGGCACCGCGATCGTCGCCGAGGGCATCGAAACCGCCGAGGACCTGGCCATGGTGCGCGAGCTGGATATCCGCTATGCGCAGGGCTGGTTCCTGGGCCGCCCGGAAGAAACGTTGCTGACCGAACTGACGCCGCCGCTGCGCGACTCGTTGCGCGCGCGCAGCTCGGCGCCCCTGTCGCAGCGCGCAGCGGGCGGCACCGCGGCCAGCCTGCGCGTGGAAGCGCCGGCCGCGCTGCTGGACAAGCACACGAACGATGACGTGCACCGGCTGTTCATCGAACACAAGACCATGCACGCCGTGGCGGTGGTGGACGCCGAAAACCGCCCCGTCGGCATCATCAACCGCCGCGATTTTTCCGAACATTATGCGCAGCGCTACACGCGCGAACTGTTCGGCCGCGACCGTTGCTCCACCTTCATGAACGCCGAACCGGTACTGGTGGACCTGAACGTGTCCATCGACCAGCTCAGCCATGTGCTGATATCGGAAGACCAGCGCTACCTGATGGACGGCCTGATCATTACGCGCGACGGCCGCTACGACGGCCTGGCTACCGGCGAGACCCTGGTGCGTTCGGTGACCGAAATGCGAATCGAGGCTGCGCGCTACGCCAACCCGCTGACCTCGCTGCCGGGCAACATCCCCATCAGCCGCCACATCGCCACATTGCTGGAAGACGCCGCGGACTTCACCGTCTGCTATGGCGACCTGAACAACTTCAAGCCGTTCAACGACGTCTACGGCTACTGGCGCGGCGACGACATGATCATGCTGACCGCCGAAGTCATCAAGCAGCATTGCGACCCGCTGCGAGACTTTGTCGGACACGTGGGCGGCGACGATTTCGTGGTGCTGTTTCGCAGCGCCGATTGGGCTGAACGCGTCCAGCGCATCATCGCCGAATTCAACGAACAGGCCACGGCGCTGTACGACGACCAAGGCCGCCAGAACGGCGGCATCGAGGCCGAAGACCGCTACGGCGTGCCGCGCTTCTTCCCGTTCGTGACCTTGGGCGTGGGCGCGTTGACCGTTACGCCATCGCTATGCGAGCGCATCCGCCCGGAAGACATCGCGTCGGCTGCCGCGCACGTCAAGCACAAGGTCAAGCATGGGAACCTGTCGCTGGTGATCGAGCGCTACAGCGGCGGCATCCTGTCCCAGCTGTCCGATTAATTCGCCCACGGACGCCTCGACGGCGGTGGCATTGCGCACCGCCTGTTCGATCTGGAACACGGCCACCGCGCGGCGCAGCCCTTGCGCCTGGCTTTCCAAGGCGGCTGCCGCAGCCGCCGTTTGCTCGACCATGGCGGCGTTTTCTTGCGTGGACCGTTCAATGTCCGCGACCGCGTCGTTCACCGAGGCGATCCCGGCGGCCTGCTCGGCCGTCGCGCTGGAAATCTCGGCGACGATCTGGGTCACGCGATCCACCGACACCACCATGTCACGCATGGTGTCGCCCGCCAGATTCACCTGGCGCACGCCGGCCTGGACACGCAGGGCCGAGTCGTCGATCAAGCCCTTGATTTCCTTGGCGGCCTGCGCGCTGCGTTGCGCCAGTGAACGCACTTCGCCCGCGACCACCGCGAACCCCTTGCCCTGCTCGCCCGCGCGTGCCGCCTCAACCGCCGCGTTCAACGCCAGGATGTTGGTCTGAAAGGCAATGCTGTCGACCACGCCCACGATTTCGCCGATGCGGCGCGCGCTGTCCGCAATGCCTTGCATGCTTTGCACCACTTCATCCACCGCGCGGCCGCCCTGCTTGGCCAGCTGCGTGGCGCTTTGCGCTTGCCGGCTGGCCAGGTCGGCGTTGCCTGCCGTGACCTGCACGGTGTGCGCCAACTGCGTCATATTGGCGGCGGCCTCTTGCAACGAGCCGGCCTGGCGCGCGGTGCGGTCCGACATATCGGCCCCACCCGCCGCGATCTCGCCCGAGCCGGTATGGATCTCTTCGACACCCCGGCGCACGGAGGCCACCGCCGCCGACAGCCCCGTTTGCATGCGGCGCATCGCCGAATACAGCACGCCGATCTCGTTGTCGCCGCGCATGGCAATGGCGCCCGTCAGATCGCCGTCGGCGATGCGGTCAAAATGCGCGCCGGCTTCGTTCAGCGGCCGCAGGATGCCGCGCCGAAACGCCAAGCGGATCAGCACGGCCAGCAGCAACACCACGGCCAATACGGCGGCGGCCACCGCGCTTACCCGCTCCAGCGTGCGGCTGGCATCGGCCACGGCGGCCTGGCCCTGCTCGCGCGCATAGCGCTGGTATCCGTCGGCCTGCTTCACATAGGCCGCGCCGCTGGCGGGCAACACCTTGTCCACCAACCGGTTGACCTCGATCCCGTTCCAGCCCTGGATGGCGCTGAGCATGGGCGCCAGGGTCTGGTCGGCGAACGCGGCGTGGGCGGCCAGCATCTGGTCGAACAGCGCCCCGCCTGCCGCGCTGGTGTCCGGGTTGGCGCGCAGGCGCGCCAGGCTGGCGCCGGCCTCTTTGAGCAGCGCGTCCGCCTGCGCCAGCGATGCGTTGCGCGCGTCTTCCAGCCCACCTTCCATGCTGGTCTTGGCGTCGGTCAACGCCGCGCGTGCCTGGAACAGCCGGCTGGTCAGTTCGGCCAGGTCGCTGGCGCGTTCCACGCTGCCCCGGCCCAAGGCTTCGATATCCGCCCGGTTCTCGCGCAGGACGGCGATGCCGGCGCCGGCCGCTATGGCAAACAGCAGCACGAATAACGCCAGAATGGCCGATACCGCCGTGGTGACCCTGAGATTTTTACGCATATCCATCCATCTATAACCAGGCGCCCTGGGGCGCAGTGCCACGGATTATGGACACGCAGTTTGGCAATTTCTTGACACAACTGCCGGCGCCGCCGCCCGATGGGCGAACGCACGCCCGTCATGAATGCGCTTTTGCGAACAGGAACCCCGTATTAAGCAATTGTGAATTGGCAGCACCGCGCCCATGCGGCACATTCGATGCTGAACCGAACCATCCCTTTGCCTATCACAGCAGCCCTATGCCCCACGCCTCACACGACTATCAGGACATCCGCGAAGCCGTGCGCGACCTTTGCGCGCAATTCCCGTCAGAGTATTTCCGCAAGATCGATGAAGAACGCGGCTACCCCGAAGACTTTGTCCGCGCACTGACCGAGGCCGGCTGGCTGGCCGCGCTGATCCCGCAGGAATACGGCGGTTCGGGCCTGGGGCTGACCGAAGCGTCGGTCATCATGGAAGAAATCAACCGCAGCGGCGGCAACTCCGGCGCCTGCCACGGCCAGATGTACAACATGGGTACCTTGCTGCGGCACGGGTCCGAAGCGCAAAAGCGCGAATACCTGCCGCGCATCGCAGCCGGCGAGCTGCGCCTGCAATCGATGGGCGTTACCGAACCCACCACCGGCACCGACACCACCAAGATCAAGACCACCGCCGTGCGCCGTGGCGACCGCTACGTCATCAACGGCCAGAAAGTCTGGATCTCGCGCGTGCAGCATTCCGACCTGATGATCCTGCTGGCGCGCACCACGCCGCTGGACCAGGTGACCCGAAAGTCCGAAGGCATGTCGATCTTTCTGGTGGACCTGCATCATGCCGTCAAGCATGGCATGACGATCCGGCCGATTCCGAACATGGTCAATCACGAGACCAATGAACTGTTTTTCGACAACCTGGAAATTCCCGTCGAAAACCTGATCGGCGAAGAAGGCAAAGGCTTCAAGTACATCCTGGACGGCCTGAACGCCGAACGCACGCTGATCGCCGCCGAGTGCATCGGCGACGGCTATTGGTTCGTGGACAAGGTCACCGCCTACGCCAAGGAACGCATGGTGTTCGGCCGCCCCATCGGGCAGAACCAGGGCGTGCAGTTTCCCATCGCGCGCGCCCACATCAACGTCGAAGCCGCCAGCCTGATGCGCTATGAAGCCTGCCGCCTGTTCGACGCGCACCAGCCTTGCGGCGCGCAGGCCAACATGGCCAAGCTGCTGGCCGCCGACGCGTCGTGGGAAGCAGCCAACGCCTGCTTGCAATTTCACGGCGGTTTCGGCTTTGCCACCGAGTACGACGTGGAACGCAAATTCCGCGAGACGCGGCTGTATCAGGTGGCGCCCATTTCGACGAACCTGATCCTGTCCTACGTCGCCGAACACATCCTGGGTCTGCCCCGCTCGTTCTGACCCGACGCCACCACCAACTGCCCCGGACCATGACCGCTGCCAACGACACGCCCCACCTTAGCGCCGAGCTTGCCGCCTTTGCGGCCAACCTGCGCTACGAAGACATCCCCGCGCCCGTATTGCGCCGCGCCGAAGACCTGCTGCTGGATTGCCTGGCGTCGATACTTGCCGGCGCCTCCGCGCGCGCGGTGCAAGCCATCGACCGCTACGCCGGCGCCATGGGCCCGGCCGACGGCCCCAGCGAAGTGCTGATCACGCGGCGCCGCACCACGCCCTTGTTCGCCGCCATGGTGAACGCGGCCGCCGCCCACGTGGTGGAGCAGGACGACGTGCACAATGGCTCGGTGTTCCACCCTGCCGCCGTGGTGTTTCCGCCGGCGTTGGCCGTGGCCCAGGCCCTGGGTAGTTCGGGGCGCGACGTGCTGGTGGCCGCCGTGGCCGGCTACGAAGTCGGCATTCGCGTGGGGGAATTTTTAGGACGTTCGCACTACAAGATCTTCCACACGACGGGCACGGCCGGCACCCTGGCCGCCGCCGTCACTACCGGCCGCTTGCTGAAGCTGACGCCTGAACAGATGCTGCATGCGTTGGGTTCGGCGGGCACGCAGGCCGCCGGGCTCTGGGAGTTTCTGCGCGATGCCGCCGACTCCAAGCAACTGCACACCGCCAAGGCGGCGGCGGACGGCATCACTGCCGCCTATCTGGCGCGCGAGGGCTTCACGGGCGCGCGCCACATCCTGGAAGGTCCGCAGGGGATGGCGGCGGGCATGTCATCCGACGCGGACCCGTCCAAGCTGTGCGACCGCCTGGGCGAACGCTGGGCGCTGGCCGAAACCTCATTCAAGTTCCATGCGTCGTGCCGCCATACGCACCCGGCAGCGGATGCGCTGCAACAGGTGCTGCGCGAACACAAGCTGGCTGAGTCCGACGTGGCGCGCGTGGTGGCGCATGTGCATCAAGGCGCCATCGACGTGCTGGGGCCCGTCGTCAACCCGCAGACGGTGCATCAGTCCAAGTTTTCGATGGGAACGGTGCTGGGCTTGATCGCCCGCCAGGGGCGCGCCGGGCTGGCTGAATTTGATGCCGGCCTGGACGACCCGGCCGTGGCGGCGTTCCGGGGCAAGGTCGAGATGGTGCTGGACGAGGAAGTGGACAAGGCTTATCCGCAACGCTGGATCGGCAAGGTCACCGTCACCACGCAAGATGGCCGCACGCTGCAAGGCCGCGTCGACGAGCCGAAGGGCGACCCGGGCAACACCTTGAGCCGCGCGGAAATCGAGGACAAGACGCTAAGCCTGGGCCGCTACGCCGACGCCGCAACGGAAGCCGAACTGCGCACGCTGATCGCGTCGATCTGGGGCCTGGAGAAAATTGACAAGCTTGGCGCGTTGCTGCCCGGCTGAGACGGGCGGGAACCGGTACCGGTATGCCCGCCTACTTATGGGATCCGCGCAGGCTTTGCCCGGATCCCTTTTCACGACTGCTGCTTACACCAACGCCGCGCGCTGGGCGCGGACCAGGCTGGCAATGCCGTTTTCGGCCAGCACCAGCATGGTGTCCAATTCGGCGCGGGTGAACGTGGCGCCTTCGCCGGTGCCCTGCACTTCAACGAAGGCCCCGCTGCCCGTCATGATGACGTTGACGTCGGCATCGCACGCGGAATCTTCCTGGTAGTCCAGGTCCAGCACTGAACGCCCTTGCACCAAGCCCACCGACACGGCGGCAACCGCATCGCGGATCGGGTTGACGGCCAGGTCGCCACGCTTCATCAGCAAGGCGACGGCATCGGCCGCCGCCACCCACGCGCCGGTAATGCTGGCGCAGCGCGTGCCGCCGTCGGCTTGCAACACGTCGCAATCCAGATGCAGCGTGCGTTCGCCCAGTGCGCGCATGTCGAAGACGGCGCGCAGGCTGCGGCCGATCAGGCGTTGGATTTCCTGTGTGCGGCCACTTTGCTTGCCACGGGCCGCCTCGCGGTCGCCACGCGTATGGGTGGCGCGCGGCAGCATGCCGTATTCCGCCGTGACCCAGCCTTCGCCCTTGCCCTTCAGGAACGGCGGTACTTTTTCCAGCACGCTGGCGGTGCACAGCACGTGGGTGTCGCCGGCCTTGACCAGCACCGAGCCTTCGGCATAGCGCGTAAAGCCGCGTTCCAGGCTGAACGGCCGCAGTTCGTCTACAGCGCGGCCGGACGGACGGGCGATGGTGGGCGTAGTGGTCACAGGCAAACTCCAGTCTAGATATTGGTTCGCGGCATTGTACGGGCAGGCGCCGCAGGAAATTCCCGCTTGGAGTATCCTGCCGCGATATATCCGGTTGAAAACACAGACCCGCCCCCCTTTACCGGGGCGCTGCGGGCCCCGGCGCAACCGGCTCTTACCCAAGCTTTACCAGGACACGACCATGATTCGCAGCATGACCGCATTCGGCAACGCCCGAGCAGACCTAGAACAAGGCACGCTTGCCATTGAACTGCGCAGCGTCAACAGCCGCTTCCTTGATTTGTATTTCCGCTTGCCCGACGAGTTGCGGCACGTTGAAACGCCGCTGCGCGAACTGCTGACCGCCAACCTAGCGCGCGGCAAGGTCGAGATCCGGGTGTCATTCACGCGCAACGCCAGCACCGACCTGTCCAAGCTGGACCCCACTTGGCTGGAAAGCCTGGCCGAGCAGTTGCAGGCCGCCCGCCGCATCGTTCCCGACATCGCGCCCCCCCGGCTGGTGGAATTGTTCAACTGGCCCGGCCAGCGCGGCAACGACGCGCTGGACCCGCAGGTGTGGGGCGCGGCCTGCCTGCAAGCGGCGCAGCAAGCGCTGACCCAATTGCAGGAGGGCCGCGCGCGCGAAGGCGAACGCCTGGCGGGCATGATGCGCGAATGCGCCGACGGCGTCGCCCGCGTGGTCGACATAGTGCAGGCGCATCTGCCGCAACTGCTGTCGGACCACCGCGACAAGCTGGCCGCCAAGCTTCGCGAAAGTGTGGAATCGGCCTTCCCTGGCGGCTTCACGCACATCTCGGGCACCGAGCTGTCCGAACGCCTGTCGCAAGAAGCCAACCTGTTTGCGCTGCGTATCGACGTTGCGGAAGAACTGTCGCGGCTGCGTTCCCACTTGGAAGAATTGCGTCACCTGCTGACCGACGGCGGCGGCAAGTCCGCATCGGGTAAGAAAAACGCCGGCAGCGCGGGCAAGCGCCTGGATTTTCTGTTCCAGGAAATGAACCGCGAAGCCAATACGCTGGGTTCCAAGGCAGGCAGCATGGAGGTCACCCGCGCCGCCATGGACCTGAAACTGCTGATCGAGCAGATGCGCGAACAGGCGCAGAACATCGAATAAGCCATGGCGGTTTGATGCGATTCGAGGGGCCGCGCAAGCGGCCTCTTTGCATTCCAGACTTTTCCTATAGGGTCGGCCGCAAGGGCGTGTTGTCATGGGGGGTTTACGTCAAGGCTGTATTCCAAGGCTGTATCCATTAGGAAGCCCCATGTTCCGCAAGACCTTTCTGCCGCCCGTCGCCAACCTGCTGGCCTTCGAAGCAGTCGCCCGGCGCAACAGCGTGTCGCGCGCGGCGGACGAACTTCACCTGACCCAAAGCGCCGTATCGCGCCAGATCCACCAGCTTGAAACCCAGCTGGGCGTGACGATGTTCCACCGCGTGCGCCAGCGCGTGGTCTTAAGCGATGCCGGCCGCGCCTACGCGTCCGAGGTGCGCATCCTGTTGCACCAGCTGTCAGAAGCCACCCGCCGCACCATGGCCTGCACGCGCCGCGACCAGCTCAATCTGGCGGTGCTGCCCACGCTGGGCACCCGCTGGCTGATTCCGCGCCTGGGGGATTTCATGGCCCGCAAGCCCGAAGTCACCATCAACTTCACGTCGCGCACCCTGCCCTTTGAGTTCTCGCAAGAGCCGTTTGACGCGGCCATCCATTTCGGCGCGCCTTACTGGGCCGGCGCCGTGTGCGAGTACCTGATGCACGAAGAGGTCATCGCCGTCAGCAGCCCGCGCTATCAACGCTTGCACGGTATCCGGCACATCGCGGACCTGTCCAACGTCGTGCTGCTGCACCAGACGTCCCGCCCCGCACAATGGGCCTCGTGGTTTGATCAACACGGCGCCAGCGCGGCGCGCGCCATGCAGGGCCCTCAGTTCGAGCAGGCCTCCATGCTGGCGCAAGCGGCCGCCTCCAGCCTGGGCGCGGCCTTGTTGCCGCGCTTTCTGGTGGAACGCGAACTGGACACCGGCGAACTCATCCAGCTGTTTCCCCAAGCGCTCAGCAGCGCCGACGCCTACTACTTCGTCTATCCCCATACCCAGGCCGAATCGCCGCTGGTGCGCGAATTTGGCGCCTGGATGCTGGAGCAGTGCCGCGTGGCGCCGTAAGCGCCGCCCCACCCGGTGGGCAGGTTGGCGCCACACGCGCAGGGGCTTGCGCCGCTGCACAGAAGCCGTCAAGCTGCCGCTAAGCCGAACTGGCCCTGGATACAAAACGGGACTACAAGCCTTGCAACGCGTCGTCATCATTGGCGGAGGTGCCGTTGGCAGCTCTATCGCCTACTTTCTAAGCCAAACTCCGGACGCTTTTGACGTCACGGTGCTGGAACGTGACCCGACGTACGCCCAGGCTTCGTCCGCGCTATCGGCCAGTTCCATTCGTCAGCAGTTCTCGACGCCCGTCAATATCGGCATGTCGCAAATGGGCATTGCGTTCCTGCGCGACCTGGCCGCTACCTTGTATGTGGACGATCCGGCGCCCGATATCGGCTTGACCGAGCCCGGCTATCTGTACCTGGCCAGCGCCGCCGGCTGCGCCACGCTGCGTAGCAACTACGACACGCAGCGCTCGCAAGGCGTCGACGTCGCCTTGCTCGAGCCGGTTCAATTGCAAGCGCGATTCCCGTGGCTCAATACTGCCGACTTGGCGCTGGGCGCGCTGGGCTTGTCCGGCGAAGGCTGGTTCGATGGCTACGGGTTGATGCAGGCGCTACGCAAGAAGGCGATCGCGCAAGGCGCAACGTACCGGCGCGCGCAAGCGGTGGGCTTGCTGCGCGACGGCGCACGCGTGAACGGGGTTTGGACAAGCGACGGCGCCGCCCTGCCCTGCGATGTGGCCGTCAACGCGGCAGGCCCGTGGGCGGCACGCGTGGCCCAATGGGCTGGCATAGCGTTGCCCGTGCGCGCCCGCCGGCGTACCGTGTTCAGCTTCAGCTGCCCGCAGGCGCTGCCGCACTGCCCCTTGCTGATCGACCCGTCGGGCATCTGGTTTCGTCCGGACGGCGACAAATTTCTGTGCGGTTATTCGCCTGACGCGGCGGACGACGCCGACGACTTGCCGCTTGACGCCCAGCTCGATGCGTTCGACAACCACGTCTGGCCAGCGCTTGCGGCCCGGGTGCCCGCGTTCGAGGCCGTGCGCGTGCGCAGCGCCTGGGCCGGTTATTACGAAATGAACGTGTTCGACCACAACGCCATCATCGGCGCCCATCCCGATTGCCCCAACCTGTATTTCGCCAACGGCTTTTCGGGCCATGGGCTTCAGCAGGCGCCCGCTACCGGACGAGGCATCGCAGAGCTGCTACGGTACGGCGCCTACCGCAGCCTGGACTTGTCTCCCTTGTCGTTCCAGCGCGTTCTGGACAACCGCCCCCTGCTTGAAAAGAACATCATCTAAGGGCGGTTGTCCTGGGGCAAGGAGCGACTAGCGCGCCTCGCCTGCCGCCGGTTCGCCTCGCAAGGCGGAATCCAGATATTCGCTGCGAGCCCGCGCATCCGGGAAACGCATGTCGCGGTAGCTGATGAAACGCGAGCCGCGCGTGACCCGATACCCCAGCCAGATCAACAGGAACAGCGGGATGCCGATATACGTGGCCACCACGCCGCCCCAATCAATACGGTCCTGCAGGAACGCCTGGTAGTTCTGGCCCAGCGTGATGATCAGGCACAGTACAAAGGCAAAAATCGGACCGAAGGGAAAGAACGGCGACACGTACGGCAGGTCAGCCAGGCTGTGACCTTGTTTGACGTAGCCACGCCGGAACCGGTAATGACTGATGGCGATGCCCAGCCAGGCGATGAAACCCGTCATGCCCGAGGTGTTCAGCAGCCAGATGTAGACCGCGTTCGGGCTGAAGATAAACGTGAAGAAGCACAAGGCGGCCACGACGGTGGTCGCCAGCAGCGCCCACAGCGGGACGCCGTTGCGCGAAATGCGACCGAAAATGCGCGGTGCCTTGCCTTCGCGGGCCAAGCTGTACAGCATGCGCGTAGCGGCGTACATGCCCGAATTGCCCGCGGACAGCACCGAAGTGAGCACCACGGCGTTCATGACGGAGGCCGCGCCCAGCAAGCCGGCGCGTTCGAAGATCAGCGCGAACGGACTGACGCTGATGTCTTCGACATCGTTACGCAGCAGGTGCGGGTCGGTGTACGGGATCAGCAGGCCGATCACCAGGATGGCCATGACGTAGAACAGCAGGATGCGCCAGAAAACCTGGCGCACGGCGCGCGGCAGGTTGCGCGCGGGGTCCTTGGATTCGCCCGCGGCAATGCCGATCAATTCGGTGCCCTGGAACGAAAAGCCCACCACCATCGCCACGCCGATCAGTGCGGCAAAGCCGCCCGCGAAGGGCGCGTCGCCCACCGTCCAATTCGCCAGCCCTCCCGTTTCGCCGCCACGGATGATGCCCAGCAGCATCATCACGCCCATCGCGACAAAACCCAGCACCGCCACGACCTTGATCAGCGCGAACCAGAATTCCGCTTCGCCGAAACCGCGCGCCGACATCGCGTTCAGGCCGAAGGTGATGGCCAAAAACAAGGCGCTCCAGTAGAAGCCGGGCACGTCGGGAAACCAGTAGGCCATGACCAGCTGCGCCGCCACCAGGTCCACGGCCACTGTCACTGCCCAGTTGTACCAATAGTTCCAGCCCAGCGCGAAGCCGAAACCGTCTTCGACGTAGCGCGCGCCATAGGTGGAGAACGAGCCCGACACGGGCATGGCGGCGGCCAGTTCGCCCAGGCTGGTCATCAGAAAATAGACCATGACGCCGATCAGCACATAGCCCAGCAGCGCACCGCCGGGGCCGGCGCGCGCAATGGTGGCGCCGGACGCCACGAACAGGCCGGTGCCGATGGACCCGCCCACCGCAATCATTGTCAGATGGCGCGCGGACAAGGTGCGCCGCAGTTCCGAAGGCGGGTTCGCCTTCGCTGCGCGCGTGCCGCCAGAGCGGCGATCATCGTGTTCCGATGGAGCCAAAATGCATTCCTTCACGTCTTGAAAGCGTCCGCGCGGACATCTCGCGAAAGCCTGGGATTACCGAGCAACGCGCGAGAATAGCGCAAACGGGCTCGCCTCGAAAAATGGCGGCCGTTTGGGGACGGATCGCGCCTACTGGAAGGCCGTTTCCATGAAGGTGCGCAGCTTGCGGGAATGCAGGCGTTCCGGCGGCATGTCCCGCAGGCGCTCCAGGGCGCGGATGCCAATTTCAAGATGCTGGTTGACCTGCCGGCGATAGAACACGCTGGCCATTCCGGGCAGTTTCAGTTCGCCATGCAGGGGCTTGTCTGACACGCACAGTAACGTGCCATACGGCACCCGGAAGCGGAAACCGTTGGCGGCAATGGTGGCCGATTCCATGTCCAGCGCAATCGCCCGCGACTGCGCAAAACGTTCCACCAGTTCAACGTGGTCGCGCAGTTCCCAGTTGCGATTGTCGATGGTGGCCACGGTGCCCGTGCGCATGATGCGCTTCAAGTCCCAGCCCGACAGCCCCGCCACTTCCTGCACCGCCTGTTCCAGCGCCACCTGCACTTCGGCCAGCGCGGGCACCGGCACCCAGGTGGGCAGATCGGCATCCAGCACATGGTCTTCGCGGACATAGCCGTGCGCCAGCACGTAGTCGCCTAAACGCTGGGAATCCCGCAGGCCGGCGCAATGGCCCAGCATCAGCCAGGCATGCGGACGCAGCACGGCAATGTGGTCGGTGATGGTCTTGGCGTTGGACGGGCCCACGCCGATATTGACCAGCGTGATGCCGGAATGGTCGCCGCGCACCAGGTGATAGGCGGGCATTTGCGGCAGGCGCACGCCCTGGCCTTCGTCGCCCGGGCCGTTTTCGCCGCGCCGGGTAATACGGTTGCCGGGCTCTACCAGCATCTCGTAGTCTTCGTTGCCACTGGCCATCAGCGCACGGGCGCGGGCGCAGAATTCGTCGACGTAGAACTGGTAATTGGTGAACAGCACAAAGTTCTGAAAATGCGCCGGCGCGGTTGACGTGTAGTGCTGCAAACGGTGCAAAGAGTAGTCAACGCGCTGGGCCGTGAACGGAGCAAGCGGCTTGGGCTCGCCGTCCTTGCCGCGCCAGGAACCGTTGACGATGGCGTCGTCGGTAACGGCCAAGTCGGGCACGTCAAACAGGTCGCGTAGCGGACGCTTTAAGGCTTCAAGGTGCTCGCCCTCGACATACGCGCCTTCCGGGAAGGCGAAATGCAGCGGGATGGGCGAATCGGACTCGCCGACTTCGACCGCGACGCGATGGTTTTGCAGCAGCTGGCCGACCTGCTCGATCAGGTAGTCGCGAAACAGTTCGGGCTGGGTAATGGTGGTTTGGTAGATGCCGGGTTCGGCCACGTGGCCGTAGGACAAGCGAGTGTCGATGGGGTCGTAGGTTTCCACCACGATACGGATGGCCGGGTAGTAGGCCCGCGCACGCTCGGGCGCGCTGCCGTTGCCTTCCTTCGCGCCCTCGTTGGCGCCTTCCTTTGCGCCTTCCTTTGCGTGCTCTTTCGCCCCTTCTTTCAGCACCTCGCGAAATGCCGCCCGCAGGAATGCCGTGTTGCGCGCGTAGATCTCGGCCAGCCGGGCGACGGCGGCGCGGGCGTCCTGAAAGGGTTCAAAGGGCAAGGCATCGGGCCGGTTCATGGAAGACACGGGGTGTACTGCATTCATCATTGAGCTCTGCTCCGCTTCTTATCTGTCTTATCGGTTTGCTCGGCGCCCGGGGTCTGTCAGGCCCGCCAGCGCCGATGCGGTCGATTATGCCCGAGGCGTTCGCGCATGAAGCGTCATATTTGCCACTGCCCCGTTCGGGCGGGCCGGTCACCGCGTCCAGCCGAAATTGCTGCGACCGTTACATCGGTTCCCGGGCGGAAAGTAACGACAACGCACCGATAATGCTGCATTGCACTACAAATGTAATGAAACTTTATTCCATTATAATTCAACGGCTTCCGTGGCTTGCGTGGCCCGGGACGCCCCCTTTCCGCCGGCTTGCCCCCGTTAGGCAAAGCCATGCCGCCTACTCCGATTTTTGAAGTGACGTAATGACTCCGCCCACGCGAAAAGTCCGATTTGCCAGTTTCCGCATTCCCGTTTTCCTGTCAGCCCCCCTCTTTGCACTGACCCTTTCGTGGCTGCCCAACGCCGCCCAGGCGTCACTGCCCACCGAACAAGCCCGCCCGACGCTTAGCGGCCTGCGCCTGGCGCAAGAGCCCACCGTTCCCACCCTGAGTGAACGCGTCGTGCAGGCCGGCCTGGACGCCATTGGCACCCCGTACAGCTGGGGTGGCGATGACGCCGAAGGTTTTGATTGCAGCGGCCTGGTGCTGTACGTATTCCGCGAAATCGCCGGTCTTGAACTGCCCCGCACGGCGCGTGCCCAGCGCAGCGAGGGCAAATCCGTGCCCAACAAAAAAGAACTGCGTCCTGGCGACCTGGTATTTTTTGCCACGCGCGGTCGCGGCGTCACCTCGCACGTCGGCATCTATATTGGCCAGAACAAATTCGTTCATGCTCCCCGCCGTGGCACGAAAGTGCGCGTTGACGAGATGAAGAACCCGTACTGGACGAAGCGCTACGTTGGCGCCCGCCGTTATCTGGACACCACGCAGGGCCAGATGCTGGCCCAGGCGTCGCGATAAATCTCGCCAAACCGCGGACGAAAAAAAGGCGCCTGCCGGGCGCCTGACGACCAGGGGTAAGCAAGCAGCCCGTCGGGAATTTCCCGACAGGCTGTTCCGCATTCAGCCCCGGCCCACGAAGGGCATGTTGGTGGCCATGATGGTCATGAACTGCACATTCGCGTCCAGCGGCAGGCGCGCCATGGCGGCAACGGCCTGCGCCACGTGCGCGACGTCCATGCGCGGTTCGACCTTGGTGCTGCCGTCGGCCTGCAAGATGCCGTTGGCCATGCGCTCGGTCATGTCGGTGGCCGCATTGCCGATGTCGATCTGCCCGCAGGCGATGCCATACGGCCGGCAATCCAGCGAAATCGATTTGGTCAGGCCGGTCACGGCGTGCTTGGTTGCCGTGTAGGCAATCGAGAACGGACGCGGCGCATGCGCCGAAATCGACCCGTTGTTAATAATGCGACCGCCCTGCGGCGTTTGCCCCTTCATCACGCGGATAGCCGCTTGCGCGCACAGGAACATGCCGGTCAGATTGGTGTCGACGACTTCGCGCCAAACCGACACGGGCAGTTCTTCGATGGGCATGGCGGGCGCGCCGCGGCCGGCATTGTTAAACAACACATCCAGCCGGCCATATTCACGCTGCGTCGTGTCGAAAAGATCACGCACCGCATGCTCGTCCGAGACGTCGGTCGGCACCACCAGCGCTCGCACGCCGTCTTCGCCCGCAGCCGTGCGGGTAGCTTCCAGCGGGTCGCGGCGGCGTCCCGCCAGCACGACGCGATAGCCCTGCGCCAGGAATTCCAGCGCCACGGCGCGGCCAATTCCCGTCCCTGCACCGGTTACCAGGGCCACGCGTGGTGGTTCGATCTCGTTTGCGTGCATCGGATTCTCCTTGTTATCAATCGGCGAGATGCTACCGCAATCATTAGCGCGATGCTGCAAGCAAAGTTTCCAAATCAGACACAGTTCTGGCTCGGTTCCTGCGAGAGGAAGCGAGCGGAACACGCGCGCGAAATCAGACAAATGCGCAGATCTGTCACAAGTCTTTATATAATCTGCGGCAATTAGCTTATTACCCATAGTCAATAACAATATCGGAGCAGGCAACCATGACCCCACGGTCTTTACCCGCCGCGTTGCTCTTGAGTCTGGCGGGCGTTGCTGCCGCACAGGCGCAGGGCGCGGCTGGTCCCGACGGCAAGCAGATTAGTATGCAAGGCGCGAACGGCGCGCCTGCCTGTGTGACCTGTCACGGCGCACGCGGTGAAGGCAACCCCGCTGCGGGGTTCCCGCAGTTGGCGGGCATCGGCGCCAAGTATCTGACCGAACAACTGCAAGCCATGGCTAACGGGTCGCGAGTAAGCCCGGTCATGGCGGCAACCGCCAAGGCGCTGAACGCCGAGCAGCAGGCGGCGGTGGCGCGCTATTACGCGTCATTGCCCTCGCCTTTGAACATCGACCGTTTGGCGGCCACGGCGATGAATCCCGTCACGCCGGCCGACACGGGAGCCTGGTTGGCGACGCGTGGGGCGTGGGACAAAAACGTCCCGGCCTGTAATCAGTGCCACGGCCCCGGCGGCATCGGCGTGGGCGAGAATTTCCCTGGTCTGGCCGGCCAACCGGCCGCGTACATCGCGGGTCAATTGCGGGCCTGGCGCCAAGGTCAACGCCCGCCCGGACCGCTTGCCTTGATGCCGGCGGTGGCAACACGGCTGACCGATGCCGAAATCGATGCCGTTTCGGCCTACTACGCCGGCCTGCCCAAGGCCGCTGATTTACTGGCCGCGCAAGAACCGGCCGCGCCGGGAGCCCGCCCATGACGCCTGTATCCACCCGGACTGCCACGTCCGACAACGTGCGCGAACCCGCCATCAACGCCGAGTCGGCCATCACGTCCGGCGCCATCACGTCGGGCGCAATTCGCCGCGCCGTGCTTGCGGGCGCCGCCGCGCTGGGGCTGCTTGCCGCCGCGAATGCGCCGGCCGCCGAACCGCGCCCGGCCTTCACACCGCCCTCGGCATCGTCGCTGCCCGACACCGAATTCGGCAAGATCGTGCGCCAAGGCGAGCAGATTTTCCTGCACACCCCGCAAATGGCAGGCAAATTCGTGGGCAACGACCTGACCTGCGCCAGCTGCCATCTGGATGCCGGCCGCCGCCCGGACTCGGCGCCGATGTGGGCCGCGTACGTGCTGTATCCGGCCTATCGAGCCAAGAACGAACACGTCAACACGCTTGCGGAACGCCTGCAGGGTTGCTTTCGTTTCAGCATGAACGGCAAGGCCCCGGCGGCGGACGATTCGACGCTGGTCGCGTTGCAAAGCTACATGTTCTGGCTGGCCAGCAAAGCGCCCACGGGCGTCGTCCTGCAAGGCCAGGGATATCGCAAACTGCCCGCGCCGGCGCAGAAGGCCGACTACGTGCGCGGCAGCGAGGTCTATGGGCAGTACTGTGCGGTTTGCCATGGCGCAGAAGGCCAGGGCCAAAAGAACGGCAAGCACTGGGTCTTCCCGGCGTTGTGGGGCGCCGATTCGTTTAACTGGGGCGCGGGCATGCACCAGATCGGCAACGCGGCCGGCTTCATCAAGGCCAACATGCCGCTGGGGCAAGCCGGCATGCTGAGCGACCAAGAAGCCTGGGACGTGGCCTACTTCATGAATGCGCACGAACGGCCGCAAGACCCGCGTTACAAGGATTCGGTTGCGGCAACCCGGGCCAAATACCATGACTCCGACGACTCGCTTTACGGCATTGAAGTCAACGGGCACCTGTTGGGTAGCGATTCCCCGGCACCGGGCGGCAAGTTGATCCAAGCGGCGGCCAAACCGGCCGGCTAGCCTGGTCCAGGCGCTACCGCAACGGCGATCAGGCGGCGTGACAGCGGGTTTTCCCCTGCCCCGCCGTCTGATTTGCTAGACTTCAGGTCTTAGCATCACACGCCGGTCTTTATTCATGTACGCCAATCCCGGAAACGTCTTCATGGTCGTCGCTCCCAGCGGCGCGGGCAAATCCAGCCTGGTGAAGGCCTTGCTAGCGCAAGACCCTTCCATCGAACTTTCCATCTCGTGCACCACGCGCGCGCCTCGCCCCGGCGAAGAAGACGGCCGCGAATATCGCTTTGTCTCGACGGACGATTTCAAAGAGATGCGCGACGGGCAAAACCTGCTGGAATGGGCCGAAGTACATGGTAATTTTTACGGTACGCCGCGCGACCGTATCGACACCGCAACGCGCGAAGGCCGCGATGTGCTGCTGGAAATCGATTGGCAAGGCGCGCGTCAGGTAAAGCAGCGTTTTCCGGGCGCAATCGGCATTTTCGTGCTGCCGCCGTCGATCGAAGAATTGGAAAGCCGCTTGAAGGCGCGGGGCCAGGATGCGCCGCAAGTGATCGCGCGGCGGCTCATGGCGGCGGGCGGCGAAATCGCCCACGCGCCTGAATGCGAATATGTTATTATTAATCAAGAATTTAGCGTAGCCTTGTCGGAGCTGATACAAATCGTCAGTGCCGCAAGGCTGCGCTTTTCGTCTCAGGCCGCCCGGCACGCTCAGTTGTTCTCGCAACTTGGCATCCCTGCCGAGCATTGAGCCGACTGCATTCTCCCTATCATCCATCAGCACCAGGTGTCCTAATGGCTCGCATCACTGTCGAAGACTGTCTGAATCAAATCCCCAATCGTTTCAAGCTCACGCTGGCCGCGACGTATCGCGCCCGCGAGTTGGCGCAAGGCCATGCCCCGCGCCTGGACAGCAAAGACAAGCCCACGGTCACTGCACTGCGCGAAATCGCGGGCGGCCTAACCGGCGTGGAAATGCTGCGTAAAGTTCCCACCTGATAGTCTCGGGGGGCGGCAAGTATGGCTTTTCCCGGGCTGAAGTACGCTTCATCTGGTCTGCTTGCCGCGCTACGTGCCGGCTCCCGTCTTGGGCGCCGCACGGGTAAGAAAGGCAAAAACCCCGCTACGCCACCGTCCGTCGCCGCGCAAGAAGCGGCGGACGCGACCGCCTCGCCGGTCGCTTCGCTGGCACCGCTGACCGAAATCATCGGCAGCTATCTCGATCCCAAAGATGTAGAGCGCGTGCGCGAAGCCTATCGCTTCGCGGACCAGGCACACCTGGGCCAGTTCCGCGCCAGCGGTTCGCCCTACATCTCGCATCCCATCGCCGTCACGGAAATCTGCGCAGGCTGGAAGCTCGACGTCAACGCGTTGTCGGCCGCCCTGCTGCATGACGTGATGGAAGATCAGGGCATCGCCAAGCACGAGCTTGCCGAAAAATTCGGCCCTGAAGTTGCCGAGCTCGTCGATGGGCTGTCCAAGTTGGACCGCCTGGACTTCGCCACCAAGGCCGAGCAGCAGGCCGAGAGCTTTCGCAAGATGCTGCTGGCGATGGCGCGCGATGTGCGCGTCATCCTCATCAAGCTGGCCGACCGCCTGCACAACATGCGCACGCTGGACGCGGTCAACCCCGAAAAGCGCCGGCGCATCGCACGCGAAACGCTGGATATTTACGCGCCCATTGCGCATCGCCTGGGCCTGAACCTGCTGTTCCGCGAATTGCAGGACCTGTGTTTCGCGGCGATGTACCCGAACCGCTATCAGGTGCTGTACAAGGCCGTGCTGGCCGCGCGCGGCAACCGGCGCGAAGTCATCACCAAAATTGCCGATTCGGTGCGGGCGTCGCTGCCCGCCGCCGGCATCGAAGCCGAAGTCACCGGCCGCGAGAAAACGCTTTATGGCATCTACCGCAAAATGGTGGACCAGAAAAAATCGTTTTCCGACGTGCTGGATATCTATGGCTTTCGCGTCATCGTGCACACGCTGCCCGAGTGCTATCTGGCACTAGGCACACTGCATCAGCTGTATCGCCCGGTGCCCGGCAAGTTCAAGGACTACATCGCCATCCCGAAGGTGAACGGCTATCAGTCGCTGCACACCACGCTGGTTGGCCCGTACGGCACGCCGGTGGAATTCCAGTTCCGCACGCGCGACATGCATCATGTGGCCGAAGAAGGCGTGGCGTCGCACTGGCTGTACAAGGGCGCCGACCTGACGCTGAACGACCTGCAAAAGCGCACGCACCAATGGCTGCAATCGCTGCTGGACATTCAAAGCCAGACGGGCGATTCCGGCGAATTCCTTGAGCACGTCAAGGTCGACCTGTTCCCGGACGCGGTCTATGTGTTCACGCCGCGCGGCAAGATCATTTCGCTGCCCCGTGGCGCAACGCCGGTGGACTTTGCCTACGCCATCCACACGGACATCGGCAACCAGGCCGTGGCGGCCAAGGTCAACGGCGAATTCGTGCCGCTGCGCACTGAACTGAACAGCGGCGACACGGTGGAAATCGTGACGTCGCCGGCCTCGCGCCCCAACGCGCAGTGGCTCAATTACGTGCGCACCGGCCGCGCCCGTTCCGAAATCCGCCATTACCTGCGTACCGTCAAGTACGAGGAATCCGTGGCGTTCGGCGAACGGCTGCTAAGCCAGGCGCTGCAAGAACTGCACATGCCGATGCCGGCAACCGACGACCCGGCCTGGCAAAAACTGGCGCGCAGCACGGGCGCAAGCTCGCGCGAAGAGATCCTGGCCGATATCGGGCTGGGCAAGCGACTGGCCGCCGTGGTGGCCCGCCGCTTCGCCCCTGAACATCAATTGGTTGCCACCACGGCGGCGGCAGTTGACGAACTGACCTCGGCGCGCAGCGCGCCCATCCTGATCCAGGGCAACGAAGGCCAGGCGGTGCAGTTGGCGCCTTGCTGCGGCCCGCTGCCCGGCGATCCCATCGTGGCCGGCATGCGCATGGGTCACGGGCTGGTGGTGCATACCGCCGACTGCCCGGTCGCCATGCGCCAGCGCCTGCGCGAACCCGAACGCTGGATCAATGTGGCCTGGGACGCGCACACGGCCAAGCACCTGGCCACCCGCCTGGACATCATCACCCGCAACGAACGCGGCGTGCTTGGCCGGCTGGCGGCGGAAGTCACCGCCGCCGACGCCAACATCATGCACGTAACCATGCACGATGACGCGGTGTCCACGGTGTCTCTGCACCTGACTATCCAGGTCGACAGCCGCAAGCATCTGGCGCAGGTTATCCGCGCCATCCGGCATGTGCCGCAAGTGCAGAAGATCGTCCGGGTAAAGGGTTGAAGCCGGACCCACACCGCACGACATAAAAAAACCGGCAGATGCCGGTTTTTTTATGTGCGCTGAATGCTGAATGCTGAATGGCTCTCGCGTAGCAACTCGGGCATTCGAACTTTCAGGCGGCGCCTGGGCAGCCATTCGCCATGCTCAATTCGCAATTCCCGCGCCGTCCCACCGCGACCGCCATCAGGCCACGTGTTGCAGAAAGTCCTTCAAGCGTTGGCTGGGCGGATTGCTGAGCAATTCGGCCGGCGGGCCGTCGTGCGCGATTTTGCCGGCGTCGATGAAGATCAAACGGCTGCCCACCTTGCGCGCAAATTCCATCTCGTGCGTGACGACCACCATCGTCATGCCCTCTTCCGCCAGGTCGCGCATCACTTTCAGCACTTCGTGGCGCAGTTCCGGGTCCAACGCCGAGGTGGGTTCGTCGAACAGCATCAGCTTGGGTTTGATGGCCAATGCGCGCGCGATGGCCACGCGTTGCTGCTGCCCACCGGATAGCTCGGACGGAAAGTGGTTCATGCGTTCGGCCAAGCCCACCTTGTCCAGCAAGCCTATCGCCAGCTCGCGCGCTTCGTCGCGACTTTGGCCACGCGTGTGCACGGGGCCGAACATCACGTTTTGCAGCGCGGTCATTTGCGGGAAAAGGTTGAACTGCTGGAACACCATGCCCGCTTCACGGCGAATTTCGCGCACCTGCGCGGCGTCGCCCTTGACGCTCAGACCATCGACCAGAAGATCGCCATCGTTGATGGTTTCCAGTACGTTGATGCACCGCAGGAAGGTGGACTTGCCCGAACCCGACGGCCCCACCACCACCACGACCTCGCCCGCATCGATGTTCAGCGAGATGCCGTTCAGCACCATCGATTCGCCGAAGTTCTTGGTGACGTTATGAAATTCAACCATGCTCATAATATGCGCATCCTTCTTTCCACCATATGCAGCGTCAGCGCCATCAGGCCGGTCAGGATCAGGTAGACGATCGCCACGGCGGACCAGATTTCGACGGCGCGGAAGTTGCTGGCCATGATTTCCTGGCCCTGGCGCGTCAGTTCAGCCACGCCGATCACGATGAACAGCGAGGAATCCTTCAAGCTGATGATGCACTGGTTGCCCAGCGGCGGGATCATGCGGCGAAACGCCACCGGTCCGATGATGTGGAACAAGATCTTGTGAAACGGCAGGCCCATTGCCTGCCCGGCTTCCTTCAGCCCCTTGTGCACCGACAACAGCGCGCCGCGCACGATTTCAGAAATATAGGCGCCCGAGTTGATGATCAATGTGACGATGGCCGCCCATTCCGCATCCACCCGGATATCGGCAAGCAACGGCAAGGCAAAGTAGATGAACATCACCTGCACGACAATCGGCGTGCCGCGAATGACCGCCACATAAACCTGCGCGATGACCGACAGGACAATATTGCCGTAGGCCCGCGTCACGCCCGACAGCGCGCCCAGCAGAAAACCACCAAACAAACCCCAGAACGTGATCTTGATGGTCATCAGCGTACCCTCAAGCAGATTGGGTAACGCGCCCTCGATTACAGTCCAGTCAAACTCCACGATCTTCCCCCCAAGGCACCGACGGGCGCCGCATCATGGCGGCGCCGCGCGCGGGCAATTCCCACGGGCGGCGCCAAAAACACCTATCTGCTTACGGCTTCTTGCCGAACCACTTTTCGTAGATGGCGTCGTACTGGCCGTTGGCCTTCAGTGCGGCCAGCGCCTTGTTCACCTGCGGCACCAGTTCGCTGCCCTTGGGGAAGGCGATACCGTAGAAGTCGCCGCTCTTGACCGAGCCCACGACCTTCACGCGGCCCTTGCCGGCCGAGTTGGCGTAGTACTGCACGTTGGGGGTGTCGTGCACGGCGGCATCGACCCGGCCGGTGGCCAGTTCAAGGTAGGCGTTGTCGATGTTGGGGAACAGCTTCAACTTGGCGTCCGGCACCTGCGCTTTCAGGAAGTCGACGGTGGCGGTGCCGGTCTTGACGGCGACGGTCTTGCCGGCCAGGGACTTGGCGTCCTTGATGTCGGTGTTCTTTTCGCTGACCAGAATGGCCAGGCCGCTTTCATAGTAGGGGTCGGAGAAGTCGATGACTTTCTTGCGGTCGTCGCGGATCGTGATGCCCGCCAGCGCAGCGTCGATATTCTTGGTTTGCAGGCCCGGGATGATGCCGTTGAAGTCCATCGGCTGAAGCTTGTACTTCAGCTTGAGTTCCTTGGCGATCGCGGCCCACAGGTCTACGTCAAAGCCTACGTAGGTATTGCCCTGCTTGAACTCGAACGGCACGAAAGCGGTATCGGTGGCCACCACCAATTCCTTGCCTTGGGCTTGCGCGCCGGAGGCAGCGCCGAACATGGCCACGGACAGGCCGACCAAGGCGGCGGCGACTTTACGTTTGATCATGAAACTCTCCTCTTGGGGACCGTCGGCACCCCGGGGTTGTTGTAGGGGCATGATTCCTGGGCGGCGCCGGGGTCTCCGGCGCGGCTTATCGGCGATCTTAACGCATCCGTCCCCACCCGGCAGAGCTTAGAAAAATTACAATCCGCATGACACCCCGGAGAATCCCCATGCCCTACAAATATGTACGCATTGCCGGAAACCGGCGTCAGGTCGGCCTGGCGCTGGGCAAGTTGGGCCGCCCGCTGATGTCGGTTTACCTGGCGCAAAGCAGCACCTGGGAAGCGCTGCGGCGCTGGCGCGATCATCGATACGTGGAAGAATTGGCCCAGCATGCGCGGACGGCGCTGCCGGCAATATGGGAAGAACTGGAAGGCATGGCGGAAGGGCTGCGCATGCCGGTCCAGGACGTGCTGCTCTGGAACTGCCGTGGCGATCTCTTGCACAGCACGAACGACGGTTGCACGACCGTCGCGTTAAAAGGCGCGGACGGCGCCCGGTGGATCGGCCACAACGAAGACGGCGACCCCTATCTGTATGGACGTTGCCATCTGGTCGACGTGGCGCTGGACGACGCGCCCGGCTACGTCAGCTTCTATTACCCGGGGTCGTTGCCCGGCCACACCTTCGGCGCCAACCGCGCGGGGCTCGTCCAGACCATCAACAACCTGCGCACCCGCCAACGCCATCCCGGCGTACCGCGCATGTTCCTGGCGCGCGCGGTGCTGGACTGCGCCACATTGGACGAGGCCCTTGCGCTGCTGCGCGACCTGCCCCATTCCGGCGGCTTTCACCACACGCTGGGCAGCGCAACCGACCCGCGACTGATCAGCGCCGAAGTGACCCCGGGCGCGGTGTCGGTGCTGGACATCGGCACGCGCTACGGCCATGCCAACCATATGATTCACGCCAAGACCCGGGCGCAACCCCAGGTGGTGACCGAGTCATCGCGCGACCGGCAGAACAGAATCGAAGGCATCGTGGACGGCTGGTCGCCGCAGACCGGCAGCTCGGACCTGTTGGCCGCGCTGCACGATACGCTGGGCGCCCTGCCCATCCTGCGCACGGACGCCGCGGATCCGGACGGCGAAAACACACTGGCCACCGCCGTGTTCGAAATCCGCGACGATGACGTGACGCTGCGCGTCTATGACCGCCGCACGATGGCGGACATTGCGTTGGATGTGATGTCAGAGCCGGAATGACCCGGCTCTGTAGTCAGCGCCATCACACCCACCGCCATCACACCGCGCCGTAGCCTCCGCCCCCGGGGGTTTCGACAACGAAGATGTCGCCCGGATGCAGCTGGGCGCTGTCTTGCGGGCCAAGCTCTTGAATCGTGCCGTCCACCCGTTCGATCAAGTTACGGCCCATCGCGCCCGGTTGCCCGCCCGCCAGACCAAACGGCGCGTAGCGGCGGTTGTTGGACAGGATGGCCGCCGTCATGTCTTCCAGGAAACGGATCCGGCGCACGCCGCCCTCGCCGCCCGGATAGCGCCCCGCACCGCCCGAACCCGTGCGGATTTCGTAAGACTCAAGCCGCACCGGGAACCGGAATTCCAGCACTTCGGGGTCCGTCAGGCGCGAATTGGTCATGTGCGCCTGGACCACCGACGTGCCGGCGAAGCCTTCGTCGTGCGGGCCCGCCGCGTCGATGCGAACCGGCCCCGCACCCGTACCGCCCGAGATGGTCTCGTAATACTGATGACGCGCGTTGCCGAAGGTGAAGTTGTTCATCGTGCCCTGGCTGGCCGCCAGCACGCCCAACGCACCGTACAGCGCGTTCACGATGCACATCGATGTTTCCACGTTGCCCGCCACCACCGAGGCCGGCGGGTTCGGACGCAGCATCGAGCCTTCCGGCAAGATGATCGACAGCGGCGCCAGGCAGCCGTCGTTCAGCGGGATGTCGTCGTTGACCATCGTGCGGAACACATACAGCACCGCCGCCACGGCAATCGCGCCGGGTGCGTTGAAGTTATTGTCCAGCTGCGGCGACGTGCCGGTGAAATCGACCACCGCGCTGCGTGCCTGCGTGTCCACCTTGACGGCCACGCGGATCACCGCGCCGTTGTCCAGCGGGTATTCGTAGCTGCCGTCTTTCAGCACCGAAATCACCCGGCGCACCGCTTCTTCGGCGTTGTCCTGCACGTGGCCCATGTAGGCGCGCACAACGTCCAGCCCAAAGTGGTCGCACATGCGCAGCAGCTCTTGCACGCCCTTTTCATTCGCGGCGATCTGCGCGTGCATGTCGGCGATGTTCTGATCCGGATTGCGCGCGGGCCAACGGCCCGAGCCCAGGATGTCGCGCGCGGCCTGATCACGGAATTCGCCGTTCTTGACCAACTGGAAATTGGTGAACAGCACGCCCTCGTCTTCCACCGTCTTGGAGTCCGGCGGCATGGAGCCCGGCGTGGTGCCGCCGATATCCGCGTGGTGACCACGCGAACCGACGTAGAACAGGATCTCGCGGCCGGCGTGATCGAACACCGGCGTGATGACCGTCACGTCGGGCAAGTGCGTGCCGCCGTGGTAAGGATCGTTCACCACATAGGCATCGCCCGGCATCATGCGCCCGGCGTTGGCGTTCATCACCGTGCGCACCGACTCGCCCATCGACCCCAGGTGCACCGGCATGTGCGGCGCGTTGGCGATCAGGCGGGCCTGCGAATCGAAAATGGCGCAGGAAAAGTCCAGCCGCTCCTTGATGTTCACCGAGTACGCCGTGTTCTGCAGGCGGTAGCCCATCTGCTCGGCAATCGACATGAACAGGTTGTTGAACACCTCCAGCATGACCGGATCCGCCTGTGTGCCGATGCTGCGACGATCCGCGCGCGCTTCGATGCGGCGGATCACGAAATGGTCTTGCGACGTCAATTCCGCTTGCCAGCCCGGTTCCACCACCGTGGTCTGGTTGGGCTCGGAGATGATGGCGGGGCCCGTCACCACGTCACCGCCCGCCATGTCTTCGCGCACGTACAGCGGCGTGTCGCGCCACTCGCCCGCGCTGTACATGCTGACGACTCGGCGGGCCGCCAAGGCGCCGTCGCGGGTACGCGGCACGGCCGCTTCGCTGACTCGTTCGCCGCCGCCCGTGGCTTCCACCGAAATGGTCTCCACGACCAGTTCGCGGTTGGGCATCAAGAAGGAATAGCGCTGGCGATAGGCGGCCTCGAAGTCGCTGCGTGCCTGCTCCAGCGTGGAAAACGCCACTTCCAGCGCGGTGTCGGTGCCGCGATATTTCAGATGCAGACGGCGTTGCACGGAGATATCGCCGTCGGGCACATGCTGGCGGCGCAGTTCGCCCACGGCTTGTCCGGCCAGCACATCCAGTTCGTCCTGAAGCTCGCCCATCAGGCCGGCGTCCAGCACCTTTTCAACGGTCTTTTGGCGCATGTCGGTCTGGTCGGCCAAGCCCATGCCGTAGGCAGACAACACGCCGCCCAGCGGATGCGCAAACACCGTCGTCATGCCCAAGGCGTCGGCCACCAGGCAGGCGTGCTGGCCGCCCGCGCCGCCAAACACCGTCAAGGCGTACTCCGTGACGTCGTGGCCGCGCTGCACCGAAATGCGCTTGATGGCTTCCGCCATGTTGCCCACGGCAATTTCCAGGAAGCCTTCCGCCAATTGCTCCGGCGTCATCTCGCGGCCAGTGGCCGTGCGCACTTCGTCGGCCATCGCGGTGAAGCGCTCGACCACCGCGTCGCGGTCCAGCGCTTCATTCGCATCGGGGCCGAACACATTGGGAAAGAAGTCGGGCTGGATCTTGCCCAACAGCACGTTGCAGTCCGTCACCGCCAGGGGGCCGCCACGGCGATAGCAGGCGGGGCCGGGGTTGGCGCCCGCCGAATCCGGGCCGACGCGCAGGCGCGCGCCGTCGAAATGCAGGATAGACCCGCCGCCTGCCGCCACCGTGTGGATGCTCATCATGGGCGCGCGCATGCGCACGCCGGCGACCTGGGTTTCGAATTCGCGTTCGAATTCGCCCGCGTAGTGCGACACGTCGGTCGACGTGCCACCCATGTCAAAGCCGATGACCTTGGGAAACCCCGCGATCTCGCTGGTGCGCACCATGCCGACGATGCCACCGGCCGGGCCGGACAAAATGGCGTCCTTGCCGCGGAAACGGTGCGCGTCCGTCAGGCCACCGCTCGATTGCATGAACATCAGGCGGATGCCGGGCAGTTCGCCCGCCACCTGATCCACATAGCGCTTCAAGATGGGCGACAGATACGCGTCGACCACCGTTGTGTCGCCGCGCGACACGAACTTGATCAGCGGGCTGACCTCGTGCGAGGCCGACACCTGGGTGAAGCCCACTTCGCGCGCGATGCGCGCCGCGCGCTGCTCGTGGTCCGTGGCGTGCCAGGCGTGCATGAACACGATGGCCACGGCGCGAATGCCGCTGTCGTAGGCGGCTTGCATGCCGGCCCGCAAGCCGGCTTCGTCCAGATCGCGAATGACTTCGCCGTCCGCGGCCACGCGCTCGTCGGCTTCCACGACGGATTCGTAAAGCATTTCGGGCAGCACGACGTTGCGGTCGAACAGCCGGGGCCGGTTCTGATACGCAATGCGCAGCGCATCGCGGAACCCGCGCGTGGTCACCAGCAACGTGCGTTCGCCCTTGCGTTCCAGCAAGGCGTTGGTGGCCACCGTCGTGCCCATCTTCACGCATTCAACCTGGTCCACGGGCACCGGCTGTCCGGGCGCCACGCCCAGCAGCTTGCGGATGCCGGCCACGGCCGCGTCGCGATACTGCTCGGGGTTTTCCGACAGCATCTTTGCCGTGGTGGTGGTGCCATCGGGGCGGCGCGCCACGATATCGGTGAAGGTGCCCCCACGATCGATCCAGAATTGCCACTTCTTCATGCGTAATCCTTGAAAACAAACGGCCACGGCGGGTGCCGCCGCGGTCGGGTTGCGGTGTGCCGGGCCAGGCCCGATCAGGTTCAGAGTGAGGTTGCCGCCCTTGCGGCCTGGTCGTACAGGCCGGACAGCGAGCGCAAGGCGTGGGCCAATTGGCGGCTGAAATCCAGCCCGCCCCCGCCCGGCCCATCCAGGCCGGACGTCAGGCATTGTTCGCGGATGTCGCCGTAGCGCTTGAGGATGTCCGCGCCGTCGGGCGTAACGCTGTAGAAAACTTCCTTGCTGTTGCGCTCGCCCTTGACCACGCCCAGCCGCTCCAGCTTTTTCAACGCGTAGCTGACGATGTGCGTGTCTTCGACATTGAGCGTGAAGCAGATGTCCGCCAGCTTCTTGGCGCGCTGGCGATGGTAGACGTGGTGAAACACCATGACGTCGGTGGGCGTCAGGTCCGGCAGGCCGGCGGCTGCCATGCAGCGCACCGTCCAGCGGTCAAAGGCGTGGCTGGCGATCATCAGGCCGAATTCGACCTCGGACAAATCGGGCGCGCTGCCGCCAGCCAAGTGGGCTGACGACGCGATCAACGTGGGGCTCATGGAACGCTCAAGCCAAGTTTATATGGATGAAATACTAATAATTTATGTGTATTTCATCCATAAAAAATATGACCTGGACGGCCAAAAACGGCCGTAAACGGCCATTTCAAGGGAAATCCCCTAGCGGTTCGAACGTTCCAGCGGGGGGAACGTGGGCACTGGGCCGCCGTTATGACGCCGCTATGACACCGTTATGGCGCCGTCCAGCCCTGCGGCAGATTGGCCCGGATCAGCCAGCCGGCAATCGAAATGCGCGGCGCGATGTCCGGCATGGGGTCGCCGGGGCCGAACCAGCGCGCATCGGCAATCTCGTCTTCCTGCACGCGGATGTCACCCGACACGTAGTCGGCCGTAAACGCCACCATCAGCGAATGCGGAAAGGGCCAGGGCTGGCTGCCGAAGTACTGCAGGTTGCCGACCTTCAGGCCGACTTCCTCGAAGACTTCGCGGTGCACGGTCTCTTCGATGCTCTCGCCGGGTTCGACAAAACCGGCCAGCGCCGTATAGCGCGAGGTCGCGGTCGTGGTGTGCCGCGCCAGCAGGATGCTGTCGCCTTTACGGATCAGCACCATCATGGCGGGCGAAATGCGCGGGTACGCGGAAAAGCCGCAGGCGGGGCAGCGCAGGCAGAACTCGTGCGGCACGCGCTCGGCGGGCGTGCCGCAGGCGCCGCAGAACCGGTGCGTGCGAGCCCATTCGGCGATTTGATACGCCCGGCCGGCCAGGGCCATGCGTTCATCGTCCAGCACGCCGAACAGCGAACGCAGCTTCTTGAACGCGTAACCCTCGGGCGCTTCAAGCGTGGGATCCACGTGCGCCGTGCGATACGGCGAATCGGGTACGGACCAGATGGCTTGCAAGGCCGGCGACGCCAGACCGATGCGTTCGCACAACGCCAAATCCGGCAACACGCTGGACGCTTCTTCGACCAGCAATTCATCACGGCGGAAAACGAAATTCACTAGAGCCTCTGCAGCACGCTTCGATCCCGCAATCTTAGAAGAAAAATCGGTGCGTAAAGGTGTCGCGGACGGTGCGCGCGCAAAGTTTTAGCCTTCAACGATGTGTCGCGTCCGGGCCTAGGATTAACCCGTAAAACCCCATTTTTTGTGCGCGTTGTTGCCGCGCAGCACCATAGAATGGCACGGCTTTTAGGCCGCGCGTCATCCGCGCAGCAGTCTCTTTCAAGAATGCCTATCGGGCAAAACCCGTCTTCACCATTCGCACAGAAGGACCTTCCATGTACAAGAAAATCTCATTGCTGGCCGGCAGCATCGTCCTGGCGTTCAGCGCGGGCGCACAGGCCCAAACCAAATGGGACCTGCCCAGCGCCTACCCCGCCAGCAACTTCCACGTTGAAAACTTGACCACGTTCATCAAGGACGTGGACACGCTGTCGCAAGGCAAGCTGAAGATCCAGCTGCACAACAACGCTTCGCTGTACAAGGCGCCGGAAATCAAGCGCGCGGTGCAAGGCAACCAAGCACAGATCGGCGAAATCCTGCTGACCAACTTCGCCAACGAAGACCCGATCTACGAACTGGACGGCCTGCCCTTCCTGGCCACCGGCTACGAAGCCTCGTTCAAGCTGTACCAGGCGCAAAAACCCTTCCTGGAAAAGAAGCTGGCCTCGCAAGGCATGACGCTGCTGTACGCCGTGGCGTGGCCGCCCCAAGGCATCTTCGCCAACAAGGACATCAAGCAGATCAACGACATGAAGGGCCTGAAGTGGCGCGCCTACAGCCCCGTCACCGCCAAGATTGCCGAACTGGTCGGCGCGCAGCCGGTCACGGTGCAGCAGGCGGAACTGGCTCAGGCGCTGGCTACCGGCGTGATCGATTCGTACATGTCGTCGGCCTCGACCGGCTACGACACCAAGACGTACGAGTACATCAAGAAGTTCTACGACACGCAGGCCTGGCTGCCCAAGAACGCCATCATCGTCAACAAGAAGGCGTTTGACGCGCTGGACCCGGCTACGCAAGACGCCTTGAAGAAGGCCGCCGCGCAAGCCGAGGAACGCGGCTGGAAGCTGTCGCAGGAAAAGAACAAGTGGTATCAGGAAGAGCTGGCCAAGAACGGCATGGAAACCATCAAGCCGACCGTGGAACTGAAGGAAGGCCTGTCGGTGATCGGCAAGCGCATGCTGGATGATTGGCTGAAGAAGGCAGGCGCCGACGGCCAGGCCATGATCGACGCCTACAAGAAGCAGTGATCTTTTTATGCGCCGCTTTCTAGATGGTCTTTACGGCGCGGCCGGCCTGTTGGCCGGCTTGTGCACGATCGGCGTTCTGGTCTCGGTGCTGGCGGCGATCATCGCCCGCCAGCTCAGCCTGAACATTCCTGGCACCGATGCGTACGCAGGCTACTTCATGGCCGCGGCGGGTTTCCTGGCGTTATCCAGCACGTTCAAGCACGGCGAACACATCCGGGTCACGCTGTTGCTCAATTCGTTGGCACCGGCGGGCAGCCGCCGCCTGGACATTTTTGCGCTGGCCGTGGGCTCGCTGCTGGCCTCGGCCTTTGCCTTTTTCAGCATCAAGCTGACGTACGACTCCTGGCTGTACAACGACATCTCCACGTCCAACGACGCCACGCCGCTCTGGATTCCGCAGATCAGCATGGCGGTGGGCACGGTGTTGTTCCTGGTCGCCCTTGTCGACGAATTGATCCGTCGTTCACGCGGCGTGGCCGCCGCTACTTCGCAGCAAACCCATGAATGAACTTCTTGTCATCACCCTATTGGTCGTTTCGATCTTCGCGCTGTTGGGTTGCGGGGTCTGGGTCGGCCTGACGCTGGCAGGCACGGCGTGGATCGGCATGGAGATTTTCTCCAGCCGTCCGGCCGGCGACGCCATGGCCGTCACCATCTGGGGCGCTTCGTCCAGCTGGACGCTGACCGCCCTGCCCTTGTTCCTGTGGATGGGCGAAATCCTGTTTCGCACGCGCTTGTCCGAAGACCTGTTCAAGGGTCTGGCGCCGTGGCTGAACCGTTTGCCGGGTCGGCTGCTGCACACCAATGTGATCGGTTGCGCGATTTTCGCGGCGGTGTCGGGCTCCAGCGCGGCGACCTGCGCGACGGTCGGCAAAATGACCATTCCCGAACTGACGCGCCGTGGCTACCCCGAAGACAAGATCCTGGGCACGCTGTCGGGCGCCGGCACGCTGGGCCTGTTGATTCCGCCTTCGATCATCATGATCGTGTACGGCGTGGCGGCCGACGTGTCGATCGCCAAGCTGTTCATCGCGGGCATCTTCCCCGGCATCGTGCTTGCGCTGTTGTTCATGGGCTATATCGGCTGGTGGGCCATCCGCAACCCCGGGCAGGTGCCGGCGGCGGACCCCGGCATGTCGTTCATGCAGAAGCTGTCGCAATCGCGCCACCTGATTCCGGTCATGGTGCTGATCGGCGCGGTGCTCGGCTCCATCTACAGCGGCATCGCCACCGCCACGGAGGCGGCGGCGGTGGGCGTGGTGGGCGCACTGCTGTTGTCGGCGCTGCAAGGCTCGCTGAACCGCTCGACGTTCATGCAATCGCTGCTGGGCGCCACCCGGCTGTATTGCATGATCGCGCTGATCCTGGCCGGCGCACAGTTCCTGACGCTGGCAATGGGCTATATCGGCCTGCCGCGCGCGTTGGCGGAATGGATCGGCGGACTGGGCTTGTCGCAGTTCGGCCTGATCATGGCGCTGATGGTCTTCTTTGTGGTGCTGGGCTGCTTCCTGGACGGCATTTCCATCGTGGTGCTGACCATGGGCGTGCTGTTGCCGACGGTGCAAGCTGCCGGCATCGACCTGATCTGGTTCGGCATCTTCATCGTTTTCGTGGTGGAAATGGCACAAATCACGCCGCCGGTGGGCTTCAACCTGTTCGTGCTGTCCGGCATGAGCGGGCGTGAATTGCCTTACATCGCGCGGGCGTCATTGCCCATGTTCTTCCTGATGATTGTGGCGGTGCTGCTGCTGTATTTCATTCCGGGCATTGCCACATGGCTGCCCTTGCACATGACGCTGTAACGCTATGACGCTGTAATGCCGTGATGTCGCCGCCTGGACACCCGGGCACGACCTTCAAGAACCCCGGTCCTGGACTGGGGTTTTTTTTGGAACAATCGCGCCATTGTCCCGGCGCCCGACTATTTTTTTGATCTGTAAACCAGGGAAAACGCCAAAAACAATTTGGCCCTGCACATCCCGTAACTTTTTTAGAATCCCCAGGCGCTGCCCCCTTGCACCAGTTTGGCGCAATGCCGTGGCAGCCAACCTTTTGGGCCAATGCTCCGGACCCGCACTGCCATCAAGCAGCGTCGGTGCAACGGCCCAACGTCGGACGATCCGCCCGGCGCGGTCAACCCGGCCACAAGCCAGGTCACACACTACAAAACAGCTACACAGGAGGAGTCCTCAGTGAAACGCATCACTCTTACGCTCGCCGCCGCAGGCCTGGGCCTGGCCGCGGGCGCCGCATCGGCGGAAACCAGCGTCACCCTGTACGGCATCGCCGACGTCAGCATCCGCTACCTGAGCACCAGCGCCGGCAGCGTGGGCGAAGACGGCAGCCGTGTGTCGATGGAAAACGGCGCCATCTCGAACAGCCGCTGGGGCCTGCGCGGCTCGGAAGACCTGGGCAACGGTAACCGTGCCTTCTTCCGCCTGGAAAACGGCTTCAACATGCAGAATGGCAATTCGTCGGCTACGGGCAAGACGTTCGGCCGCCTGGCCTACGTGGGCCTGGACGGCGGCAACATCGGCCAGCTGACGCTGGGTCTGCAAAACACGCCGATGTTCGATCTGCTGGCCGACTACTTCGATCCGCTGACCGTGGGTAACTACGATCAGAACGCCTGGTTGCCCGCCGCGATGTCGCGCGTGCGCACCAACAACATGACCAAGTATTCCAACACCATCGGCGACCTGTCGTTGGCGTTGTCGTGGGCCAACGGCGAAAGCTGGGAAGACCACAAGGCCGGCCAGCAATACGGCGCCAGCCTGCGCTACATGATCGGCAAGCTGGGTCTGGGCGCGGCCTACCAGCAGACCTACGACGGCCTGGATTCCGACCTGCGCCAGCGCGTGTGGAACCTGAACGCGTCCTACCAGTTTGAAACCACCAAGGTGTTCGCCGGCTACTTCAATGGCCGCGACGAAACGGGCTGGGTCAACGCCGTCATGGGCGGCACCACCACCGCCAGTCTGGACCGCAAGGACAACGGCTATTTCGTGGGCGCCACGTGGCAAGCCACGCCGCGCTGGGCCATTACCGGCGCGGGCTACTACGACCAAAGCAAGAACGTGGTCGAAGACGGCGACAAGGGCAAGCGTTACGCCCTGGTCGCGGTGGCCGAATATTCGCTGTCCAAGCGCTCGCAGGTGTACGGCACGGTGGACTGGAACAAGGTCAGCAGCGCCGCCAGCGACGAAATCGCCGGCAAGAACCACCAGATCGGCGCCGCCGTGGGCTTCCGCCACATTTTCTAAGCGGCACGCAGGTCGGGCGTTTTCGAAACGCCCGATGCACAAATCAGACCACAAACCCAAAAACCCCATCGCAGCACACAGGCTGCGATGGGGTTTTTGTTTACAGCATCGCCATCCGGCTGTTGACCAGATCGGTCACCAGCATGTGCCCCGGCGCGTGCGTGATGCAGAACTCCGGACGCACCGACGACACCACCGATTGCGGCGTGACGCCGCAGGCCCAGAACACGGGCATTTCGCCCGGCCGGATTTCGACCGCGTCGCCGTAGTCGGGCTGGTCGATGTCGGCAATGCCGATCAGCGCCGGGTCGCCAATATGCACGGGTGCGCCGTGCACCGACGGAAAGCGCGAGGTGACCTGGATGGCGCGGATGGCATCCGCCGCCTTCAAGGGGCGCATGGACACCACCAGCGGCCCGCTGAAGGCGCCAGCCGGATGCGTCGGGATGTTGGTGCGGTACATCGGCACGTTGCAGCCTTGCTCGATATGACGCACCGGCAAGCCGTTATCCAGCATGGCCTCTTCGAACGAAAACGAGCATCCAATCAGGAACGACACCAGATCGTCGCGCCAGATATCGCGCACGTCGGTGGGTTCGGCCACCAGCTCGCCGTTCTTCCAGACGCGGTAGCGCGGGATGTCGGTGCGGATATCGATGTCTGCACCCAGTTCCGGCAGCGCCGGGTTACCGGGTTCGGACATGGCCAGCAACGGGCAAGGCTTGGGGTTGCGTTGGCAGAAATGCAGGAAGTCCGCTGCCAGCGCGCGCGGCAGGATGGCCAGGTTGGCCTGGACGTGGCCCGGCGCCAGATTGGCCGTGGGGCCGGTCAGGCGCCCGCTGCGCGCGTCCAGACGCGCCTGGCGGGCCAGTTGGACACTATTGCGTACGACGTCGACGGGCGACATGAAAAATCCTCTTGATGCAGTTGTGAAGCACCGGGCGATCAGTGCCCGGCAAGCAGCGCCTCGATGGCCAGGCCGACGGCCAGGATGCGGCGGTCGGCACCGTTGCTGCCGGCGATCATCAAGCCCACGGGGGCCGTATCCGGCCCATGGCAAGGCAGCGACAGCGCGCAGCCATCCAGGAAGTTGATCAGCGTGGGGTTGCGCAGAATCAGGCCATTGGCCGCGTAATAGGCTTCGTCGGAAGCGACCAGGTCGGCCACCGCCGGCGCCACGATGGGCGTGGTCGGCATGATGAGCGCGTCGTAGCCGGCAATGCGGTGATCCACCGCCGCCACCCACGCTTCGCGCGCATCCAGCAAATCGATGTAATCCGCGGCGCTCATGTCCTGGCCACGCATGATGCGCGAGACCACGCGCGGGTCGTAGCGCTTGCCGGCGCGCGCGATCAGGTCGCGGTGCCAGGCCCAGGCTTCGGCCGCCGTGAAGCCGCCCTTGCTGTTGATGCCGCCAACTTCGGCGAACTCGGGAATGGCGATTTCGTCGACCAGCGCGCCGGCTTCCTTCAGCCGGGCCACGGCCGCGGCGAAACTGTCCGCCACGTGCTTGTCCATGGCGTCCAGCGCCAGCGTGGTGGGCACGGCCAGGCGCAGGCCGCGCAGCGCCATGGCCTCGGGCACGGGGCCGCCGTCGCCTGACAGAATGGCGTCCAGCTCGGCGCAGCAACGCACGCTGGCGGCGATGGGGCCGATGGAATCCAGGTTGGCCGACAAGGGCAGCACGCCCTGCATCGACACGCGCCAGGCGCTGGGCTTGAAGCCCGTCAGGCCGCACAGCGCGGCCGGAATGCGCACCGAGCCGCCGGTGTCGGAACCAATGCCGGCCACGGCCATGCCGTCGGCCACGGACACCGCCGCGCCCGAGGACGAGCCGCCCGGAATGCGGCCGGTGGCGCGGTCGTACGGGTTCAGCGGCGTGCCGTAGTGCGGGTTGATGCCCAGGCCCGAATACGCGAATTCGGTCATGTTGGTGCGGCCGATGATGACGGCGCCGGCCGCGATCAGGCGCTGCACGACGTCGGCGTTGGCGTCAGCCGCCGGCTCGCCTTCGCGCGCGACCGAGCCGGCCATGGTGGTTTCGCCTTCGATGTCGAACAGGTCCTTGATGCTGATCGGCAGCCCTTCCACCGCCGAACGAACGATGCCCGCCGCCCGCAGGGTGTCAGAGGCGCGCGCCTGCGCCAATGCCGACTCGGCATACAGCTTGGTGAAAACACGGGCGCCCTCGCCCGCCGCATCCTGCGCGCGCGCCAGCGCCAGTTCGGTCAGCGCGACCGAGCTGGTACGGCCCTCGTTCAGGGCCAAGGTCAGATCATTCAAGGTCGAAACCATCATTGTCCTCGTGCCGCCTAGCGGCGTAAAAGTGCCGACAGGCGCAGCCTGAATAGGCGCGCCCGGCGTTCAATGCCATGCAGAAACAGGAATCAGGCCACCACGGGCAGCGATTCGACATGATAGCGATGGCTGATCGTGCGTTGGCGGCGCGGATCGAACAATTCCATGGTGAAGTCCGCCGCGGCGCGGATGCCGCCGATGGCGCCCACGGTGCCGCAGGTCATGCCCGCGCCTTGCGGCAGCACGGCGGCGCCGCCGGTGTAGCCGGCAATCAGGTCCTGCGGCGTGCGCAGCGTGGACAGCGGGCCTTCCTGGTACAGCACCTTTTCACCGTTTTCGACGATGTACGAGCGGATGACCAATTCGTCCCAGTAGTCGGCCACGTCCGCCAGGCGCCAGGCTTCGCTTGCCACGGGCTTTACGCAGACCTGCTTGGACATGGCGACGCTGACGGTTTCCAGCTTGCGGTCGGTATGGTCCGACGCGATGCTGACGTACATCTCGCCGTCCACGGCGAACACGAACGTTTCCACTTCGCCCGACGAATCCTCGCCCACGGCCTGCACTTGCGTGGCCTGGGTCAGCTGGTTGTCGGCAATGCGGTAGTACAGCGGCACGCTGGTCGGGCGCGGCACGCCGATGGCGGCGAGCTCTTCGATGTGGTGCTCGATGGCGGCCATGTCGCGTCCGGCCCAGCCGGCCACGATCAGGGTGTTGAAGTCCACTTCCACCTGGCGGGGATTGGCGTCGTCGATCTTGAATACGGCTTTCATATCAGTCCTGCGGAAATAACGGGTGGGAAACGGTGCGGCCGCGGTGGGCCGCACCCGGTTCAAACAAAAAGTCTTTTCAATCAATCAATCAATCAATCAATCAATTGATCAATCCATCGATCAATTGATCAATCCATCAACCAAACGCGCGCGGCAACCACAGCGCGATGTCGGGCCAGAACGCCAGCAACCCCAGCATCACGAACATGGCGGCCACGAACGGCAGGCTGCCGATGATGACGGCGCTCATCGAGCCGCTCTTGCGCAGGCTTTGCACTACGAAAAGGTTCAGGCCCACGGGCGGCGTGATCAACGCGGCTTCAACCAGGATGATGATGACGATGCCCAGCCAGATCGGGTCGTAGCCCAGCGCGATCATGATGGGCGCCACGATGGGAATCGTCGTGATCATCATGGACAGCGTTTCCATGAAGCAGCCCAGCACCAGGTAGAAGATCACCACGATCAGCAGCATCCACCCCGGCGACAAGCCCAGGCCGGTGATCGACTTGGTCAGCGCATCCGTCAGGCCGGTGGCCGACATGATGAAGTTCAGGAAGCTGGCCGCGATGACGATCAGCATGATCATCGCCGTGGACCGCATCGTGCCTTCCATCACTTCGCGCAGCATCTTCCAGGACAGCCGGCGGAACCAGGCGGCCAGGATGAAGGCGCCCAGCACGCCCAGCGCGGCGGCTTCCGTCGGCGTGGCAAGGCCGGCGTAGATGGAACCGACCACCAGGAAGAAGATGCCCATGGGCGGCGCCAGGTGCACCAGGCTGGCAAGACGCTGGCCCCAGGTTGCATGGATCTTCTTGCCGCCCCAGGACGGCTTGGCCACGCAAGCCACGACCACCGTCAGCATGAACAACGCGGCCATCGCGAAGCCGGGGATGATGCCGGCCAGGTACAGCTTGGGCACGGACGAATTGGTCAGCACGCCATAGATGACCAGGTTGATGGACGGCGGAATCAAGATGCCCAACGTGCCGCCCGCGGCCAGGCTGCCCAGGAACAGCGGCTCGTTGTAGCCATACTTGCGGATCTGCGGAATGGCCACGGTGCCGACGGTGGCGGCGGTTGCCACGCTGGATCCCGAGGTTGCCGAGAACAAGGTGGACGCGCCGATGTTCGCGTGCATCAAGCCGCCCGGCAACCACGACAGCCACAGGCTCATCGCGCTGTACATGCGTTCGGCAAAGCCCGCGCGCAGCAGCACTTCGCCCAGCATGATGAACAGCGGAATCGCCACCAGCAGGAACTCGTTGTTCGAGCTCCAGGAAATTTCACCGATGGCGCGCGACAGCGGCAACATCGAAAAGAGCGGGTCCAGGATCAGACCCAACACGCCAAGCGCGGCGCCCACGGGAATGGACAGCCCGATCAGCACCAGCAACAACGTCAATGCGGTGGAAATCATGCTGCGTCTCCCTTGACCATGCGCTCGCCGGCGGCGGCTTCTTCTTCAGCTTCTTCTTGCGCGGAACGCACGCCGCAGATCTGCTTGACCAGTTCGATGTCGCCCGTGACCAGCGCGGCGGAGGCGCGCGCCAGCATCAAGGCCACCGTGATGCACATCCAGGCCAGGCCCAACAGCCACAAACCTTGGGGCACCCACAGCGGCGTGGCCAGCGGGGTGTTGGCGGCGGACTTCTGGGCCCATGAGGTCTGCACCACGTCGTAGGCGTAGTACGTCAGGAACACCATGAAGACGGCCAGCGACACCATGGAAATCCAGTCGAGCACGGCCGACAGGCGCACCGGCAGGTATTGATAAAGCACGTCGACACGCACGTTGGCGCGTTGCAACGTGGCGAACGCCAGCGCCCAGGACGTGCTGATGGCAAATGCGTAGCTGGACAACTCGTCGGCGCCACCGGTGGTGAAACCCAGGAATTTGCGGGCCAGCACGTCGAACGAGATCAGCAGCACGCTGGCCACCGTCAACGCGCCGCCGGCCCATACGGCCACGCGCGAAAAACTCTCGGCGCGCCGCAACAGGCCGCCCAGCAGGCGGAAGTGTTCGGTTTGGGTCATGGATAGAACCTCTGCGGGCTAGCGCCCGGTATGACTTGCGGAAAAGCGCGCCGCCGCGCGATGCGGCGGCGCTGTCCAGCGCTTACTTGCTGGCGGTCAGGCCCAGCGTCTTGCCGATGGTGGCGTTGAAGTCCTTCACGCACTGTGCCGAGCAACGGGCGGCCCACTTGGGCAACACGGCTTCTTGCGCAACCTTCTTGAGCAGCGCGCGGTCGGCATCCGACGGTTGCACCAGAACCATCTTGCCCTTGACCGGGAACGGGCAAGCGGCGGCGCCGGTGTTGCAGTCATAGCCTTCCTGCGTCTGGCGGGCAGCGGCTTCCCAGATGTTGTCCACCAGCGTCTTCACGTTGGCTTGCAGGAACGTGCGCACGGCGGGGTCCAGCTTGTCCCAGGCCTTTTGGTTGACGGCGTGAATCTGCTGGTTCCAGTTGATCGGCAGCGCCACCAGGTGGGTGGACACTTCGTACCACTTGGCCGAGTAGCCCGACAACGAACCGGTGATGGCGCAATCGACCACCTTGTTTTGCAGCGCCGGCACCACTTCACCGAAGGCCATCGTCACGCTGGAACCGCCCAGCGCTTCAACGAATTCGGCCGTGGTGCGGCTGCTGGTGCGAACCTTCTTGCCCTTGATGTCGGCCAGGCCCTTGATGTCCGCGTTGCAGAACAGCACCTGGGCGGGATAGGTCGAGATGCCCAGCAGCTTGACGTTGTTGCCTTCGCCGTAGAGCTTGGCGTAGACGGGCTCGAACGCGTCGGTCACGGCGCGCGCGGTCTTGACGTCGGGCGCCAGGCCGGCCAGGTCGATGGCTTCGTTGATGGGGTTATCGCTGGCGAAGTACGACAGCGTGGCGGTGCCGAATTCAATCACGCCTTGCGACATCAGGCGCAGCAACTCGGGGCCCTTCAGGCCCATTTCGTTGAAGCCCTTGATTTCCGCCGTGACCTGGCCCTTGGACAGCTCGGGAATGGTCTTCGTCCAGAACGGCTTTTCGTAGTCGTTATAGGCGGTCAGGTTGGACAGGCCTCCCACGACCTTCAACTGGGTTTTGGGCAGGTCCTGTGCGTGGACGGCGCCGGCAAGCATGCTGGCGGCGACGGCTGCAAAAACAAGAGACTTCTTCATGGACAAAACTCCTGGCTGGCGGGATGGTCTGTCGCGCGCGGGATCCCGTTACCCGTGTCGCGCGCGGTTTGGTTCAGGTAATCAGGCGCGAAGATCGCGTGCGAGGCGCGGCCGAGGGCTGGGCGCCAAGGTCCGGAATAGGCTCGAAAGATGGTTCATGCTTTTCCCCCGCACTGTGTATCCAGGCGTTGCATTTTTGCTGTTTCGCCATTGCATCGTCCGGGGCGGCAAGCGTCCAATCGTATGTTGCGATGTGGGGGTATAAATATTTCTTGGGTCTCGCCGAATCGTTGTCGGGCCGTTTACGCAAACGACGGCCTGGCGCGGCTTTTCAGGCGGTTGGGCAGGCGGGGACGGGTGTCCGGCTGCCCGGAACGCGGGATGGCTCCGTGCCCCCTCTGGGGGAAAACACCTAGGCGGGAATGCCGTCTCCGGCCTGCGCCGCGACCTTTTGCGCCATCTGCGCAATCACCCTGACCGCGTGGCTATCCGGCCCCTGCACCCAGGTTGCGGTAAAGCTCAGTTCAGGCAAGGGGTCGGCCTGCACACGCAGAATGCGCAGTTCGCCCCGCGCCAGTTCCTTGCCCAGGAACACCGGCGCGATCACGCTGGTGCCGATGCCGTCCTGCGTCATTCGGACCACCATGGACATGGACGCACTGCCATACATACGCGGCGAGGCCACGCCCGCGCGCGTCAGCATGTCGCGCACGACCCGGTACGGCGAGCTGTTGGACGGATACGTGATGATGGGCAGCTTGCCGATGCGTTCCAGCGTCAGCGGCTCGGGGCCGAGGTCCAGCGTGGGGCTGGCCACCCAGGCCAGCGGGTAGCTGCACAGCGGCAGGTTTTCGACACGGGCCTCAAGCACCGGCCCCATCAGGAACGCCAGGTCGATCTGGCGCGACATCAGGTGCGGGCGCAACACGTGGGTGGTATCCACCTCGATCTCGAGCACCAGCGCGGGATAGGTGGAATGGATCAGTTCGATCAGCGTGGGCAGCCACGTCTGCACGATGGTTTCCGCCACGCCGATACGCACCGTGCCGGTCATGACGTTCTGCTCGCGCGCCGCCTCGAACATATCGCGCCGCACTTGCAGCATGCGTTCGGCGTGCGACAGCAGTTCGTGCCCCTTGGCGGTCAGCTTGACGCCGCGCGCGTCACGCTCGAACAGCCGCACGCCCAGGTCTGCTTCCAGCGAGGCGATGCGCTGCGACACGGCAGGTTGCGTGGTGTTGAGCTTGTCGGACGCGGCGCGAAAGCTGCCCAGCGTGGCGACCCAAAAAAAAGTTTCGACGTTACGTAGTTCGATCATTGGCCTGTTCCCCCGGCGCGATGAGCGTATCATGGCAGCCGCCCATTTCCCCATCAGGAGCCCGTCCATGCCCCCGGCCGATCCAGGTCGCCCACAAGCCCCCGCGCCCGCCTCGCGCGGCCCGCTCGTCGGGATCTTGCTGCTGGTGCTATCGATGTGGACGCTGTCCTGTCTGGACGCCAGCGGAAAGTGGGTCATGAACGCGGGCGTGCCGCTGCTGGTGCTGTCGTGGTTCCGCTACGTGGTGCACCTGATCCTGGTGCTGGCGCTGGTGTTGCCGGCGCGCGGGCTGCGTGTGCTGCGCAGCAACAAGCCGCGCGAACAACTGATACGCGGCGGCTCCATGTTCCTGGCCACGCTGATGTTCTTCACGACGCTCAGCTACATTCCGCAGGCCGAGGCCACGGCCATCAACTTCCTGGCGCCCCTGCTGGTGCTGTCCCTGGCACCCTGGATTCTGAAAGAGCCCGCCCGCCTGTCGCGCTTCGTGGCGGCGGGCATCGCGTTTATCGGCGTCATCATCGTGATCCGCCCCGGCGGCGGGCTGCATCCCATCGGCACCATTTTTGGCCTGCTGACCGCGTGCTGCTTTGCCGCGCAGTTCATCGCCACGCGGCGCGTGGCGGGCGATGACCCGTTCACGTCCTTGATCTGGAGCGGCGCGGTGGGCACCGCCTGCCTCACGCTGACCCTGCCTTTCGTGTTGCCGGCTGCCCTGCCCGTTCTGCAATCACTATCCACATTCGATTGGTTCTTGCTGATCTCGACCGGCCTGACGGGCGGGGTTGGACATCTATTCCAGATCGCCGCCTACCGCCGCGCGCCGGCATCCACGCTTGCGCCCTTCATCTACCTGCAAATCATCAGCGCCACGTCGGTGGGTTGGCTGGTCTGGGGACACTTTCCCGACCCGCTTACGTGGTTGGGTATCGCGATCATCTGCGCCAGCGGCATCGGCATCGGCCTGATCGAATGGCGGCGCAGCATGGCGATCAGCGCCGCGGCGGCCCGCGCGGGCGCCCGCTAAGCGCGGGCCTTTCCTGCCCACCCGCCCCGCTCGCCAGCGCGCGCGAAGCCGCTCCCGTACAATGCTCGACGCTTTTTGCGCTTTGGCGCATCGGCTTTCCCGGCATCCGGCATTTCCCCGAACGAGGTCTTCATGATCATCAAGCCCCGCGTGCGCGGCTTTATCTGCGTTACCACCCACCCCGTTGGCTGCGAGGCCAACGTCAACAAGCAGATCGACTACGTCCGGGCGCAAGGACCCATCGCCGGGGGCCCCAAGCGCGTGCTGGTGCTGGGCGCGTCCACCGGCTATGGACTGGCGGCGCGCATCAGCGCGGCCTTCGGCTGTGGCGCGGAAACGCTGGGCGTTTTCTTCGAACGCCCGGCAGAGGCCGCCAAGGCTGGCACGCCGGGCTGGTACAACACCGCCGCATTCCACAAGGCGGCCCAGGCGCACGGCCTGGCGGCGCAAAGCATCAATGGCGACGCGTTCTCGGACGAGATCAAGCAAAAGACCATTGCCGCCATCAAGGCAGGCATGGGCCAGGTTGACCAGGTCATCTACAGCCTGGCCGCCCCGCGCCGCACGCACCCCAAGACGGGCCAGGTGTTCAACTCCACGCTCAAACCTATCGGCCACGCCGTGAACCTGCGCGGCCTGGACACCGACCGCGAAGTGGTCAAGGAGTCCGTGCTGGAGCCGGCCACGCAGGCCGAGATCGACGCCACCGTGGCCGTGATGGGCGGTGAAGACTGGCAGATGTGGATCGACGCACTGCTTGAAGCGGGCGCGCTGGCCGAAGGGGCCACGACCACCGCGTTCACCTACCTGGGCGAAAAGATCACCCACGACATCTATTGGAACGGCTCGATCGGCGCCGCCAAGAAAGACCTGGACGACAAGGTGCTGGATATCCGCGCCAAGCTGGCCGCGCGCGGCGGCGACGCCCGGGTGTCGGTGCTGAAAGCGGTGGTCACGCAGGCCAGCTCTGCCATCCCGATGATGCCGCTGTACCTGTCGCTGTTGTTCAAGACCATGAAAGAGCAAGACACGCACGAAGGCTGCATCGAACAGGTGTATGGCCTGTACCGCGACAGCCTGTGCAGCGACACGCCGATCCTGGACGCCCAGGGCCGCCTGCGCGCCGACTACAAGGAACTTGATCCGAAGGTTCAAGAAGCCGTGCAGGCGCTTTGGCACCAGGTCACCAGCGACAACATCTATCAGCTGACCGACTTTGCCGGCTACAAGCAGGAATTCCTGCGCCTGTTCGGTTTCGAGATCGATGGCGTGGACTACGAGGCCGACGTTGACCCCGCCGTGGAAATACGCGGCCTGATCTGATCAGGGGCGTTCAGTGCGCGCGCCGGCCGTGCTACGGCCGCGCGCATCGCATCACAGATACTCCAGCGTGACCAGCCGGTGCGGCACATCGCGCGCACCGCCCCTGCCAGGCAAGGGCTGCAATGCCTTCGTGCTGACCTTGACGACGCTGTCGGTCGCGGTGGCCGGGCGGCCGGCGGCAGCCGCACAGACGATGCGCGGCGTGGTCCGCGCAGCTTCGCGCGACGGGCTGGCCTGGCAACGGGTGGGTTCGACAATCATGCCGGAGAACCGGATGATGCCCCCCGCGGCGCTGACCGCCATGGGGGCAAGCATGGCGGCGACAAACACAACAAACGCTGAACAACGAATCATCATGGCGGCTCCAGGGCGTTGGCAACGTCTGGCAAGCGCGTTTGCCCGCCAGAGGGCACTCCCCAGACATCACCTTGGTATCCCCTTGGCATCGCGGCGCGTATCGCAATGCGCCGTTTTCAATTCCATGTCTCGGTTGTCAATCAGACTACTCTGAAGATTTTTTCGTATCAATTTGGATTAAGTCTAAAAACGCCGCTTACTTCGCCTTTTTCGTCAGGATCTCTAATAAGCGGTCCAATCCGCCCTCGTCGATGGCCACATTGACGACCTGGCGCAGGCGGCTTGGCCCGATAACCGACGGACAGCCCGGCGGTGCGCATCATCGGCGGGTCATTCGCGCCATCTCCCACCGCGATGGCGCGTTCCAGCCCTGCCCCGCGCTGCGCGCGCACGTCGTCCAACCCCAGCCGGGCGCGCAGCCGGTCGGTGAAACAGGTGAAGTCGCCGGTGACCGGGACCGCTGGGGCGCGTCAGTCGCCCTGCACCATCCGGCCGGCCGCCAACACCAGCTGGCGTGCGCAGCGCGCGGCCAATTGCGGGTCGTGCGTGACGAGCACCAGCGTGGTGCCGTGTTCGCGGTGCAGGTCAAACATCAAATCGATGACGGTGACGCCCGTGGCGGCGTCCAGGCTGCCGGTGGGCTCGTCGGCAAACAGCAGGTCGGGCTCGACCACGAAGGCGCGCGCCAGCGACACGCGCTGTTGTTCGCCGCCCGACAGCGTGCGCGGGTAATGGTGCAAGCGCGCACCCAGGCCCACGCGTTCCAGCATGGCCTGGGCCGGTTCGCGCGCGGGTTGGCCGGCCAACTCCAGCGGCAGCATCACGTTTTCCAGCGCCGTCAGGTTGGGCAACAGCTGGAATGACTGAAAGACAAAGCCCACATGGTTCGCCCGCAAGCGCGCGCGGCCGTCTTCGTCCAGCGCGAACAGGTCCTGGCCGGCCAGATGGACGCTGCCCACGCTGGGAACATCCAGCCCGGCCAACAGTCCCAGCAACGTAGACTTGCCCGAGCCGGAACTTCCGGTGATCGCCACGGCGCTGCCCGCCTGGACCGTAAAATCAATGCCTTCCAGGATAGAAAGCGTCCCGCCGGCATCGGCGACCCGCTTGCCCAGCCCTTTCACCTCGATCGAATTCTTGCTATCCATGCGCCTATTTTCCCTTCTGCGTCTTACGTCCGCCCTGAGTCTCGCCGTCATGGCGCTTCCCGCCCACGCTCAGACCGCCGTGTCGGCCCCGGGTTCCGCGCCTCGCACGGTACTGGTGGTGGGCGACAGCCTGGCTGCCGAATACGGTATCAAGCGCGGCACGGGCTGGGTGCCGCTGCTGGCGGCGCGGGTTTCCGAACAATACCCTAAGTACCAGGTCGTCAATGCCAGCATCAGCGGCGACACCACCAGCGGTGGCGTGGCGCGCTTGCCGGCACTGCTGCGCCAGCATGCGCCGGCCGTCGTGGTGCTGGAACTGGGGTCGAACGATGCGCTGCGTGGTTTGTCGCTGACGATGACTGAACAAAACCTGCGCACCATGGCGCAGGCTGCCAAGCAAGCCGAGGCCAAGGTCGTGATCGTGGGCATGCAGATCCCGCCGAACTACGGCCGGGACTACTCGCAACGCTTTGCGCAGTTGTTTTCCACGGTTGCCAAAAATGAAAACGCCCGGCTGGTGCCATTCCTGATGGAGGGAATGGCAACAAACCGGGCGATGTTCCAGGCTGACGGCATCCACCCTAACGAGGATGCCCAGGCCCAATTGCTGGACAACGTGTGGCCGACGTTACAGCCACTCTTGAACTAAAAACCTAAGGGCCGGGGCCTTACCGACAAGGCCCCGGGTGCTGACGGATCAGCCCGCTGCCTGCGGCTGATCGCCGCGAATGACGTCGGCGGCGCTGGGCAGCACCTGCACCTTGTACTGTTCGCGCAGCATCTTGAGCAGCGCTTCGATTTCGGCCTGACCCAGGCCGCCCGACAACTGCTGCGCCAGACGGTCCTTGGCGGTAGCGTCGACCGAACCGGCTTCAACCTTTTCCAGGCGAACCAGCGTGTAGTCAGCGCCCGATTGCACACCGGTGTAACCCGGCAGCGGCGTGGACGGCAGACGCATCGCGGCATCCACCACCGGCTGCGGCAAGTCCTTGGGGTCCTGACGCGAAATTGTCACGGCGGGCGAGAAGCCTTCCGGCGCGGCGGCCGGGTTGGCCTTGTCGGCCGCCAGCGCGGCTTCGCCGGCTTTCTTGGCGGCTTCGGCCGAACGCTCTTGCAGCAGGCGGGCGCGGATGGAATCGCTGACCTTGTCCAACACAGGCACGTGCGCCGGTTCGATGTTGGCCACGCGCACCGCCATCATGACGGCGGGCGACAGTTCGATCACACCCGAGTTCTGCTTTTCACGCAGCACTTCGGCCGAGAACAGCGCTTGGCGAACGCGCGGGTTGTCCAGCAGCTCGGCATCCGGGCTGTCCGCGGCGGAACCGGGGCCGGCCTTGTCGGCGGGCAGCAGGCCTTCGCGGGTGACGCCCGAGGCGGTGCGCAGCTTCAGGCCCACCGCGTCGGCGGCCGGTTGCAGGCTGTCGCGCTGGTCGTAGACCTGCTTGTTCAGCTGGCTGGCCATTTCCGAAAAGTGCACGGCGGCCAGTTGCTTGCGCACTTCGCCGGTGATCTGGTCCTTGACCTCGGCCAGCGGCTTGATGGCGGCGGGCTGGATCTCGGTGACCTTGACGATGTGCAGGCCGGCCGGGCTTTCAACCACGCCGGACACCTGGTCCTTGGTTTGGCTGAAAATGGCCTTTTCCAGCGGGCCGGACAACATGCCCGGCGCCAACCAGCCCAGGTCGCCGCCCTTGGCGGCAGAGCCCGCATCCTGCGAATTCTTGGTGGCCAGTTCGGCGAACTTGGCCGGATCGGCGGCGGCTTGCTTGGCCAGATCTTCGGCCTTGGCGCGCGCAGCCTTGCGAGCATCTTCCGAGGCGCCAGGAGCCAGCTCGATCATGATGTGGCTGGCGCGACGGCGTTCCGGCTGGCCGAAGCGGTTCTTGTTTTGCTCGTAATAGGCCGTCAGGTCTTCGTCCTTAACCTGGATGCCCTGCGTGGCGGCGGCTTCGTCCAGCACCAGATATTGCACCTGGACCTGTTCCGGAATTTGCAGCTGCTGCTTGTTGGCGTCGTACCAGGCCTGGATATCGGCCGGCGTCACGGTCACTTGCGAGCGATAGTCTTCGGCGGCGAAGCGGCGCAATTGCACGGTGCGCTGTTGCGTCAACGCCGATTCCAACGAGGCGACCACTTCGGCGGGAGCGCGGGCCGATTGGCCCACCGGGTCCAGCACGCGGCCCACGGCCAGATCGCGGCGCAGACCGGCTTCGAACGAGGTCGGCGACATGCCCTGCGCGGCCAGCACCTGGCGATAACGCTCGGGCGAGAAGCGGCCGTTGTCCTGGACTTCGGGAATCGCGGCGATGGTGTTGCGCAGCGTTTCGTCCGACACGTTAAAGCGGTTGTCCACGGCAACGTTGGCCAGCAAACGCTGATTGATCAGCTGGTTCAGCAGGCCTTCGCGCAAAGCGGGCGTGTCGGAGACGGCCGGGTCAAAGCGGGCGCCCTGACGCTGACGCATCTGCTCAAGCTGGTTGCGGTGCGCCTGATCAAACTCGGCGCGAGAAATCGGCTGGCCAGCGACCGTGGCAAGCTCCGGCTCTTTGCGCATGAAGCTGTCATAGCCTTGAATTCCGACCAGGAAGAAGGACGGCACAATCAGAAGCAGCAGGATGAGCTGCATCCAGCGCCGATGGCTGCGAATAAATTCGAACATGGAATCCCTGTTGCCGCGCTTCGGGGGTGTCCACCCAAAGCCGCACGAAAACGCAAAAGAAAACGCAAAAAAAAGGGCGAACTTGATTCGCCCTATTCCCATACCGGTTATTACCGGATCAGCGGGCGGATTTTAGCATTTCTCACTTGCATCGGGCCTTTAGATTCTCTTCAGGTTTATCCCGGCAGGGCGTGGACCGGCCGCTTCCCACCGAAGCGCCGCACCGTCAACCCGGGAAATTCCCGTTTCCGCCCCCCGTGGCCACCCGTATCTTGCCCCGTGGGGCCAGCCGATCACCGTGCCACGCCCCGACGCCGGCCGTTCGCCGACGCCCTTTCCTGTGCAACTTTATAAAGGGTTCCATCAATGCCGCTTACCTCTTTCCGCCAGCACGTCCTGCCCGCCTGCCTGGCTCTCGCCTTCCTGGGCGGGGCGCACGGGGCGCTGGCCGCGCCGGTGGCCGCCGTGCACGACGCTGCCAAAGCCCAGCAACAAGCCATGCTGGACACCATGCGCGACCTGGTCAACATTGAATCGGGCAGCAAAGACGTGGAAGGCGTCGAACGCATCGCCGAATTGATCCGCGACCGCCTGAAGGCGCTGGGCGGCACGGTAGAGATCATTCCCGCCACCGATGTGTTCCGCCTGGACGACACGCCGGAGAAGGTCGGCCCGATGGTGCATGCCGAGTTCAAGGGCAGCGGCACCAAGAAGATCATGCTGATCGCCCACATGGACACCGTCTACCGCAACGGCATGCTGAAAGACCAGCCGTTCCGCGTTGACGGCGACAAGGCCTACGGGCTGGGCATTGCCGACGACAAGCACGGCGTGGCGACGATCATCCACACGCTGACGATGCTGCAAAAGCTGGGATTTAAAGATTTCGGCACGCTGACCGTGCTGATCAACGGCGACGAAGAGATCAGCTCGCCTGGCGCGCGCAGCACCATCACGCGGCTGGGTGCGGACCAGGACGCGGTGTTTTCGTTTGAAGGCGGCGGCACCGAGCCCCGCCTGACCCTGGCCACCAGTGGTATCGGCGCGGCATACCTGACGGTGCAAGGCAAGACCTCGCACGCGGGCGCGCGGCCCGAGGGCGGCGTCAACGCGCTCTATGAATTGGCGCACCAACTGCTGCAACTGGACAAGCTGTCCAAACCCGAAGAAGGCTTGAAGCTGAATTGGACGGTGGCGCAGGCCGGCACCAATCGCAATGTGATCCCGGGCCAGGCCACCGCGCAGGCCGATGCGCGCGCCTTGCGCGTGTCCGACTTTGACGCCCTGGCGAAAACGCTGGAAGAACGCGTACAGAAAAAACTGCTGCCCGAATCGAAGGTCAGTGTGAAGTTCGAAGTACGCCGCCCGCCGCTGGAAGCCACCGACGCATCGCGCGCTTTGGCTCAGCATGGCGTCAAGGTCTACCAGGAACTGGACCTGCCTTTGAAGGTGGTGGACCGGGCCAGCGGCGGCGGCACGGACGCGGCGTTCGCGGCGTTGAAGGCGCGCGGCCCGGTCGTTGAAGGCATGGGCTTGAGCGGCTTCGGTGCGCACTCGAATGACGCGGAATACATTCAGATCAACAGCATCGTGCCGCGCCTGTACCTGGCCAGCCGGATGATCATGGATGTGTCCCAGGGCAAAGTGGCGTCCAAGTAAAACGGGGCCACCCCGCCGCAGCGCCTGGCTGGCGCCCAGCGGCGGGGCCCAGCGCCGAATCGCCCCCCAAGAAGGAGTATCCTTGCAACCCTGTCCCCAAGAACCCCAAGCATCACCAACATGACCGCAAATCTACCCTCCTGGCCCTATTCCCGTTACATCGCGCATCGCGGCGGCGGTCGTCTGGCGCCGGAGAACACCTTGGCCGCCATGCGCGTGGGCGCCGAGCACGGTTTCACGATGTTCGAATACGACGTCAAACTGAGCCGCGACAACGTGCTGGTGCTGATGCACGACGACGACGTCGACCGCACCTCGAACGGCACCGGCCCGGCCGCCGCCAAGACCTACAGCGAACTGGCGCAACTGGATTTCGGCAGCTGGCACTCGGCCGCTTACGCGGGCGAGCCCCTGCCCACCTTCGCCGCCGTGGCCCGCTACACCGTGGCCAACGGCATTGCCAGCAACGTTGAAATCAAACCGTGCCCGGGCCGCGAAGCCGAAACCGGCGCCGCCGTGGCACTGGCCTGCAAGCAGCTGTGGCAAGGCGCAAGCGTGCCCCCGCTGCTGTCTTCGTTCGCTGAAGAAGCACTGCAAGCGGCGCTGGAAGCCGCCCCCGAACTGCCGCGCGCCCTGCTGGTGGAAAAGGTGCCCGCCGACTGGCGCGAACGCCTTGCCAAATACAAGTGCGTTGCGCTGAACATCAACCAAAAAGACGCAACCCGCGAATTGATCGACGCCGTGCACGCCGCCGGCTATCGAATCGCGGCCTGGACCGTCAATGACCCCGAACGCGCCCGCTTGCTGCTGGACTGGGGCATCGACGGCATTTTCACCGACGAGCTGGCCGCGATCCGGCCGGCCGACTGAGGCAGAACGCCCCGTGTTCAGTTATCGCCACGCCTTTCACGCCGGCAACCACGCCGACGTGCTCAAGCACGCCATCCTGGTCCACACCCTGGACTACTTCAACAAAAAAGACGCGCCCTACTGGGTCGTGGACACCCACGCCGGCGCAGGCCTGTACAACCTGGAAAGCGACTGGGCAAACAAGACCTCGGAATTCGAGGAAGGCATTGGCCGCCTGTGGGAAGCCAAGGACCTGCCGCCGCTGCTGGCCGACTACGTCGCCCGCATTCGCGACTACAACACCAATGGCCGCTTGAAGCGCTATCCCGGCTCGCCGTGGCTGGCGCTGGATGTGATGCGCCCGTCCGACCGCCTGCGCCTGTTTGAAATGCACCCGACCGAAATCGACACGCTGGTCGTTAACCTGGAACACCAGGGCCGCACGGCGCAACGCCAGACCACGATTTATGGCGATGACGGCTTCGAAGGCGTAAAGGCCTTGCTGCCCCCGCCCACGCGGCGCGGCATGGTGCTGATCGACCCGTCGTACGAAGACAAGCACGACTATCGCCGCACCCTGATCACCGTGAAGGAATGCATCAAGCGCTTCGCCACCGGCACCATCGCTGTCTGGTACCCGCTGGTGCAGCGTCGCGAAGCCAGCGAGATGGCGCGCCACTTTGAAAACCTGAAGGTCAAGAGCTGGCTGCATGCCACGCTGACGGTCAAGAAGGCCACCATCGACGGCTATGGCCTGCATGGCAGCGGCATGTTCCTGATCAACCCGCCGTGGACGCTGCACGAAGGCCTGAAGCAAGCCATGCCCTACCTTGCCCGCGAACTGGGCCAGGACGAACGCGCGGGCTTCACCTTGCAGTACCGCGAAAACCCGTTCCCGGTGCCGAAGAAGCAATCGGACGACTAAGTCGACCAAGGCGACCAAGACCTAGTCGGCTACGTCGACCCGGTCTTTGGCGACCGGAAAAAAAAAAGGCCCGATCCTGATGGATCGGGCCTTTCTCATTCAGGGGCCGCCGCCCCTGCTTCGCACAGTCAAACCGTTTCTTGTTCCTGCGTTTCGCTGCACACGGACTCACGGGCGGCAGCCAGCTTGGCGGCCGCGTCGCGCAGCGCAGTGCGCAGGCCCTCTTCAATGACGGGGTGGTAGAACGGCATTTCCAGCATGCGCGCCACCGTCAATTCCTGCTGCACCGCCCAGGCAAGCAGGTGGCCAATGTGCTCGGCGCTGGGGCCGACCATTTCAGCGCCCAGGAAACGGCCCGTGGCGATGTCGGCGTACACGTGCAGCAGGCCCCTGTTCTTGAGCATGACGCGCGAACGGCCCTGGTCGCTGAAGTCCACCTCGCCGACCACGAACGTGCCGGGGATAAGACGGCCATAACCCTGCCCCGCCAACGCAATCTGCGGGTCCGAGAACACCACCGCCAGCGGCGCGCGGCGCAGCCCGTTTTGCAGATCGGGGAAGCGCGCGGCGTTTTCGCCAGCGATGCGGCCTTCGTCCGCGGCTTCGTGCAGCAACGGCGCGTCGGCGTTGGCGTCACCCGCGATGAAGATGGCGGAATCACCTGCCTGCATCGTTTCGCGGTTGAACACCGGCACGCCGTGCACGTTCAGTTCCAACGACGTGTTCTCCAGGCCCAGACCGTCCACGTTGGCGCGGCGGCCGGTAGCGACCAGCGCGTAGTCAAAGCGTTCGATGCGTTCGGCGTTATCCAGCGTGACGTAGCGCACTTCCACTTCGTCGCCCACCCGCGTGGTCTCCAGCACCCGGGCATCCGGGTCCAGATAGAACTCGCGTTGGAAGATCTTGCGGGCGCTTTGGCGGACCTGCGGATCGCTGATGCCACCCAGGCTGCCGCTGACACCGAACACGCGTACATCGACGCCCAGCCGCGCCAGCGCCTGGCCCAGTTCCAGCCCGATCACGCCGGGGCCAAACACCGCCACGCGGCGCGGCAGGTCGTCCCACGCAAAGACGTCGTCGTTCACCACCAGGCGGTCGCCCAGCGCGCGGAAAGGCGGCGGGACCGACGGCCGCGAACCCGTGGCGATCACCACGCGGGATGCATGCACCTCGGTGTGATCGTCGATCCGCAGCACGGTATCCGAGACAAAGCGGGCATAGCCACGCAGCTTGTCTTCAGCAGGAATGTTCTCGACGCCATCCAGCACAAAGCCCACGAAGCGGCCCCGTTCGCGTTTGACGCGATCCATGACTTCCGCGCCGTCCACCGTGATTTCACCGCCCACGTGCACGCCAAAGGCGTCGGTGTGCGCGGCGTTGTGCGCCGCTTCGGCGGCGGCGATCAACAGCTTGGAAGGCATGCAGCCCACGCGGGCGCAAGTCGTGCCGTAGGGGCCGCCTTCGATAAGCAGGGCGCGCTTGCCCGCCGCCTTTGCGGCGCGATAAGCGGCCAGACCAGCCGTGCCGGCCCCAATGATGGCGATATCGGTATGCAGAGTTTTCATGACTGTGGTTCCCTGTTGCGGGTAGCAAGGTTTCTAAAGGCGAGTTCCGCCTTGTTGCGCATCCTTGGGACGAACACCGTCCGGCGACGCCGCTTCGGGGTCGCAAAAGGAATGCAGTAAGGGTGCGTAAAAAGGGAAGCTCAGGCCGGTGCGGGCCAGGCGGTCTTTCGGCTACCGCCTGCCCTCACCGGCCGGGCACGGGGGGCTACCCCTGCCCGGCTGCTTTGGGCGGTTGCCCGAAGCCCTTAGGCGAAGTGCGCCTTCAGGTCTTCCAGGCCGCCGATCAGCGTGCCGTTGATGAACACCTGGGGCGCGGTGCCCTTGCCCGACACGGCGCCGATCACACGACCACGCACCTTGTTTTCCAGCGGGATTTCGATCGGGGCGTAGCCCTTTTCGTCCAGCAGTGCCTTGGCTTCCACGCAGAACGGGCAGCCCGGCTTGGAGAACACGACCACCTGGTCAGGCTTCTTGGCCGTCGGTGCAACGTGCGCCAGCATGGTGTCGGCGTCCGACACTTCAAACGGGTCGCCTTCCTTTTCCGGTTCGATGAACATCTTTTGCACGACGCCGTCCTTGACCAGCATCGAATAGCGCCAGCTGCGCTTGCCGAAGCCCAGGTCGCTCTTGTCGACCAGCATGCCCATGCCTTCGGTGAAAGCGCCGTTGCCGTCAGGCAGCAAGGTGATGTTGGCCGATTCCTGGTCCTTGGCCCATTCGTTCATCACGAAGGTGTCGTTGACCGACACGCACACAATACTGTCGACGCCGGCGTTGAAGAACGCGGGGGCCAGTTCGTTGTAGCGCGGCAAGTGGGTGGACGAGCAGGTCGGCGTGAAAGCGCCGGGAAGCGAGAAGACGACAACCGTCTTGTTCTTGAACAGATCGTCGGTCGTGACCTTCTTCCACGTGTTGTCCTCGCGGACGGGGAACGTTACGTTCGGGACACGTTGGCCTTCGCGGTTTTGCAGCATTCAAATCTCTCCTTGGGTAGCGGGTAGCGGGGTTTGTTTAACCACCATGGAAAGAATGATAAATGCCAGCTATCAATTAATCAAATTTAATAAACTTAATTGATCGATAGTTTTTTGCAATCAGACATTGAGAATCGAAAAGCGGTTTCTATCATAACCGCCCTTCGTTGGCTCAGTGGCTTAAACCCGGGCAGGCTCGTAGCCGGCGTCGCGGATGGCGGCTTCTACCTTGTCGGCCTCGTCCGTGCCGGACACCGTGACGCGGTGCGTCGGCAGGTCGACGGTAACGGTGGCCCCAGGTGCCGCTTGCGTCACCGCGCCGGTGATCGTCTTGACGCAGTGGCCGCAGCTCATATCCGGGACTTGGAATTCGATGCTCATGGTGGTTCTCCGTAAAGTCAGGGGCGGCGCGCAACAGATTTCGCACGCCATGCTTCGCAGCTTAAACATTCCCATCATGGCAAGGTCAAGCGTAAAATCCGCCTTGACCTTCCCACCATGGGAAGGATGAAACTGCAAGCTCCCCTCCCATCAGAGAACAGCCATGAGCGTTGCCAGCCCCTCCTCCACTCAGTTGGAACTTGCCATTGAAGGCATGACGTGCGCGTCGTGCGTCAAACGCGTGGAAAAGGCCCTGACCCAGGTGCCCGGCGTGGCCCAGGCGCAGGTCAACCTGGCCACCGAGCGCGCGCTGGTGTCGTTTGATGCCAATGCCGCGCAGCCGCAGGCGCTGGTGGATGCCGTTGTGAAGATGGGCTACGAAGCCCGGCCCATCGCCGCGCAGGACGACCATGCCGAACGCCAATCGCAAGCGCGCGATGCCGAAGCCCAGCGTCTGCAACGGGCATTCACCGTGGCGCTGGTGCTGACGTTGCCCGTCTTCCTGCTGGAAATGGGATCGCACCTGATTCCCGCCATGCACCATTGGGTGCTGGGCACGATCGGCCAGCAAAATAGCTGGCTGTTGCAGTTTGCGTTGACGACCGCCGTGCTGGTCTGGCCCGGCCGTCACTTCTTCACCAAGGGCTTTACGGCGCTGTGGCGGCGGGCGCCCGAGATGAATTCGCTGGTGGCGCTGGGCGCCGGCGCCGCGTGGGGCTATTCCGTGGTGGCAACGTTCGCGCCCGGCTGGCTGCCCGAGGCGGCACGCAACGTCTATTTCGAAGCGGCGGCGGTCATCGTCACGCTGATTCTGCTGGGCCGCATGCTGGAAGCGCGCGCCAAGGGCAAGACCGGCGCGGCCATCAAGCGCTTGATCGGCTTGCAGCCGCGCACGGCGCGTGTCATGCGTGACGGGCAGGCCTTTGATGTCGAGATCGAAAAGGTCAAGACGGGCGACGTCGTCATAGTGCGCCCCGGCGAAAAGATCCCGCTGGACGGCGACATCATCGAAGGCAATTCGTATGTGGATGAATCGATGCTGACGGGTGAGCCCGTCCCGGTCGAAAAGCAGCCAGGCATGCAAGCCACCGGCGGCACGTTGAACACGTCGGGCAGCTTCACGCTGCGCGTGACGCATACCGGCGCCGACACGATGCTGGCCCGCATCATCCGCATGGTTGAAGCCGCCCAGGGCGCGCGTCTGCCCATCCAGGCGTTGGTTGACCAGGTCACCGCGTGGTTCGTGCCGGCCGTGATGGCGGCCGCCCTGCTCACTTTCCTGACCTGGTTCTTCCTTGGCCCCACGCCCGCGCTGTCGCACGCGCTGGTCAACGCGGTGGCGGTGCTGATCATCGCCTGCCCCTGCGCGATGGGGCTGGCCACGCCCACGTCCATCATGGTGGGCACCGGGCGCGCGGCCGACATGGGCGTGCTGTTCCGCCAGGGCGACGCCTTGCAGACCCTGCGCGACGTCAACGTGGTGGCGTTTGACAAGACCGGCACGCTGACGCTGGGCAAGCCGACGATGACCGAATTGACGCCGGCCGCCGGATACGCCGAACACGACGTCCTGCAATGGGTGGCGTCGGTGCAGGCGCGTTCCGAGCATCCCATCGCGCTGGCCATTGTGGCGGCCGCCGAGGATCGCAAGATGGCGCTGCTGCCCGCCGATGGCTTTGCCGCCATTACCGGAGCAGGCGTGGAAGCTGCCGTGGCGGGCCACAAGATTTTGGCGGGCGCGGCGCGGCTGATGGCCGAACGCGGCGTGGATGTCAGCGTATTTGGCGCGCAGGCCGCCGATTGGGGTAACGAAGGCAAGACCCCGATCTACGTGGCGGTCGACGGCAAGGCCGCAGCCATGATGGCCGTGACCGACCCGATCAAGCCGTCCGCCGTGTCAGCCATTGCCGCGCTGCATGCGCAGGGCTTGAAGACCGCGATGATCACCGGCGACAACCGCTACACCGCGGCCGCCGTTGCGCGTCAACTGGGCATTGATGAGGTGCGCGCCGAAGTGCTGCCGGACGGCAAGGTGCAGGCGATTGAAACGCTGCGCGAAGGCGGCCGCAAGGTAGCCTTCGTGGGCGACGGCATCAACGACGCACCGGCCCTTGCCGCCGCCGATACCGGCATTGCCATCGGCACCGGCACGGACGTGGCCATCGAGGCGGCCTCGGTCGTGTTGATGGCCGACGACCTGCACGGCGTGCCCAACGCCATCGCGCTCAGCCGCGCCACGCTGGCCAATATCCGGCAGAACCTGTTCTGGGCGTTTGCGTACAACGCCGCGCTGATTCCGCTGGCTGCCGGCGCCTTGTACCCCGCCTTCGGCCTGTCGCTGTCGCCCATCTTTGCCGCCGGTGCCATGGCCCTGTCCAGCGTCTTCGTGCTGGGCAACGCGTTGCGCTTGAAGGCGTTCCGGCCGCGCACCGCTCACGTTTGATACCAGGAGCCTGACCATGAATATCGGCGAAGCCGCAAAAAGCTCGGGCATCTCGGCCAAGATGATCCGGTACTACGAAAGCATCGGGTTGATCGGGCCGGCGGTGCGCACGGATTCCGGCTACCGGGTCTACAGCGACCACGACCTGCACACGCTGCGCTTTGTGCGCCGCGCGCGTGACCTTGGCTTCTCTGTTGAGCAAATGAACGAGTTGCTGGCGCTATGGAAGGACCGCAGCCGCGCCAGCGCGGACGTCAAGCGCATTGCGCTGGAGCATGTGCAGGAGCTTGAGCGCAAGGCCGAAGCCCTGCACGACATGGCCGCCACGCTCAAGCATCTGGCGCAGAACTGCCACGGAGACGACCGGCCCGATTGCCCCATCCTGGAAACGCTAGGGCGCTCGCACTAGCAGCGCCGCCGCTACCCGCACTGGCGCCTATCAGTCTTTTACTGGCGCGACGGGTTCCGCGACGGTGTCGGCGTCGGCTTGCGCAACGTCGGCTTCGGAGGCTTGGCCGACAACGCCCGCTTCGGCAGCCTCGGCGGCAACGCGCGCGTGGTAGGCATCGGTTGCCGCTTGCTTGGCGGCCGCTTTTTCAGCGGCGGCAAGCGCCTTGGCCTCTTCTGCCGCGATGGCGTCGGCTTCGGCCTGGATGGCGCGCTGGCGTGCGCGTTCCTTGACCTCGGCCACGCCCTCGGCGTCCAACGATTCGAACACCGCAATCGATTCCACATGGCCCGTGTGCGGGAACATGTTGATGACGCCGGCGCTCTTCAATTCATAGCCCCCTTCGTGCACCAGAATGGCCGCGTCGCGCGCCAACGTGGCCGGGTTACAGGACACGTAGACGATGCGGCGCGGGCGCTCTTGCACGGACAATTCCGCCAGTGCCTGCGACACCGCGTGCGCGCCTTCGCGCGGCGGGTCGATCAGCATGCGGTCGAAATAGCCCAGGCTGCGCAGCCAGTGGGCGTCGACCTCGAACAGGTTCAAGGTGGCAAAGCTGGTGCGTTCGGCCAGGCCATGGCGCGCCGCCGCGTCAAATGCGCGGTCAGTCAGCGCCTTGCTGCCTTCCACGCCCACGGCTTCGCGGCCCTGGGTTGCCAGCGGCAAGGTGAAGTTGCCCAGGCCACAGAACAGGTCGGCGACGCGGTCGGTGGGCTGCACGTCCAGCAGCTTGAGCGCACGCGAGACCATCGCGCGGTTGATGGCGTGGTTGACCTGCGTGAAATCGGTGGGCCGATACGGCATGCGCAGCCCGAATTCGGGCATGGTGTACGACAGCGTGTCGGCATGCTCGCGCTCTAGCGGGTGCACCGTTTCCGGGCCCTTGGCCTGCAACCACCACTGCACGTCGTGCTTGGCGGCAAAGGCGCGCAGGATGGCGATATCGCCGTCGGTCAGGGGTAGCAGGTGGCGCAGCACCAGGGCCGTCACGCCTTCACCCAACGACACCTCGATTTGCGGCATGCGGTCAGGCGCCGACATTGAGCCGATCATCTCGCGCAGCGGCAACAGCAGGTCGCTGACGTGGCGCGGCAGCACATGGCATTCGCGCATGTCGGCCACATAGCTGCTTTTACGTTCGTGAAAGCCCACCAGCACCCCGCCCTTCTTGGGCACGACGCGCACCGACAGGCGCGCACGGTAGCGGTAGCCCCAGGTGGGGCCTTGCAGCGGCGGCAGGATAAGCGCGGGGCGCAGCTTGCCGACGTGCCAGAAGGTATCTTCCAGCGACCGTTGCTTGATGGCCACTTGCGTGCTGGGTTCCAGATGCTGCATGGCGCAGCCGCCACAGACCCCGAAGTGCGGGCAGCGCGGCTGGACGCGTTGCGACGACGGGCGCATGACCTCGTCCACGCGGGCGATTTCGTAGGATGGCTTGCGGCGCAGCGTTACGGTGGTGACCCGTTCACCCGGCAGCGCGCCTTCCACGAACACGACTTTGCCGTCGCGGCGGGCGATTCCCCTGGCTTCCAGATCCAGGGACTCAATACTCAAAACGTCTGACATCTCACGCAGTCCAGAATTACACGCAACCCATGATTGTAGAAGGACTGCGCCCATTCCCGGAAATGGTCTTTGACGGGGCCGGAAGGCCGGGGCGGAAGGCCGGAGCGGACGGCCCGGTGCACCAAGGTGCGCCGTCAAGCCGTCCGGGTGATGTCGGCGCATGTCGATTGCCACCACAACGCCGTCATGGCGGCCAATGCTGCCGCGGCTCCCGCCAGCGGCAACACGGGCAGTCCTGCCCAGGCGATGGTCAGGCTGCCCAGCCCGCCGCCCACAGCGGTGCCCAGGTTGAAAGAGGCGATGTTCAAGCCCGCAGCCACCGCCGTGAACGCCGGCACGTAATGCTGGGCCTGTTTGAGCAGTCGCAGCGTCAGCACGGTCACGATGCAAAAGAACACCAAGCCCAGCACCCCCGCCAGCGCCAGCACGGCCCAAGACGACGCGCGGAACTGGAACAGGGCCAGCATGGTTGCCACCAGGGCCGCCAACGCCAGCATGGCGGCGCGGTCGGGGTCCATGCGGTCCGCGAGATACCCGCCCAGCAGATTGCCGCCGATGGAAAACAGGCCGAACAGCAGCATGGCGGTGCTAAGTTGCCGCACACCGGCCCCGGTGACCTGCAACAGGTAGGGCGACACGTAGGTGAAAAAGCAGAACGTCGCCACGCTGACCAGCGCACCGACGCCGGCCGTCATCAACATGCGCGGGTGGGCAATGGCGCGCAAGCCTGCCGTCATGCCGGAGCCGGCTTGGGGTCGCGGCGGGACGCTGCCCCGTCGGCTTGGCCCCTGGCCTGCCAATTGCCCCGGCTGTGAGCCCGACTGTGCATCCGGCTGCGGCGGAGTCGACCGACCCGGCATGCAACACAGCAGCCCGCCCAGCCCAACCAAGGCCAACACACCAATCGCCAGGAACACCACGCGCCAGGACCACACGCTGCCCAGGAACGTGCCCAACGGCACGCCAAGCGCCAGCGCCACGGTCAGGCCGATCCACACGACGGCGACGGCGCGGCCCGCGCGTGCCGGCTCCACCAGCCGCGTCGCCGCGTCGGACGCCACGGCCATGAAGACGCCATGCGCCAAGCCGACGGCGAAACGCACGCCCAGCAAGACGGGCAGCGTCGCTGACACGCTCATCAAGCCGCTGCCCACTGCCAATGTCGCCATCGCGCAGGCCAGAATGCGGCGGTCTCGCCAGTGCGCCACCCACGCAGTCAGGAGCGGTGCGCCGATGGCAGCGCCAAAAGCGTAGGCCGCGATCGCCGTGCCCACAGCTTCAATGCGGGCGTGCAGGCTATCGGCCATCGCAGACACCAGGCCCGCGACAACAAACTCCGACAGGCCAAAAGCGAAGGTGCAAACAGAGAAGAGATAGACGGCGATGGGCATGAGGCTTCCGGGCTCGACAATGACAGTTGCCGAGCTTAGGGCGCCGCCCACTATTCGTAAAATATCTTATTCATGCACGAATAAGACTGTGTACGTCTTACCGATTTACTCGCGCTGCGCGTCTTGCGTAACTGAACGGACAACGTCCAGCAGGCGGTCCCGCACCGGAGAATCCCGCGCGGGATTCCACGCCATCAACAGTTCCACCTGCAACAAGGCAGCCGGCGCATCGGTCGCCAGTGGCCGAAACACCACGTCGGCGCGCCCCGCCTGAGCGACCGATGTGGGCAGCAACGCCACCCCGAAACCCGCCGCGACCAGCGCCGCCACGGTCTGCAACTGGCGCGCTTCCTGCGCCACCCGGGGAACAAAGCCGGCCGTCTGGCAAAGCTGGATCAACTGATCGTGAAACCCTTGGCCCAGCCGTCGGGGCGACGCCACAAAGTCCTCGTCTTTCAATGCAGCCAGCTCGACCACCGCGCGCGCTTGCAGGGGATGCCCGGCGGGCAAGGCCACTTGGATGGGTTCTTGCAGCAGCGATTCGAATCGCAGGCTGGGCGTCGTGGTACCGGGCGGCCGCATAAAGCCGATATCGGCGTGGCCGGCCTCAAGCGCCAGCACCTGCTCTTGCGTGGTGGCCTCTTGCAGCGTGAAGGCCACGGCGGGATGCGCGCCACGGAAGTCCCGCAACGCGCGCAATAACGCGGGATACGGCGCAATGTTGATGAACGTCAGCGTCAGGTGGCCGTCCATGCCTTGGGCGACGCGCCGCGCGTGGGCGACGCCGCCGTCCAGCGCGTCCAGAATGCTGCGTGCCGATTGCAGGAACGCCGCGCCGGCCGGGGTCAGCGCCACGCTGCGATTGGTACGTACAAACAGCGCCGCGCCGATCTCCGCTTCCAGCCTGCGGATAGCCTGACTGAGCGGCGGCTGCGCCATGTGCAGGCGCTGCGCCGCGCGATTGAAGTGCAGGGTTTCCGCCACGGCGACAAATTGCCGCAACAAACGGGTTTCGATCATCAAGACGCCCAGGATATTGTTCTGACGCCGTGAGTATATTTTTATCCTGGGCGCGGATCAGTCCAGCTCGGCGCGAGAAAACAGATCTTGAATCAGCTTTTTGTCTTCGCACGCAGCCTTGAACGCCAGGGCGAAGGCCTTAAGCGCTTCGCTATCGGACGAATAAGCGCAGAACGTATCGGCTTCCGGATCGAAATCGATCGACTCATCCAGGTCCGGCTGTTTCTCGGTCAGAAAAACGACCGCCAGCGAGGTCCAGTCGTAGCCCGTCCCCAGGAAACCCTCTACCCGTCTGCGGCGGAAAACTTCTTCCTTGTATTCCCCGACATTCAGGCTTACCGAGAAGTTGCCTTCGTATTCCATCCAGGAAAAAGGCTTGATTGCTTCTTCGAAATCGATAGTCACTGCGCTCAAAGCTCCTTGAATCGCCGGCCGCCAACAATAGCGGCCGGGCTGATGCGCGGAACGTGCCCGCCGCATCTTGTGCGCGCCCATTAGAGGCAATTATTGCGATGTGTGCAACGCGCCCGATTTTTGCCCCGACCTGGGGCGCGCGTGCCGGCCCGCCTGACAGCCCCGCTGCAACCGCTCAAAAGCGCGCAGGCCAATGATAAAAAAAGGGGGAATTGAAGGGGACTGCCCCATCAGGCAGTCTCCATCAATCCCCCCAAACGCCGGCGCCCATCAAAGCGCCGCCACGGATTACCGGTCAGAACGTACGTGCCACCGAGAACACCGCACCCAGTCGGCCGGACGGGTGGCCGTACTTGGTGGGCAGCCAGTTGTCCTTGGTGGCGCCCACGGCCGCCAGCCCCAGCACCCAACCCTTGATGTCCTTGGTGACGCCCAGCTTGTAGTCCACGTAGTGGCCGATGGAATCGCCATCCATGTTTGTTTGGTTCTTCAGCTTTTGATAGCCCAGGTGTCCCAGCAGGCCCCAGCCATCGCCAAGGTCGAACGTGGCGGTGCCGTCCAGGTACCACGTACCCTTGCTGTCGGGCGTGCTGAAAAAGTCGCTGGGCGTGTAGGAATACTTCAGCGAGTAGTTGCCGTAAGACGCGCCCAGGTAGAGGTCGGTGTTGTTGTAATTGCCGCCCTTGGGCGAGCTGGAGCCGGGGTAGTAGTAATGCAGCACGCCGGCGTCCACCGTGAAGCCGCCGCCCACGTCGCCCTTCCAGCCGCCGTAGAAATCCATTTCCAAGTTGCCGTCGGTAAACACGAAGTCGGAGACGTTGGAGTTCCAGTTGCCCAGGTAGAAGCCCGAACTATGGGTCAGATCGATGCCAACTTGCACGGCGGGCCGAAAGTCGGTCTGGGAATAGCCGCGGAAGCGATAGTCGCTGGCGATGGTGGCGTTACCGCTAAGAGAAAAACCGCCTCCAAGATCGGTGGGTTCGGCCTGGGCCGTCGAGGCGAAACAAGCGGCAAGCGCAAAAGGCAAGGCTAGCAACGTCTTCTTCATGGTGCGGAGTCCTGATCGGATTTAACGAGGAGGAGGACGGCCGTTGGCGCATCCGTCTGGCCGGCTTTGCTGCGGTAGGTGCCGGCTCTATTCCCTTCAAGCAATGTCCATGCCAGGTTTCATTCGGGTGACAAACCGCTGGCTGCAAGCTGATAGACAGGCTGGTGCGCCCGCCCGGGGCGTCCTGCACCGCCCGTCATGGTTCAAGATGGCGCGCTGCGTGCACTACAAGCGGGCAAGCGCCGACATGCCAACGGCGCGCCATGCATCAAGTTGGGGCGCGGGACGTAGCGTCGAAATCAAGCAGCGTCGAAATCAAGCAGCGTCGAAATCAAGCAGAGCCGATCCTGGCAGAGTCGAATCCAAGCCCAATAAAAAACCCCGGCACGCCGCGTGGCGTGTCGGGGTTGGTCTTGCCCGCGTCCACCCCACAAAGGCGGCGGACGGGACTGGCTTAGTTAGCCGAGGGCGCGGGCGGCGGAGGTGCATCCGCACCGGCCGCAGGAGGCGGCGGCATACCCGGCTTGCCCTTGCCGTGGCGCCCTTCCATCTTGGCGTGACGTTCCTGCATCTTGGCTTCGCGGTCCTTGACCATCTTGGTCACCTGGCCGCGCTGCGTGTCGTTCAGGCTGTCCCACACCGCCAGCCATTGGTCACGCACCTGCTTGGCTTGCGGGCCGAACGCGTCGTGCGACTGCTCGGACTGCGCCGCCAGCGCGCGCGGGTCCAGCTTGCCGCTGTCCAGTTGCGACTTCAGCAGGTCGTGGCGCTTGGCGCCGGCGGCGCGCATCGCCTCGTGCAGGCTGCGCTGGCCGTCCTGCGCGGTCTTGAACAGCGCTTGTTGCTTGTCGTCCAACTTCAGCTGGTCGACCTGCGCCTTGGAAACCGGACCCAGGCCCGGAATGAACAATCCGTCGCGCATGCCCTTGTGGAACTCGCCACCACGCGGGCCTTGGTGATGCATGGCGGCCGGGCCACCGTCGGCCGGCGCCGGGGGTGCAGCCATGGCGGAGCCAGCCACCAAACCGCCCGTCGCGGCGACAAAAGCAAGAGCGGCCAAATTGGAGCGAATAGCGAATCGGGACATGTGTGTCTCCTGAAAGTGAAGAAAGCGAGGCCATTGTGCTGTCGGCCCGGTTTCAACGGGGTTTCGCCGTCGCGTTCCATGTTTCAGTCGATTGCGTGCGTGCCAGACGTGAAAACGGAGCCTTGGAAGGCCCCGTTCTGATCCTGATCCACCACGCCGAAGCTCGCCTCGGGGCGGCGCCGGGTGGCGTCAGGTAGCGTCCCACGCCGCCATGTATTCCTTCCAGTGCGGTGCGTCGCTGGCGGACAGCGTATCGCGCACCAGGGCGATCTCGGCGTCATACGCCGTGCGGTCCAGCTCGCCACGCAGGAAGCGAAAGCGGCAGTACACCAGCCAGGTGTTGACGACGTCGGTTTCGCAATAGGCGCGGACCTCGTCGGCGCGGCCGGTGTGCCATGCTTCCCAGACCTTGCTGCCGTCCATGCCCAGCTTGCCGGGAAAGCCGCACAGCTTGGCCAGGTCGTCCAGCGGCGCGTTGGCGCGGCCGTTGTACTTGGCCAGCACGTCCATCAAATCCAGATGCCGCGTGTGATAACGGGCAATGTAGTTGTTGAACTTGAAATCGCGGTCTTCTTCGCCCATGTCCCAATAGCGGGGCGCGGGCACGCCCAGGATCAGGCTGCGGTAGTGCAGCACGGGCAGGTCGAAACCCGAGCCATTCCAGCTGATGAGCTTGGGCGTATAGCGTTCGATCGTCTTGAAGAAACCGGCCAGCAAGGCGGCTTCAGGGTCGTCCGCCTGGCCCAGCGTCTTGACGCGAAAGCCTTGGTCGTCGCGGAACACACAGCCCACCACCGCAACCTTGTGCAGATGCAGCGGCAGGAAATCGTGCCCGACGGCTTCGCGGCGCGCGGCCAGCGCGCGTTCCACCACTTCCAGGTCCGAGACCTCTTGGCCCCAGCCGTTGAGCTTGCGCAGCCCATCGGCATCGGGGATGGTTTCAAGGTCGAATACCAGGGTGGGCGTCATCGCGTGGGCAGGTACTGCATCGGGTCGACCGGCGTGCCTTGGCGACGGATTTCAAAGTGCAGGCGCGGCGACGTAGTGTCGCTTTGGCCAAGTTCGGCGATCTTGGCGCCGCGCTTGACGTTCTGGCCCGTCTTCACGAGCAGCGCGCGGTTGTGCGCGTAAGCGGTAATGAAGCCGTTCTGGTGTTCAACGATGATCAGGTTGCCCAAGCCGCGCACGCCGTTGCCGCTGTACTTAACCAGGCCATCCGCCGCGGCGGTGATCGGGTCGCCCAGCGCGCCGGAAATGTCGATGCCCTTGCTGCTGGCGTTGAAGGTCTGCACGATGGCGCCGCTGGCCGGCCATGCCCAGTTGATGACGCTGGCGTCCGCCGCGCGCGGGGCGGGCTTGACGTCGACCGGCGCGGGCGCGGGCGTTGCATCGGGCGGCGGCGTGGTCGTCGTGGCAGCGGGGGTTTCCGGCTGGTCAAGCGGACGCGGTTGCGGCTTGACGCTGGCGATCGGTGCGGGCTGCGCGCCCGTGCTGGAGCCGCCGGACATCTTCAGCACCTGGCCGACCGAGATCTGGTTGGGGTCGCTGAGGTTATTCCAGCGCTTGACGCTTTCGATATCCACGTTGTTGGCGCGGGCGATCTTGTAAAGCGTGTCGCCCGGCTTGACCACATAGCTGCCACCGGGCTGAGCCGTTGACGCTGGCTGTCCGGCGGTCATGTCGACCACCGGAGCGCGAGTTCCTTTTGATGCGCAGCCGGCCAAAATAGCCAGGCTGAGTGCCCCCACGATAAAGAGCGGGCGGCGCAGGCGCGTCATGGACGCGCCCATAGTCATATCGGTCAGTTGCGACTGCCCGTTGAGCATACGTTTCTCCTGTTTGCTCAAGATTGTATTCCGGCGCGTAGCGGCACAAAGCGCACGGCCTCTAATTCAGTGCGTTTCCAGCTGGCCGCGCCGGTGCGTTCGATCAGCACCAAGCGCTGGTTCGTGCCCCCTTCGGGAGCGATCAGGCGTCCGCCCGGCGCCAGCTGCGTAAGCAGCGCTTGCGGAATGGCCAGGCCAGCGGCAGCCACAACGATAGCATCGAACGGCGCCACGCCGGGCAGGCCCAGCGTGCCGTCGCCATAGATCAGGCGGATGCGCGTCGTCAGCCGCAAGGCGCGTAAATGCTCGCGCGCAAGCTCGTAAAGACCACGGATGCGTTCAATGGAATGGACCTCGCGCACGAACTGCGCAAGCACTGCCGCTTGATAGCCGCAACCCGCGCCCACTTCCAACACGCGGGTCGGCGCGCGGTCTTCGCAAGCCGCCGCGATCATGCGCGCGACCACCCACGGTTGCGAGATGGTTTGTGAATGGCCGATGGGCAACGCGGCGTCTTCGTACGCGCGGCTGGCCAGTGCTTCGTCGACAAACAGATGACGCGGCACGGCGGCCATGGCGTTCAAGACGCGCTCGTCGGTGATGCCCTGGCCCCGCAGGCGCTGCACCATCGCCTGGCGCAGTCGGTCCGAATTCAAGCCAAGATTGTTTCCCGCCGCAGGCGCCGGCGCCTGGGTCTGGCGGGGCAGCGTGGCGGCTGAAATACGGGTGTTGCTGTTGGTGGCCGTGACGCCGGGGCTGAGGCGACCCGAGTCGTAGCGGGCCGGGCTGGGCCGGCCGGGCACGGCCTGCGAGACATCGGGTTGGCTTACGCGTTTGCGCATAACGGCTCCGCCCAGGTTCTGATTTCGTCCAGCTGGCTGTGCTGGGTCAGGTCCAGCCGCAAGGGCGTGACCGATACCGTGCCCTGCTCCACCGCATGGAAATCGGTGCCGGGCGTGGCGTCGGCCGCCAGGCCGACCGGGCCGATCCAGTACACCGTGTCGCCATAAGGCGTGGTGGTGCGCACGACGGGCTGCGAGGGATGCCGCTTGCCCAAACGCGTAACCGCGAAGCCGTGCAGGTCTTCAAAGCGGCGGTTCGGGATATTGACGTTCAGCAGTACGGGCGCGGCCAGCGGTTGGGCCAGATGGCGTTCCACCACCTGGCGGGCCGCGCGCGCGGCTGACTCGATGTGTTCCCAGCCCTTTTCGGCCAACGAAAACGCAATGGCGGGAATGCCGAACAGATAGCCTTCGCTGGCGGCGGCCACCGTGCCGGAATACAAGGTGTCGTCGCCCATGTTGGCGCCGTTATTGATGCCGGACACGACCAGGTCGGGCCGGGTATCCATCAAGCCGGTCAGCGCCACGTGCACGCAATCGGACGGCGTGCCATTGACGGCGATGAAGCCGTTCGAGGCCGTGCGCACGGACAAGGGGCGGTTCAAGGTCAGGGAATTGGAAGCGCCGCTGTGGTTGGTCTCGGGCGCAACGACGGTGAGATCGCCCAGGCCTTGCAGCGCCGCTACCAGCGCTTCGAGCCCAGGGGCCGAATAACCATCATCGTTCGAAACCAGAATTCGCATTGTGCATCCGAAAGAAAATAAAACGCGGAAGGACGTGTCGGATTGTACCGTCCGCCGTCCCGCCCTGTATGACTGCGTGCAACCACGGGGCTTGGACGCCACGCTCGATAACCCGTAGCCAGGGGTGGCGCGCGGCGCGGTAGAATCCGCGCCATTGCGACAACAACGGACTCCCTTTCCATGGCGATTACCGAACCCTCCCTGGCGTTCACCGCCGCGCTCATCCTGCTGGCCTACCTGATCGGCTCCGTGCCGTTCGCCGTGGTCGTCAGCAAGCTGATGGGGCTGCAGGACCCTCGCAGCTACGGGTCCAAGAACCCGGGCGCGACCAATGTGCTGCGTACCGGCAACAAGACGGCCGCCGCGCTGACCTTGCTGGGCGACGCGGCCAAGGGTTGGTTCGCCATCTGGCTGGCCGAAAGACTGGCCCCCGGCATCGCGCCGGCCGGTCTGGCGCTGGTGGCGCTGGCCGCTTTCGTGGGCCACCTGTACCCGGTTTTTCTCGGTTTCAAGGGCGGCAAGGGCGTGGCTACGGCGCTGGGTGTGCTGGTCGCGATCCAGCCCTGGCTGGCCGTGGCCACCGCCGCCACCTGGCTGATCGTTGCCGTGTTCTTCCGGTATTCGTCGCTGGCTTCGCTGGTGGCGGCATTCTTCGCGCCGGTCTACTACGTGTTCGGCTCGGGCCTGGCCTGGTACGCGCAGCCGGCCATGGGCGTGGCGCTGGCGGTGATCGGCGTGCTGCTGTTCTATCGTCACCGCGCCAACATCACGCGCCTGGTCCAGGGCACCGAAAGCAAGATCGGCGGCAAGAAAAAGCCCGGTTGATCAGGCAATATCGGCAAGATCCCAGCGGGGTTTGACCGTGAAGCTGTGCGCATCGGCGTCCAGTTTCACCAGCCCGGCCTTGACCCTTTCAGCCGCCGCGAAGGCGATCATCGCGCCGTTATCGGTGCACAGCTCCAAGGGCGGAAAATACGCCTGGGCCCGCAAGGGCTTGAGCGCCGCGGCCAATTTGGCCCGCAGCAACTGGTTGGCACCCACGCCGCCGGCCACCACCAGACGGCGCAATCCCGTCTGCTTCAACGCCTTGATTGCCTTGGCGGCCAATACGTCCACGATCGCGCCTTGGGTAGCCGCCGCCAGGTCGGCCCGCGTCTGCTCGTCCAGCCCGCCCGCCTTTTCCGCCGCCTTCACGCGGGTCAGCACGGCGGTTTTCAAGCCGCTGAAACTGAAGTCCAGGTCACCGCTGTGCAACATGGGGCGCGGCAGGTCGAAACGGCTGGCATCGCCCTGCCCCGCCAGCTTTGCCAGCGCCGGGCCGCCGGGATAGCCCAGGCCCATCAGCTTGGCCGATTTGTCGAAGGCTTCGCCCGCGGCGTCGTCCAGCGTTTCGCCCAGCAGTTCGTAGCGTCCCACGCCGTCCACCCGCATCAGCTGCGTATGGCCGCCGGACACCAGCAACGCCACAAAAGGAAAGTCGGGGCGCGGGTCGGCCAACATGGGCGACAGCAGGTGGCCTTCCAGGTGATGGATGCCGATGGCCGGCAAATGCCGTGACCACGCGAAGGACTGCGCCACGCTGGCGCCTACCAGCAAGGCGCCGGCCAAGCCCGGCCCGGCCGTATAGGCCACCGCGCCGATATCCGACATTTGCAGGCCCGCGTCTTGCAGCACCTGGCGAGTCAAGGGAACCACGCGCCGGATATGGTCGCGCGAGGCAAGTTCGGGCACCACGCCACCATATTCCTGGTGCATGGCGATCTGGGTATGCAGCGCGTGCGCCAGCAGGCCGCGTTCCGTACAGACGGCTGCGACACCGGTTTCGTCGCAGGAGCTTTCAAAGCCGAGGATAATCATGGCGGCAGAGTTTACAACTGATGCGAAAATACGCGAGTTTTGAAATGGTGCGGCCCCTGTGGGGCGCCGCCTACAACAACCGACAAGCCTGCAAACACACTGGGGACTGGAATGCTGGAGAAGTTATTCAAGCTGCGTGAACACGGCACGAACGCGCGCACCGAGATCGTGGCCGGTCTGACGACGTTCCTGACGATGTCCTACATCATCTTCGTCAATCCGGACATCCTGTCGTCCACCGGCATGGACCGCGACGCTGTCTTCGTGGCCACCTGCCTGGCGGCCGCGCTGGGTTCGCTGGTGATGGCATTGATCGCCAACTGGCCGATCGGCATGGCGCCCGGCATGGGCCTGAACGCCTTCTTCGCGTTCACCGTCGTCAAAACCATGGGCTACACCTGGGAACAAGCGCTGGGCGCCGTGTTCATTTCGGGCGTGATCTTCTTGATCCTGACGATATCGGGCATCCGCGTCTGGCTGGTCAAAGGCATTCCGCATTCCCTGCGCAGCGCGATTGCGGCGGGCATCGGGCTGTTTTTGGCAATTATCGCGCTGTCCAGCGCCGGCATCGTGGTTGCCCACCCGGCCACCAAGGTTTCCCTGGGTAACTTGACCACGCACGGCCCGCTGTTCGCCATCCTGGGCTTTTTCATCATTGCGTCGCTGGATGCGTTGCGCGTGCGCGGCGCCATCCTGATCGGCATCATCGTAGTCACCGTGCTGTCGATGGCGCTGGGCTACAACGAATTCAAAGGCATCTTTTCGGCCCCGCCCAGCCTGGCACCCACCTTCCTGAAACTGGACGTCATGGGCGCGCTGCACAGCGGTTTCGTGCACGTAATCCTGGTGTTCGTGCTGGTTGAAGTGTTCGACGCCACCGGCACGCTGGTGGGCGTGGCCAAGCGCGCCGGCCTGGTCCCCGAAGGCCGGCCCAACCGCCTGGGCCGCGCTCTGTTCGCGGACAGCACCGCCATCGTCGCCGGCTCGGCCCTGGGCACCAGCAGCACCACGGCTTTCGTGGAAAGCGCATCGGGCGTGCAGGCAGGCGGCCGTACCGGCATGACCGCACTGGTCGTGGCGCTGCTGTTCCTGGCCGCCCTGTTCATCTCGCCGCTGGCCGGCGCCGTCCCCGCCTACGCCACCGCGCCCGCCCTGCTCTACGTGGCCGGCCTGATGATGCGCGAACTGATCGATATCGACTGGAACGAAGTCACCGAAGCGACCCCGGCCGCGCTGACCGCACTGGTCATGCCGTTCACGTACTCGATCGCCAACGGCATCGCCTTCGGCTTCATCAGCTATGTGGTCCTCAAAACCGCCACGGGCAAGGTCCGCGACGTGCACCCGGCCACGTGGCTGGTGGCCGTGCTGTTCGTGATCCGGTACGCGTTCTTTCCGGAATAGCGTGGTGCAATGGCGGGCATAGCGCCCGCCAATACAACCCGCCCGGCCGCAAGGTTGCTGCCTGCTTCGGTTGAATTCGTCGATACACTCCCCATGTATCTCGTATGGAGTTCACCTTGCGCCCTACCCGCTTTGTCCCCGTGTTGCCGTCCTGTCGTGCCGTTGCCTTGAACCAGGAGACGTCCGCATGAGCGCCCTTGCCCGCATCCCGTTTTCGGTCCTGGATTTGGCCCCGATAGTTCAGGGCCGCGATGCCGCGGACGCGTTTCGCAACACCGTGGCGGTGGCCCAGCACGTTGAGAAGCTGGGATACAACCGCTTCTGGCTGGCCGAGCACCACAACATCAACGGCATCGCTTCCAGCGCGACGGCCGTGCTGATCGGCCATGTGGCCGGTCACACGAGCACGCTGCGCGTTGGCTCCGGCGGCATCATGTTGCCCAACCACGCGCCCTTGATCATTGCCGAGCAGTTCGGCACCCTTGAAACGCTTTATCCCGGCCGCATTGACCTGGGCCTGGGTCGCGCGCCCGGTAGCGATGGCGCCACGCAGCACGCGCTGCGCCGTGGCCCCCGCAGCGGCCTGGAATTTCCGGCGCTGGTGGAAGAATTGCGCGGGTTCCTGGCGGCTTCCCGCCCTGGGCAGCCCGTGCGCGCCATTCCCGGCGAAGGGCTGGACATTCCGATCTGGCTGCTGGGTTCCAGCGATTTCAGCGCCCGCCTGGCTGCCGAATTGGGCTTGCCGTTTTCGTTTGCGGGGCATTTCTCGCCCGAAGGCATGGCGGCCATGCGCCTGTACCGGCACCTGTTCAAGCCGTCGGCCACGCTGTCGCGTCCGTACGCGATGATCGGCGTGCCGGTCGTGGCGGCTGAAACCGATGAAGCCGCCCGGCGCCAGGCGACCACGCAGCAGCTTAAATTCCTGTCTTTGGTACGCGGCCACCGCCTGCAATTGCAGCCGCCGGTCGACAACATGGATGGTTTGTGGAACGAATGGGAGCGTGAAGCGGTCAATCAAAGATTGGGCGCTTCCATCGTGGGCGGGCCGGACACCGTCAAGCGGCGGCTGGAGGCCCTGGTTGCCGAAACCGAAGCCGACGAGGTCATGATCGTGTCCGACTTCTTCGATATCGCGGATCGCCTGCGCTCTTTCGAGATCGTCGCGTCGTTGAAGAACGATGCCGGCGTCTCTACAAAAACCGCGGTCTAAGCACCGCTGACTGCGCTCTCCACAGCGCCAACCATTGCGACGCTGCCATCGCCGGCTCTACTATTACGCCAGAGCGCGTGGCACATAAAGCGTCGCCGAATCAGGCCGGGGCGGGCACACCCCGGATCTCGACACCGACTTTTTGCGCCGCGCTCCGCGGCAAGGATCCAAAATGAGTATTGTTGAACTCACCAAAGAAAGCTTCCAGGACGCCATCACGCCGGACGGTACCCTGATCGTCGACTTCTGGGCTCCGTGGTGCGGCCCGTGCCGTGGCTTTGCTCCCGTATTTGAGCAGGCCGCGACCGAGCACACCGATGTCACGTTCGCCAAGGTGAACACCGACGTCGAGCAGGAACTGGCTGGCGCCCTGGGAATCCGCTCGATTCCCACGCTGATGGTCTTCCGTGAGAAAGTTCTGCTGTTCTCGCAACCCGGCGCCTTGTCGGGCGGGCAGCTCAACGAGCTGCTGGCCAAGATCAAGGAGGTGGACATGGAAAAGGTCCACCAGGAAATCGCCGCGGCGCAAGACAGCCAGAACGCGTAAATGACAAAGGGGCCCCACAGCGGGCCCCTTTCCATTGTGGTGCGCGGTCTATTCGGCGGCTCAGGACACGAGCTCCCACGCCGAGCGTCCGCGCGTGATGTTGGCGACAGTGACTTCCAGGTCACCCAGCGCGCTGCGCGGCACGACGAAGCACAGCGACACGCCGTCCGGGTTGAAGTCTTCCTGTTGCACCACCGCCCCGGCTTGCGCCAGGCGCGACTTCAACAACGCCAATTCCGCGAAACCGCAGGTGCATGTCACCGTGGCAAGATCCACGATTTCGGTACGCTGCCCCAGGCGCAGGCAATTGGCGGCGCAACCGCCATAGGCCCGCACCAGCCCGCCCGCGCCCAGCTTGATGCCGCCATACCAGCGCACCACCAGCACCGCCACGCGGTCCATGTCCTGCCCTTCGATGGCTTGCAGGATGGGGCGGCCGGCCGTGCCGCCGGGCTCGCCATCGTCGTTGAACCGATATTCCTGCCCAATGCGATAGGCCCAGCAATTGTGGGTGGCCTCGGGATCACTGTGTTCGGCAAAGAAACGCATCGCCTCGTCCACGGAGGCAACCGGGGCGGCGTAGGCGACAAAGCGGCTTTTCTTGATGTCTTCCTGATACGAGCAGGAAGCGGTCAACGTGTGCGTCATGCCCGGCATTGTAAGTGCTGGGCCAAGGCCCGCCGCTAGCCGTGGCAGTCGGGCACTTCCTGGTCCAGATAGACGTCGAAGGCCACATCGCGCGCCCATTTCGCGGTCATCGCCTTCCAGGCGCCGGCCTGGCTCCAGGCGCGCATTTCGTTCGCCATCCAGGCCCGGCTGGCCGTGTCCGAGGCGGGCAGCAGCCACACCCGTTCACGGGTCTCGCCGTCGGCGGCCAGCGTTGACGAGAACTTCTTCCACTCTGGAAAGCGCACCAGCGGTTCCCAGACGGCGTCATCCACCAGCCCGACATCGCAAGCGCCTTCGCGCACCGCTACCAGCGCATCGGACGGCACGCGGTACGTGCGCACCGCCGCGCCCCAGCTTGCCGCCAGGGATCGCGCGTGGGTGTCCGCTTCGGCCATGCAGACGGTGTGCCCCTTTGCGTCGTCCGGCTTGCGCAGGCGGGTGTCGCTGCGTATCACCGCCTTGGGGCGCGCGCGGTAGCCCGTGGGTTGCACGGCGACGGTAGCCGGCGCGGGCTGGGCGTCGGCATCATCGGCCAGCACCACGTCCACTTTCCCGGCCGCCAGTGCCGCGTCGGCCTCATCCGCCTTCACCTGTTGCAAACGGACGGGCAGCTTCAGGCTGGCGCCCAGGCGTTCGGCCATGTTCGCGTCCAGCCCGTCGGGCGTGCGGATCTTGGCGCCGGCCACAGGCGGCGGCGCCAGATACGGCACGCCCACCACCAGTTCCCCGCGCGCATGGGCTGCGGTAAAGGGCGCCGGCTGGGCATGCGCCGCGCTTGTGCCGACCAGCAGCATGCATGCTGTGGTCAGGGCAAGGCGGCGCAAGAGTCGCGTGGGCTGGAACATGGGCTGGAACTTGAACTAAGACTGGGACTTTGGCTTTGGACTTGGGTTTGGACTTGGCTTTGGGCTTGGCTTTGGACTGGGGTTTGGACTGGGGTTTGGACTTGGGTTTGGACTGCCATGCTGGCTGATTGGCAACCTTGAATTCAGGCGCCAATACTCAGCCAATACCCAGCCAAAACTCAGTCAAACGTACTGATACCGAAGCAGACGGTGCTTCAGGTTTTCAAGCACAAACTGGTCGATCAGCGCGGCCAGGACGGCAATGACCAGGATGTTCGTCATCACGCCCGTCATGTCGGCGATTTCGCCCGAGTACGCCAGCGAACGTCCCAGGCCCTTGCCGAAACCGATCAGCATTTCAGCCGAGATCAGCGCGCGCCAGGCGTTGCCGAAGGCCAGCTGCGCGCCGGTGATCAGTTCGGGCATGACGGCGGGCAGGTACACCCGCTTGACCAGGCCCCAACGCGTCGCGCCCATCACGCGCGCGGCCGACACGTGCACACGCTGCACGGATTCGGTGGCGTTCATGACACTGAGCGCGGCGGGGAAAAACGCCGACAGCGCGACCACGACGATGATGGGCGTGTTGCCAAAGCCCATCACGATCAGGAACAGCGGCACCCAGGCGATAGACGGAATCGATTGCAGGATGACGATGGCGCTGCGCAGCACTTCGCGAAAGAAGAACAGCACGGCGGCCACCAGGCCGAAACCAATCCCTGCCACCAGCGCCAGTCCGTAGCCCGCGCCCAGCCGGCCCAGCGTGCCCATCAGGCTTTGATGGAACGACTGCTTGCCCAGATCCTCGAACAGGCGCTGGACCACGGCCGGCACGCCCGGCATCAGGAAATCAGGCAAGGCGAACGCCGCCAGCTGCCACAACAACAGAATGAACAGGACGCCCAAAACGCCCGCAAGATGCTTGCGGGCGCCGGTCACTCGGGTAGACGAGCTCAAAGTTTGCGCGCCTCTTGCCAGGACAGATCAACAATGCTGGACACGTCGTACGGTTTGCCGTCACGCGTTTTCAGCGACCCCTGGGCTTGCAGGATATCGGCGATTTCCTGCATGCGCGCCGTGTCCTTCTGCGTGAGCTTGGGCGTGAAGACCTGGGTGCTGATGGCCTCGGCGATCACCGTTTCGCGCGGCAGCTCGCCCCGCGACAGCGTCTTGAGCGTAGGCTCGGCAATGAAGTACGACGCGATCAGCTTGGACGCCTGCGCCGGCTCTTTCTGCAGCAGCGTAATGGCCTGGTTCTGCGCGTCCAGCGCCTTCCAGACATCGTCCTTGCGCTTGGCCAGCGTCTCACCGGAGGTGATCACCACCATGCACGGGAACGGCCAGGCCTGGCCCACTTCGTAGATCTGCTTGACCGGCGCCACCAGTTGCGCGATGCGGTCATAGGGCTCGAACAGGAAGGCCGCGTCCACGCGTTTGCCCACCAGCGACTGCACGGCAACGGCCGGGCTGACGCCCATGATGTTGACGTCGTCGGCGCTAAGGTTGCCCTGCTTGAGCACCACGCCCTTCAACACCACGTCGGCCGTGCTGCCTTCGGCTTGCGAGGCCAGCGTCTTGCCCTTCAGGCCGGCGATGTCCTTGATGCCGGAATCGTCGCGCACGATCAGCGAGTGATAGCCCTGCTGCGCGCCGCCCACCACTTTCAGGTCGGCGCCCTTGGAGGCCCACGCGACAGCGTTGGTGAAGCCCAGGACGCCGATATCCAGCTGACCGCCGACGATGGCCTTGATGAGATCGGTGCCGGACTTGAATTCGATCAGCTCGGAATCCAGCCCCGCGTTCTTATAAAAACCGCCCTCTTGCGCGACGATGGCTTGCGCGTCGTCCATGACGCGCAGATAGCCCACGCGGAATTTTTCGGCGGCCATCGCGGGGGCCGCGGCCAGCAGCGCGGCCGCTAGCGGCAGGGACAGCCATTGCTTCAATTTCATGGGTAAAGCTCCAGGGAATTCAAAGGTGGCGGCGCGAAAACGCCGCGACGGATAAGGGTGGGTTCAAGCCAGGATGGGGTCAGGCCAGGATGGGTCAGGCAGCCAGCGCCATGTCGGCATGGGCTTGCGAGCCGTCCACGGCGATGCCAAGCAGGCGCAGGATCTCGCGCTTTTCAGCGGCCAGGTCGGACAGGTCGTGCGTCTTGGCACGATGCGCCAGGTTGAATTCGCGCAACACACGCGCCGGACGCGGGCTGAAGACCACAATGCGGTCGGCCAGGAACAGCGCTTCGTCGACATCGTGCGTAACCAGCAGGACGGTAGGCTTTTCCTGGGCGATCAGCTGGCGCAGCACGTCTTGCAGGCTAAGGCGGGTCAGCGCGTCAAGCGCGCCGAACGGCTCGTCCATCAGCATGGTCTGGGGCTGGGCGATGAAGGCGCGCGCCAGTGCAGCGCGTTGCCGCATGCCGCCGGACACCTGATGCGGATAGTAGTGTTCGAAGCCGGCAAGGCTGACGCGCGCCAGCCATTGGCGAGCGCCTTCGCGGGCGCGCTTCTTGGGGATGTTTTGAAATTCCAACGCCAACGCCACGTTGTCTTCCAGCGTCAGCCACGGGTACAGCGCGTGTTCCTGGAATACCAGCGTGCGGCTGGGGTGCGGGCCGGACACGGGCTTGCCGTCGGCCAGGACGCGACCCTGCGTGGGCTGTTCCAGGCCCGCCGCCAGGTGCAGCAGCGTGGACTTGCCGCAGCCAGAGGGGCCGACCAGGGCGACGAGTTCACCGGGCTTGATGTCGCTGGTGAAGTCGTCCACCACGGGCAGGTCGCCGAAGTGCTTGTGGACGTGATCGAAGGTCAGGTTCATGGAACGAATCGTGGGCGCGCGTGAAGACGAAGCCTAAATCTAACAATTCGTTATATGAATTCAAACGATCAATATTGAATGTCTTTAAAGCTTCCCGTTATATGAATAAAGACCGGAAGGTCTAGCGGGTTGCGGTCTGGGCGACGGCTTGCCGGCTGGCGTGGCGTTGCAGCCCGTACGCAATCACAAATCCGATCACCACCGCCAGGGCGGCGGACAGGAAGATGGGCGGGTAGCCATAGCCGCTGGAGATATAGCCGGCGATGGGGCCAGTTACGCCCAGCGCCAGGTCCAGAAATGCCGAATAGGCGCCCAGCGCCGCGCCTCGGCTGCCCGCCGGCACGCGCGCCACGGCCTCGACGCCGATGGCAGGGAAAATCAACGCGAACCCGCATCCCGTCAACGCGGCGCCCAGCAGCGCGGCGGTGGGATTGGGCGCCAGCCACAGCAACAGCAGGCCCGCCGCTTCCACCAGGAAGGAAACCTGCGCCACGCGAAAACCGCCATAGCGCGTAATGGTGCCGGCGAACAGCAGCCGCACGCCGATGAACGCGCACCCGAAGGCGCTCAGCGCGTGCGCCGCGCCTTCCCAGGACATGCTGGTGTAGTAAAGCGCCACGAAGGCAGCCAGGGTGCCGAAGCCCACCGACCCTAGCCCCAGCGCCATGCCGTGCGGGAAGACGCGCAGCACCACGCTCTTGAAGGCCATCCGGTGGCCGCCGACGATAGACACCGCCGCGCGGCTGACGGCCAGCCCCAAGCCGGCCAGACCCAGCAGCAACACCGCCCCGCCCAGCGCGCCCATGCTCCATTCCCGCTCAAGCGTCACACCCAGCGGTGCGCCCAGCGCCAAGCCGCCATACGTGCAGATGCCGTTCCACGAGATGACGCGCGCCGTGTGCAGCGGCCCGACCCGCGCGATGGCCCACGTGGCCGACCCCGTGCCCACCCAGCTTTCCCCGAACCCCAACGCCAGCCGGCTGACGATGATTGCCGTCATGCTCAACCAGGCGCTACGTTCGAAGGCATAGGCCAGCAGCAGGAAAACGCCGCTTGCCGCGCAGGCAATCATGCCGATCACGACGGTTTGCTTCGGGCCCACCGTGTCCGCCATGCGCCCGGCGTGCGAGCGGCTAAGCAAGGTGGCCACGTACTGCACGCTGATCGCCAGCCCGGCCAGCACCGTGCCATAGCCCAGTTTGTCGTGCACATAGCCAGGCAACACCGCCAGCGGCAAGCCGATGGCCAGGTAGCAAATGAAGGTGAAGAAGGCGATAGCGACGATGCGAAACGTCAGCGCGTACGTGCTGATCGGCGCGCCGTCCGGCGTGCTGTGCGGTGTGGGGGACATTGGTCTGGGAAAAAAAATGCCTGGCCGAGCGGCTCAGGGTAAACCCGATGATAGCGCAATCAATATTGCAGCTTGCTGAACAGCGGCACGGCTGAAAACAACGCGGCGCGCCCCGAGAGGCGCGCCGTGATGGACGGGATGGGTGGCTGACACGTCGGCCACCGTCAGGCCGACATGCCTCCCAGCGGGCTCAGGCTTCGATGCCGCGCGATTCCAGATAGTCTTCGTAGCCGCCGCGGTAATCGATGATCTCGCCCGAGGGCAGGATTTCGATCACGCGGGTAGCCAGGCCGGATACGAATTCGCGGTCATGCGACACGAACACCAGCGTGCCCTCGTACTTTTCCAACGCGAACTGAAGCGATTCGATCGATTCCATGTCCAGGTGGTTGGTGGGCTCGTCCAGCAGCATGACGTTGTGCCGGCCCAGCATCAGGCGGCCGAAGGTCATGCGGTTCTTTTCGCCGCCGGACAGCACCTTGGGCGCCTTGGGCAGGTCGTCCGCCGAGAACAGCAGGCGGCCCAGCACCGAACGGATCGACTGGTCGTCGTCGCCCGGCTGGCGATGGTCACCCATCCAGTCCAGCAAATTGATGTCGGTTTGCAGGAATTGGTCGGAAACGTCCTGCGCCATGTAGCCCAGGTCGGCGTTATCGGACCATTTCACCGAGCCCGAATCCGGTTGCAGTTCCGTGGCCAGCAAGCGCAGCAAGGTGGTCTTGCCCACGCCGTTGGCGCCGATGATGGCGATTTTTTCGCCCGCGTCCACCATTGCCGAGAACTTGGTGATGACCGGCGCGTCGTAGGCCTTGGTCAGGTTTTCGACCGTGACCGCCAGGCGGTGCATGACCTTGTTCTGTTCAAAGCGAATGTACGGGTTCTGGCGCGACGACGGCTTGACCACGACCTGGTCCGCCTTGATGCGGTCGATCTGCTTCAAGCGCGAGGTGGCCTGGCGCGACTTGGACTTGTTGGCGGCAAAGCGGCGAACGAAGTCTTGCAATTCGGCAACGCGTTCCTTGGCCTTGGCGTTGTTGGACACCAGGCGCTCGCGGGCCTGCGTCGAAGCCAGCATGTAATCGTCGTAGTTGCCCGCGTAGATGCGGATTTCGCCATAGTCCACGTCGGCCATGTGCGTGCACACCTGGTTCAGGAAGTGGCGGTCGTGGCTGATGATGATCATCGTGCTCTGGTAACTGTTGAGCACGTTTTCCAACCAGCGGATGGTGTTGATATCCAGGTTGTTGGTGGGCTCGTCCAGCAGCAGGACGTCGGGGTTCGAGAACAGCGCCTGCGCCAGCAGCACGCGCAGCTTCCAGCCCGGGGCCACTTCGCGCATGGGCAGGTTGTGCTGGTCCACGGCGATTTCCAGGCCCAGCAGCAGTTCACCGGCGCGCGCTTCGGCGGTGTAGCCGTCGTACTCGGCGAACTTGGCTTCCAGGTCGGCCGCGCGCATGTAGTCGTCTTCGGTGGCTTCCGGGTTCGCGTAGATAGCGTCGCGCTCGGACATGGCGGCCCACATTTCGGTGTGGCCCATCATGACGACGTCCAGCACGCGCAGGTCTTCGAACGCGAACTGGTCCTGGCGCAGCTTGCCCAGGCGCACGCCCGGCTCCAGCGACACGTTGCCGCCGGACGCTTCGAGGTCGCCGCCGATGATCTTCATGAACGTCGACTTACCGGACCCATTGGCCCCGATCAGCCCGTACCGGTTGCCTTCCCCGAACTTGACGCTGACGTTCTCGAAAAGGGGCTTGGGACCGAACTGGATGGTGAGATTGGCTGTGGATATCACGGTATTTTGAGTCTGTAGGCGTCCGAAGACGCATGCGAGGAAACCCGATAGTGTAGCAAACGGGCGCTCGCCTGCCCGGATCAGTGGTGGTGTTCGTCCAGCACCAGATGGGCCAGGCCCTTCTCGGTGGCGATGCCGACCTTCTGGCCGATGGGCAGCGTGGCCTTGGTGGCCACATGGCCGTACGGCAGGCCCGTAATCACCGGCACCTTGACCGTCTTGCGCAGCCACGCCACCACTTCGTGCAGGTCGTAACCCTTGTCGTGCGGGGCCAGCTTGTAGTCGGTGAAACGGCCCAGCACGATGGCCTTTTGCTTGGCCAGCACACCGGCCTGCGCCAGCTGGATCAGCATGCGTTCAACGCGATACGGGTGTTCGGCCACGTCTTCCAGGAACAGGATGCCGCCGCGCACCTTCGGGAAATACGGGGTGCCGACCAAGGACGCCACCATGGCCAGGTTGCCGCCCCACAGGATGCCGCGGGCGTCCACCGGGTCGGCGTCCTGGGTTTCGAAGCTAAGGATTTCCAGCTCGCCTCGCATGACTTCGCCGAACAGGGCTTCGGTCAGGTCGTCCACCTTTTTGCCGCCAAAGTCCGCCACGGCGGTGGCGCCGCTGTAGCTGACGGCGCCCGTCTTGGCCAGCAGCGCCAGGTTGAAAGCCGTGAAGTCGCTCATCCCGACAAAGCGCTTGCCGCTGTCGGCCATGGCCGTCCAGTCGATCTGGTCCAGCAGGCGGCCCATGCCGTAGCCGCCGCGCGTGACCATGACGATGGGCAGCTTTTGCTTGGTGGCGCGCACCAGGCTGGCGGCGCGCTGCGCGTCGGTGCCCGCGAAACGCTGGTGCACGGCGTAGGCGCTGCGGTCCACCGCCGTCCTGAAGCCTTGCTGCTGCAAGCGTTCACGCGCCAATTCAACCGTGGCGGGGTCGCGCACGGCGGAGGACGGCGAGATCAGGTAGATGCCGCGGGCGTCCGGCAAGACTTGCCCGTCGGCATGATCGTGGCTGTGATCGTGACCGCAGTCCTCGCCGCAGGCGAGCCCATGGTCATGATCGTGGGCGGCGGCCGCCGAGGTAGCCGCCTTTTTGGAGGCGGATTTGGCGGGTTTGCGGGTGCTCATGCGATGGATTCCTTGGCGCGGCGTTCACGGAAAAACCGGCGCAGCAAATCGCCGCAAGGTTCCGCCAGCACGCCGCCGGTGACTGAAGTGTGATGGTTGAGTTTCGGCACGGCGCCCACGTCCAGCACGCTGCCGCAGGCGCCGGTCTTCGGGTCGTAGGCGCCGAAGACGACGCGAGCCAGTCGCGCGTGCAGCATGGCGCCGATGCACATGACGCACGGTTCCAGCGTGACGTAGACGGTGATGCCGGGCAAACGGTAATTTTCCAGGCGCCGCGCCGCGTTGCGCAGCGCCACGATTTCGGCGTGGGCGGTGGGGTCGTGGTCAATGATGGTGCGGTTATAGCCGCGCCCCAGGATCTCGCCTTGCGCGGAAACCACCAGCGCGCCCACGGGTACTTCGCCGATGTCATAGGCGGCCTGGGCTTCTTGCAGCGCCAGTTCGATGTAGCGCGCGTCTTCGGCCGTCCAGGCGGGCACTGCCGCCAGCGGGCCGGCCTCAACCACGGTACACCCGTGACTTCAGGGCGATGCGGCCGGCCAGGCTGGTCACGGCTTCTTCAAGCCATTGATACAGCTCGGCTTCTTCGTCGTAGCGGGCCTGGTTCAGGTTGGACACGCGGCCTTCTTCGATAAAGCCCCAGGCGCGGCTGCGTTTGTCGCGGTGCTTGGGGTCCCAGACGCCAAAGGCGAAGCCGCCCGCACGGCGGATCAGCGAAAAGCAAGGGATGTCGGTGTAGCCATCGCCCACGAACACCATCTGGTCGAACGGCACGCGCAGCCGGTCTTCGGGCACTTTGCGGTTGACCTCGAAGGGCTTGTTGCGAAAGTCGCGGCCGATGATGCCCTTCTGAATGTGGAACAGATAACGCGTCTTGTCGGTGAAGCTGACGATGCGGCGCGGGAAGGTGATGCCGCCATCGTCGCCGTAGACGAATTCGGAAGCCCAGATTTCGGTGAACTCGTGCGCGATGGGCGTCGAGCGGACCACGTCGCCGATGCCGCTTGAGATCAGGTAGAACTCCAGCTGAACCTGCGGCTGCTCGGCGCGCACCGCCGCGCGCAGCCTGGAAAACAAGGTGGGCACGCCATCATGCAGATCCAGCCTGGCGCCCCACTCTTTCAGGCGCTGCTGCGTGATCAGGCCGTGCTTGCCGGCCTGCGACAGCTGGATCATCTTGTAGAGATAGGCGGGCACCGGGTCCCAGTCTTGCTTGGACAGCAAGGGGTCGACCTCGTCCTTCCAGAACGAGGCCGTGTCCACGCCGATGCTTTCCAGGAAACCGGACGTGCTGTCCGAGGCCAGCGTGTCGTCGAAGTCGAAAATCAGGGCAATGACGTCGGACATGGGTGCGTGATGGGGGCAAGCGTAAAAGCGCGCAAGGCGCAACAGCCGCCATTTTGCCTGAATGTGGCGGCTGTTGCGCCTCGGCCGGGCCGATAGGCTTGCTGCGCGCGCTGATCAGCGCATCGGCGTACCCGGCGCCGCAGGCGGCGGCGCCATGCCGGGGGATGTAGCCGGCGGCATCGCACCGGTCGACGGCATGGTGCCGGCGGGCGGGACAGTGCTGGCGGGCGGGACCGTGCCGGCCGGCACCTGGATCACCGTTTCACGCAGGACGCCACCGCCCTGCACGCTGCCGCGCACGTTGGTGGGCGAAGTCATCTGGGTCAGGCAATCCTGGCGCGAGCCCGCGGGCAGGCGGTTGCAGCGATCCACCATGTTTTGCTGAAGCTGGTCGGACGAGCCGGCCTTCAGATTCTGGCGCAAGGCTTCATCCCGCGCCGCGCCGGCTTCGCGCATGCAGGTCGCGCGGTCCTGATTGGTATTGCCGTTTTTGCAGTTCGCCACGTCCTGCTCGTACTGGGACTGGATGGCAGCGCGGCCGATCGCATCTGCCGCGTGGACCGCCCCCGCAGCCAGCATCAAGCCTGCCGCGCAAAGGGATGCCGCAAGGCGTTTCGTATGCATGGGTCGTACGTTCATGGCCAGCTCCTTACTAGAATTGAACCGAGATTGAACCGAAAGCGGTGCCGTCTTCAGTACCGCTGCACCGCTTGTTGAAAACCACTATCCCACGACTGTGCGCCGGGCACATGACCAGCGACGTGATTTCGTAAGGTTACGTTTCAAGCGCGCTTCAAGCCCCCCCACTACCCCGCTGTTGCCGCACAAAGAAAAACAGGGGCGGTTGGCCCCTGTCAGTGATATTGCCGCGTTGCAGCACGATTTCCGGCGTTCACATGCCGTGTCGCTTGTTACAGCCTTAGCGCGCGTCCTGGTCCGCGTCGGCCTTCGTCAGGCGATGACGATAGGTGGCCGCACGCATCAGCAACATGGCGGTCACGGGCGACGAAACCACCAGCAGCAAGGTGATGATGACCTCGTGAAAAACCGGTCGCGCGGACCACGCCGAAAACACCAGGATGGAGGACAGCAGCACGCAGGCGCAGCCCAGCGTGTTGCCCAGCGTGGGCGCATGGATGCGCGCATAGAAGCTGCGAAAGCGCAGCAGCCCGGCCGAACCGGTCAGCGCCAACAGCCCGCCCAGCACCAGCAGCACGCAGGCGGGGATGCCGGCCCACAATGGAATGGCGGCGTTCATCATGGCTCGATGACCTCGCCGCGCAACAAGAAACGCGCCATCGCCGTGGACCCTACAAAACCGAACAGCGCAATCAGCAGCGCAATGTCGAAATAGAGCGAGGAGCCGGACCGGATGCCGAAGACCAGCATCATCAGCATGCCGTTGATATACAGGGTGTCCAGCGCCAGCACGCGGTCTTGCGCGGTGGGGCCGCGCAACAGGCGGATGGTGGCGCACACCATGCCCAGCGCAAAGCACACCAGGGCGAAGGATGCCGCCCAATACAGTGCGGTATTTATCGTCATTCAAACATCTCCATCAACGGGCGCTCGTAGCGCTGCTGCACCAGGTCGACCCAGTGCTGCTCGTTTTGCAGGTCCAGCACGTGTAGCTTCAGGCGGTGGTCGGCGGTCAGGTCCACCCAGACCGTGCCCGGCGTGTAGGTCACGATGCAAGCCAGCATCGCCAGCCCGTGCGGGTCGCGCATGGTCAGCGGAATCATGATGAAGCCGGGCGAAAATTCATTGCGCCGGGGGCTCAGGATCAGCTTGGCCACGGCGATGTTGGACCGGATGATGTCCGCCGTCACGTGCAGGAAAAGCGGCACGGCCTTCCACAGACGACGCGGGCGCGCGTGCAGCGGGCGCAGGCGCGAGGCCGCCCACGTGAACCACAAGGCCAGCGCGGCGCCCAGCGCAATCTGGCCGGCCGACAGGCTTTCATTCAGCACCAGCCACAAGACAAACAGGAAAACGGGCAGGAACAGGAAGTAAACGCGGCGCATCAGCTTCCCCCTTTCAGGCCGCGCACGGTTTGCGCGGACATGACGGCTTCGATGTAGGACTTGGGTTGGTCCAGCGAGCGCGCCGCGTCGTCAAGATAGGCCGACACCGGGCCCGCGCCCGCCGCCAGGCCCACGCACAACAGCAACAGCACGGCAACCGGCCCGGCTTCGATCAGGCGCAAGCGCGGCGTGCTGCGGTCGTCGCTGGCCCAGAAGACGCGAATGCCGGTGCGCCCCAGCCCCACCAGGCCCGCCAGCCCGGAGACGAGCACGGCGGCAACCAAAATCCATGCGTCCATCGGCGGCGCCGACTCCGTGGCGGCGGACACGGCGGCCGACAACAGCGAGAACTTGGCCACGAAGCCGGACAGGGGCGGCAGGCCGGTCACCAGCAAGGCGCAGCAGATGAACGCCAGCCCCAGAAAGGCCATGGCCGCCGGAATGGCCACGCCGACCACATCGTCGGACCGGTTGACCGACGTGGGGTCGTCCAGGTCGAACGCGTCCAGCGTCACGGCCAGCACGTTGGCGCCAAAGCTGCGGGTGCGTTCGATCAATTCGGCCAAGAGGAAGAACGCGCCGGTCGTCAGGACGGAACTAAGCAGGTAGAACAGCGCGGGGCCGGTCAGCGTGACGCCGGGCATGCCCAACGCGGTCAACAAGGTGCCGGCCGAGACGATCACGCAGTAACCCACGATCTTTTCCAGTTGCTGGGTCGCCAACAACCCCAGCGCGCCGAACAGCAGCGTGGCCAGACCGGCCGCGAACATCCAGTCCAGGCTGAACGCGGCGGGCGCGCCCGACGGTAGCAGCAGCGAGCCGATACGCAGCAGCGCATAGATGCCGACCTTGGTCATGATGGAGAACATGGCGGCAATGGGCGCGCTGGCCGACCCGTAACCCTTGACCAGCCAGAAGTTCAGCGGCCAGGCGCCGGCCTTGACCAGGAAAGCGATGCCCAGGATGGCCGCCCCGGCTTCGAACAGCATGCGTTCGGCGCCCGTCAGGTTGCCGGCGCGCAAGGCCAGGTCTGCCATGTTCAGCGTGCCGGTCACGCCATAGATCAGCGCAATGCTGATCAACAACAGGAACGACGCCACCAGGTTCACGGCAATGTATTGCAGGCCGGCGCTGACGCGCGCCACGCCCGAGCCGTGCAGCAGCAAGCCATAGGATGCCGCCAGCAGCACTTCGAAGAAGACGAACAGGTTGAACAGGTCGCCGGTCAGGAAGGCGCCGTTCAGGCCCATCAGCAGGAATTGGAACAGCGAATGGAAATGCACCCCGGCGCGGTCCCAGCGGGCCAGCGAATAGGTCAACGTGGCCAGGCCCAGCACGGCCGTCAGCGTCAGCATCACCGCCGCCAGCCGGTCCACGACCAGCACGATGCCGAAGGGCGCGGGCCAGTCGCCCACCAGATAAACGCCCACGCCTTGCGGCCAGACGCCCGGCACGCCGCCGCCCGCGACCACCAGCAAGGCGATGGCGGCTGCCAGCTGGGCCAACGTGGATGCCATGGAAATTGCCCCGCGCGCATAACGGCTGGTGTCGGCCAGCAGCAGCATGGCCGCGCCGGCAAACAGCGGCACGATGATGGGCAGGACAGGAAGATGTTGCAGCCAGAAACTCAAGATTGGGACTCCCGTCCATCGACGTGGTCGGTGCCGGTCAGGCCGCGCGAGGCCAACAGCACCACCAGGAACAGCGCGGTGGTGGCAAAGCCGATCACAATGGCCGTCAGAACCAGCGCCTGCGGCAGCGGGTCGGCGTACCAGGACGGGTCATGCGCCATGCCCGGGTCGATGACAGGCGGACGAGCCGACGTAAGACGGCCCATGCCGAAAATAAACAGGTTCACCGCGTAGGAAACCAGCGACAGGCCCATGATGAACTGGAAGGTACGCGGCCGCAGCAGCAGCCAGACTCCCGAGCCCGCCAACACGCCGATCGCGATGGCATAAATCAATTCCATCAGGCTTCCCCTGTTTGTATGGCGGCCGCCTGCATCTCGGCGGCGGCCTTGCGTTGCGCGCGCAGCGATTGGTGGGCCAGCGCCACCAGCACCAGCACCGTAGAGCCGACCACCAGCATGTACACGCCCAGATCGAACAGCAGCACGCTGGACAAATGCACATGGCCGATCAGCGGCAGCGCCACGTCCCAGGCCAGCGCGGCCAGGAACGGCTTGTAGGCCAGCCATGCGGTCACGGCGGCGATGCCGGCGGCCAGCAGGCCGATGCCGATCCAATTCTGCGGATTCAGGCGGCTGCGCGATTCCACCCAGTACACGCCGCCCACCATGTATTGCAGGATGACGGCGGTGGCGAAGATGAGGCCGCCCACGAATCCCCCGCCCGGCTGGTTATGGCCGCGCAGCAGGAAATACACGGAAATCAACGCGGCGGTGGGCAGCAGCAGGCGCACCAGCACGGTGGGCACCATCATCGAGCCGCTGGGCACCAGGGACTTGATGTCCGGCGCGGCCGGCACGCCGCCGTCCTGCTCTTGCTGCTGGCGCGGCAGGTCCGCGCTTTCGGCGGCGGGGCGGAAGCGGCGCAGCAGTGCGTAGACCGTCAGCGCCACGATGCCCAGCACCGTGATTTCGCCAAAGGTGTCAAAGCCGCGGAAGTCCACCAGGATGACGTTCACCACGTTGGTGCCGCCGCCGTCAGGCAGCGCGCGGTCAACGAAGAATGACGAAATCGTGTCGCCTTGCGGGCGCACCAGCACCGCATACGCCAGCGCGGCCATGCCGGTGCCGGCAGCGGTGGCCAGCAGCAGATCCCGCAGCCGACGGCCGCGAGCCAGCAGCGTGGCCTTCAGGGGCTCTTCGTCGTCCTTCGCGATCCGGCGCGGCAGCCAGCGCAGGCCCAGCAGCAACAGCACCACCGTCACCACCTCCACCGACAACTGGGTCAGCGCCAGGTCAGGCGCGGAAAACCAGACGAACGTCAGGCAGGTGATCAGCCCCGCGCCGCCCGCCAGCGCCAGGGACGCCAGACGGTGGTACTTGGCCTGATACGCCGCACCCAGCGCGCACGCGCCGCCCACCAGCCACAGCAAGGCAAACGCCGGGTCCACGGGCGTCATGCGGCCGGTGCCTTCCAGCCACCCGCCCGCGCGTAGCGGCAGCCAGGCCACGAACAACGAGCCCAGCACAATCAACAGCATCTGCACCTGCAAACGCGACGAGGCCACCCAGCGCAGCAGCCACGCGGCCGCCACGCTGGAGCCGTCCAGCAGCGCTTCGAACGTGCGCCGGCCGTCCAGCCGGTAGATGAAGGGAACGCGGCCGGGGTTGGCGCGCTGGTGCGCACGCAGAACCAGGTACAGCAGCACGCCCGCCGTCGTCGCTACCATGCTCATTACCAGCGGCAGATTCACGCCGTGCCAGACGGCCAGACTGTATTCGGGCATGTTTGCGCCCAGGATGCTCTGCGCGGCGGTCGCCAGGAAGGGGCCGACCGTCAGGCTGGGCACGATACCCACCAGCAGGCACATGAACACCAGCAAGGCGCTGGGGAACAACATCCAGCCGGGGGGCTCGTGCGGGGCGCGCGGCAGGTCCGTGGCCGGGGGGCCGAAGAACACCTGAAGGATGAAACGCAGCGAATACGCCACGCTGAACGCGCCGGCAATCGTGGCCAGCAACGGCAGGCCGACCTGGGTCCAGCGGTCGCCGCTGACAAAGGTGGTTTCCGCGAAGAACATTTCCTTGGACAGGAAACCGTTCAACAGGGGCACGCCGGCCATCGACGCGGCCGCCACCATGGCCAGCGTGGCGGTGATCGGCATGGCTTTGTACAGGCCGGATAGCCGGCTGAGGTCGCGCGTGCCGGTTTCGTGGTCCACCACCCCCGCCGCCATAAACAGCGACGCTTTGAACGTGGCGTGGTTGATCATGTGGAAAATGGCGGCCACCAGGGCCAATTCACTGTTCAGCCCCAGCAGCAACGTGATCAGGCCCAGGTGGCTGATGGTGGAATACGCCAGCACCCCCTTCATGTCCTGCTGGAAGATGGCCGCGTAGGCGCCCAGCACCAACGTGATCAGCCCTGCCCCGCCGATCACCCAGAACCATTGGTCGGTGCCGGCCAGCACCGGCCAGAAGCGCGCCAGCAGGAATACGCCAGCCTTCACCATGGTGGCCGAGTGCAGGTAGGCGGACACGGGGGTCGGCGCCGCCATTGCGTTGGGCAACCAGAAATGGAACGGGAACTGGGCGCTTTTGGTCAGCGCCCCCAGGGCCACCAGGACCAGCACGGCGGGATACCAGGGGTCGGCGCGCACCAGGTCGCCGGAGGCCAGCACGCGGTCCATGTCGTAACTGCCCACGATATGGCCCAGGATCAGTACGCCGGCCAACAGGCACAGGCCGCCCGCGCCCGTCACCGTCAACGCCATGCGCGCGCCGCGCCGGGCGTCCAGGCGGTGGTGCCAATAGGCGATCAGCATGAAGGAAGCCAGGCTGGTCATTTCCCAGAACATGACCAACTGGATCAGGTTGCCGGACAACACCACGCCCAGCATGGCGGCCATGAAGGCCAGGAAAAACGAGAAAAAGCGCGGGACCGGGTCTTCCGGCGACATGTAGTAGCGCGCATACAGCACAACCAGCGCGCCCATGCCGGAAACGATCAAGGCGAACAGCCAGGCGTAGCCGTCCATGCGCAATGTAAATTGCAGGCCCAGGGCAGGCGCCCAGGGCATGTCGGCGCGGATCACGCCGCCGTTGGCCACGTCGGGGTACAAGCTGGCTATCAAGATCACACAGGCCAGCGCGATAAGGCCGGCCAACCACGCCTCGGCATTGCGGGCGTTGGAAGGCAGCAGCGCGGCGCACAGGCTGCCGGCAAACGGCAGAGCGAGGATCAGGATCAGCGACATGGCGTTCCGAGAATGTCCGGGCCCCCTCCCGCCAGCACGTGGCAGCGAAAGACGAAACAGACCGGGGATTGAAAGACGGACGGAACCCTGGCCCGGTGCGTCGCTGCACTACACGTTGCCCCGCGGGGACATCAACCAACGCCCCATTGAACGGCGCAGACAGAAACAAACGCAATAGCTTTCTTGCAGGACAGGCCAAGAATCTCCCCCGAAAAATATCAGATTCTTGTAAGTTATGCAGAACTTTATGCATTTACCCGGCTAATGACGGCACGATGACTGCGCAATCATTGCGCATTGAAAAACGGGATGAAAACGTTCATGTTGTTGTCCGGCTTGGGATTTTCGCCGAACTGCCGGCATGTTCCGGCAACGTCAAAGGGGCCGAAAAAAGTTTTCGGGCCCTACAGGGTGAATCCTGAGTTGACCGTAGGGGGATTCCTGTGTGGAATTGCGCCCACGAAGCATCGACCAAGCCAGCATCCAGGCAAGGCACGCTTCACCGACGCCGGCCCAAGAAGCCGGTCGGCTCGGAACAACAATATGGAGAAGACTCTTGACCGTGCTGTCTCATGCCAAGGCCGTCCTGGCCGCCGCCATTGCAGGCGTCTGCTTTAGTTCGTCGGCCCTGGCCGCCGACCCCTACCCCAACAAACCCATCCGCCTGATCGTGCCTTTTGCCGCTGGCGGCACCACCGACATCGTGGCGCGCATCGTTGCCGAAGGGCTGGGCCGCGAGCTGGGCCAGGCTGTCGTGGTGGAAAACCGGGGCGGCGGCGGCGGCTCGATCGGCGCCGACGCGCTGGTGCGTTCGGCCCCGGACGGCTACACGCTGGGTGTGGCCACCGTCAGCACGATGGCCACCAACCCGGCCACCAATCCGAAAAACCCCTACAACCCGCTCAAGGACTTCACGCCGATCACCAACCTGGTGAACGTGCCGAACGTGCTGACGGTGAACCCGGCGGTGCCCGCCAAGACGCTGGCTGAATTCATCACCCTGCTCAAGGCCAACCCGGGCAAGTACAGCTACGCATCGTCCGGCGCGGGCGGCATCGGCCACCTGGACGGCGAACTGTTCAAGTCGCTGACCAAGACAGACATGGTGCACGTGCCCTATCGCGGCTCGGGTCCGGCGCTGAACGACGTGATCGCCGGCCAGGTCAACGCCCAGTTCGACAACCTGCCGTCTTCGATGCCGCACATCCAGGCGGGCAAGCTGCGCGCGCTGGCCGTGGCCGCCCCCAAGCGCCTGCCCGCGCTGCCCGATGTGCCGACGTTCAAGGAAGGCGGTCTGCCGGAAATGGACAACATGGCCTGGTACGGGCTGGTGGCCCCGGCCGGCACGCCGCCGGCCGTGGTCGAGCGCGTGCACGCGGCGGCCGTGAAAGCGCTGCAAGACCCGAAGATTGTCCAGCGCCTGGCCGATGGCGGATCGTTGGTGGACGGCAATACGCCCGCCCAATACGCCGACCAGATCAAGCGTGAACTGGAACTGCGCCAGCGCATCGCCAAGGAACGCAATATCGTTTCGACGAACTGATCGCTCGCGCGGCAAGCTGCCCCCGGTTTCGGGGACAGCTTGCCGACTTGACTAGCGATGCCCGGGTGTTAGCATCTGCCCCCGTGCGATCCAATTTTTCTCCCCTCCCTCCCGCTGCCTGCGTTCTCTGCGCCCTGCGCTCGACTTTGTTGAGCTCGCAGGAAGTCGCCGCGCGTTCCGCCTACGCGCGCTCCAAGCCCGGCTGATTCCCCGGCTTTCCCGCTGCCCCAATTTTTGATTCCGGCCTGCCGCCGGCGGCTTTGCACATCCGTGCCGATGCCGTGGCGCGCGCCGGCGTACGCCCTGCCGCGTGGCCGGGCGCAACGCTCGTCTCATGAATCTTCGTCGCTTGCCTCTTGGCGGGCGGCCCGGCCACGCATTGATCTTCATCCAGCGCCATGCAACTCACCAAAAAATTCGTCAAAGCCAAGAACCCGTGCGCGGGCGGCTACAAGTGGTTTATCCGCGATCACAACGGCCAGGGGGACTACCAGGCCGTGCTTGACGCCCTGGTCGCCGATGGCCGCATCAGCGACGCCAACTGGCTGCTGGATCAGTTTGGCCCGACCGATGCCGTGCTCAGGCTGGACTCGCTTGATGCCAACGCCATCGTCTTCGCGGGCACGCTGGAAATTCGCATGGGCATCAATGTGGACACGGTGGTGCGCGCCGGGCGCAGCATCATCACGGGCGGCGGCATCCGCGCCGGAGAAACCATCATGGCGGGCGAAAACATCACGGCCGCCGCCAATATCGCAAGCGGTGGCGAGATCCACGCGGGCGGCGACATCAGCGCCGACTGGGGCATCGAATCCGCCTCGCGCCTGGAATGCCGTGGCAACGTGCGCGCCAAATGGGACATCTGCGCGGGCCAGGACCTGGCCGTCACCGGCCACTTGCACGCCGGCCAGGACGTGCGCGCGCAAGGCGCCATCCAATGCGGTCAGGGAATCAAGGCGGGCGGCGATGTACGCGCCGACCACGCCATCAACGCCACCTCGGGCATTCAGGCGGGCGGGGCCATTCACTGCGGCGACCACCTGGCCTCGGGCTGGGGCATGATCGCCGGCGGAGACATCCGCGCCGACGGCTCCATCCGCGCCGGTGAAGGCGTGCGCGCGGACGGCGTCATCCAGGCTGGCGACGGCCACGGGGTCTACGCGGGCCTGAGCGTCCGACTGGATGCCTGGTCGGTATGCGCCCGCGTCGTGGCCAAGGAACGGCCCGCGCAGTTGGTCAGCGGCTACTGGGCCGGGCAGGATGCCGGGGGTGGCGTGGACGAGGCGGAGGTGGCCGCCAGCGTGGGCGCCGCAACGGACGCCCCAACAGAACCTGCAACCGTTCCCGCAAAAGAACCTGCAACCGTTCCCGCAACAGAACCTGCACCCGTCCCGGCAACGGAATCCGCAGCCGGCGCCGCCACAGTTCCGACACCGCCATCGGCGTCCGTTGCGGGGTCCGCCGTCGCCGGGACGGTCGCGGGGACGGGTGCAGGTTCCATTGCAGGTTCCATCGCATCCGCCCCTCCCCGCTCCCGTCCGGTTAGCGTCGCGCTGGCCTGATGTTTGGGGCCGGATGCCGCAGCACCAGCATCAGCCCCAACAAGATTGCCCCCATGCCGGCAAGGCTCAATGCCGACAGGCGGTTGCCCAGCACCAGATAGTCCAGCGCAGCCGTGCCTGCCGGCACCAGATAGAACAGGCTGGTGACGTTCACCAGGTTGCCGGCCTGGATCAGGCGATAGAAAAGAAGCGTCGCGCCCACCGAAATCACCAGGCCCATCCACAGCAGCGGCAGGATCAGCCCGATGCTCCATTGCGCCGTCAGCGGCTGGAACGGGGCAAACAGCAGGCACAGCGCCAGGCTTACCGCGTACTGCAACGGCATGACGTCCAGCGGCGGCTGGTCGATGCGCTTTTGCAGCATGGCGCCCAGCGTCATGCTGCCCAGCGCCGCGAACGCGAAGCCCATGCCCGCCACGGAAAAGCGCGCCATGCCGATGCTCTGGTACACCACCATCACCAGCCCGGCCAAGGCCAGCAGCAGCCCCGCGATGCGGGCCTTGTCAAAGCGCCGCTCCATGACCGCCAAGGTCAGGATGGGTTGCGCACCCAGCAACGTGGCCAGTACCCCCGGCGTGATGCCGTGATCCAGCGCCAGCAGATAGCAGATGGAATAGACACCGATCAGCAGCAGGCCCGTTGCCGCGACGCTGCCGCGCGTGCCCGGCGCGGGCAACCATCGTTTGCGCCGCCACGCCACCAGCCCCAACACGGATAAGGCCAGCACAAAGCGCAGCAACAGGAAGGCAAAGGCCGACGCGTGCGACAGGCCCCATTTGGCAAAGATCGCGCCGCCGCTCCACAGCAGCACGAACAAGGTTGTGGAGCCGTATGCGGCCCAGGTATTTCGATTCAGAGACATGTTTACACCTGTCAAGGTAAGCACAGGCTCCAGACCGGCAGTCCTTCCGTGGATCGCTTGGCGGTGGCGTTGCGATGCGATGCGATGGCGGGGCGATGGCGAGGCGATGGCAATTGCCATGGCCATCACCTGTCGCAATCGCGTGCGATCGGAATCGCGATCGGGATCGCGATCGCTACGGCCGCTAGCCTGGCCAAATCGGCCACGCGCGGGTCAACCGCGACGTACGCGGCCGACTCGCGCACGCATCAAGCGTACGGATGGACTGACGATGATTGAGAACTGGAGCCGGGAATGGCGGATCGGCAATCAGCCGAACACGACCACGGCTGGCGGGTTCGCGGCCCGGACCACGCCGACGGGCGGCGAGGCAGGCGGGAATACCGGCGGCGAAACAACCGCGCGAACGACCGCTGAGACGACTGGCGAAATGGCAGCCGAAATGACAGCCGTAATGACGCCCGAAATGACAGGAGGAACGACGGGGGAAATGACGGAAGAAAAGAGAGGAAAAGCGGTCGCCGAAGTAGCAGGCGACGAAGTAGCAGGCGACGAAATAGCGGACGACGGAACAGCCGGCGACGAGATAGCCAGCGACGAATCAGCCAGCGACGAAGCAGCCGACGACGAAGCACCCAGCGACGAGACAGCCGGTGACGATACGGGAAACCGCGCGCGGCAATATCCGCGGCCTGCCCCATGCTTCCTGCGCCAACGCATGCTGGCGTGCGCGACGGCAGCGGCAGTCGCCACGGCAGAGGCACCGACAAGGGTTTCGAAGGACGGCTTGGAAGCAGGCATTCGCGCAGGCTACCGACCGTTGCTTTTGCCGTCAATAGGCGCGCGCGACGCAAGCCTGTCCCAATACCCCCCAAAGACCCGGTTCCTGGATCGCCCCGCTCAGGCGCCGATGCGCCGCTGCTCCACCCCCATGTCGCGCCAGGCCTCGCCGTGGCAGGTGAACATCAGGATCTGATGGCGGGTGGCCGCATCGAACAAGGCGCGCTTCATGAAATCGCGGCGGGCGTCGTCGGTGTGCACCAGCGCATCGTCCAGCAACAGCAAGGTGGGCCGACCGGCCTCGCGAAGCAAGTCCGCATAGGCGAATCGCGCCAGAATGCCCAGCTGCTCGCGGGTGCCGAAACTTAGCGCATCCAGCAGGTCTTCGCCCTGCTCTCGGCGTAGCGCCGTGGGCAGCAACGCGTCGTCCAAGCGCAACGCCGCGTCTGGAAACAGCAGCGCCAGATAATGGTTCAGGCGGCGAGCCAGGGGCGCCTGCAAACGTTGCGTGGCCGCAGCACGCTTGTCGGTCAGCAGTTTTTGCAGCAGGTCCAGCGCAGCGGCGCGGCGTGCCAATTCATCGCGCCGACGCGCCAGCCGTTCGCATGCGGCGGTGGCTTCCGACAAGCGTTCGCCCAGCCCCTGCGCGCCCGCCTGATCCAGCTTGCCCTGCAACTGAAGAATCTCGCCGTGACGCTTGTGCTGCGCGTCGCGTTCGATGGCCGCCGATTTTTCATAGCGCTGTACGTCTTGCTCGGCCAACTCGGGCCGGTGGTCCGCCAGGGCGGCCTGGGCCTCGCGCACCCGGCGGTCCAGGTCGTCGTGCGCGCTGCGCGCTTCGGCCAGGCGGCCGGCACGCGCTTGACGCTGTTCGGCGCGCTCGGCCGACTGCATATCGGAGGCGCGCGCGGCGGCCTGCCCTTCCAGCAATTGCGCGCGTGCCAGGTCGGCGTCCAGCGCGCGTTGCGCCGCCGCCAACGACGCGTCCGCCTGCGCGACCACCGCTGTCGCGTCGCGCAGCGCCTGGGTCGCGGCAGGCAGATCGTCTTGATAGGTGCCCATCACCGCCGGCAACTTGGCCAGCCGTTCTTGCAACGCCACGCGGCGAGCCAGGGCCTCGTCACGCTGCCCACGCAATACATCCAGCCCCTTGGGCGCGTGGATGGCCAGCGTCTTGCGCATGCCGTCAAGCTCGCGCTGCAAGGCCGTATAGCGCGCGTGGCGCTGTTCGGCATCGGCCAGCGTTGCCACGCCCAGACGTTCCAGTAAACCGTTCCAGGCGGATTGCAGCCCGCCAAGCTCACGCTGAAGCGCCGGCAGATCCTGGCCGCCCGGCTCGATGCGGAAACTGCCCACACCGGGCAGATCGATGTCAGCGGCAGCCGTCAGCAGCACCTGCCCCGCGCCGCTGATGGCGCGGCCGTCCATGCTGGCCTCACGCCCGGCTTCCAGCTGGTATGACAAACGCGTCGCCACCGCTTGCTGGCGCAGTTGCAGGTTGGCCAGTTCACGTTCGGCTTTGCGCAGCGCGTCGATATCGCCATCGGCAATCTCAATGCGCAACGCCTCGGTCTTCAGCGTCGAGCCTTGTTCGATCAGGGTGGTTACGGCGCGTAGTGCGTCGTCCAGCCGCTCGATTTCGGCGTTCAATTGGCCAAGCTGATGCTCCAGGTCGCGCCGATCAGCCACGGCTTGAACCGCCGCAACGCGCAGGCGGGCCGCATCCAGCGCGGCGGCGTGCGCCTGCTGTTGCTGCTGCGCCCGCACAAGCGGCGCCTGGGCGGCATCGACGCGGGCGCGCGCGGCCTGGGCTTCCTTGACCAGCGCGTGATGGTCGGCTTCATCTTGTTGGTCGCGCCGCACCTGGTCTTGCAGCAAGGCCAGCGTTTGCACCGCCTGGGCCTGCTCGCGGCGCAGGCCTTCCAGCGCTTCGCGCTGTTTTGCCGCTGCGGCCAGCCGGGCGCGCGCGTCCGTGGCGCGCGCTTCAAAATCCTTCCAGGGTTCAGTGGCCTGGGCGCGCTCGTGATCGCGGCGCAGGCCGGCCAGGCGGTCGACATCGGCGTTCAGTTGCGCCATGGCCTGGGCGCAGTCGTCGCGCTCGGACGTGGCGCGCGCCAACGCGTCTTCGGCCTCTTTATAAATGCCCTTGGGGCGACCATTGCGCGCGTCCAGCAAGGCGGCGCGTTCCGCCGACACACGTTCAAACAGGCGGTCGCCATCCGTGGCCGTCAGTTCGCCTGACAGTTGCGTCAAGGCGTCGCGCAGATGCGTGCCCGCGTAAGACGCGGCGGCTTGCAAGTTGTGGCCGTCTCCTTGCTGTATCCACAGCAAACCGGGGATGCCGGCCAGATCCGGCTTGCTTTGTCCCCTGCCCGGCAGCTCAAACCCCAGCAGCGCCGCCAGGGCGTTTTCGGCCTCTTCGCCATCCAGGCGCTGAGCCCCATCGTCGATCAGCAATTCACAGCGCGCACGCGACAGGAACTGCTTTTTCAGCACGTACTGATGTCCGCCATGCGCGAACGATAGCTCAACGGTTGGCCGCGCGCCGGACTCGCCGTGGGGCGCCAGGTCGGCCACCTTGCTGGTGCTGTAGCGTTCCAGGAACGCCGCCCGTATGGCCGCCGCCACCGTGCTTTTACCGGCCTCGTTTGCACCCACGAAAAGGTTCAAACCGTCTTGCAGTCCATCCAGAACCAAGGGCTGGCGGAACTTGCGAAATTCTTCAAGCGCGATACGGGACAGCTTCATTTGGCGGCTCCCGTGGCGCTTTCGCGTTGAAATCTTAGTAGTAGCCGCAGGGCCTCGGCGGCAATGGCGGCTTGTTCGCCGTCCGCCTGCAAGGCCTGTAGTTGCGCGGCCACTTCGCCCACGTACCCACTTGCGCCAAGCTCGGCCAAATCGGCCTGGTCAGGCTCCAGCCGCAAGCCGGACAAGTCGGGCAACAGTGCGCGCACCTGGGCAGCGGCCTGGTCCATGGCGCGTTGCAGCGCGTCCCAGGTTTCCATGTTGACGTGCCCTTGCACATCCAGCCGAAGCACGTCTTCGGCGCGCAAGGCCGACAATTTTTCAGCCAGCGCGTGCGCGTCGGACGGCAGGCTGATGGTCTCGGCCCACGCCGACCAGCGGTATTTGCCGATGGCCACGCGTTCCACCACGGGTGTGGCGCCCGGTGTATCGATGCGCACGTCCAGCACGTAGCCGGGCTCGTTGTTGCGAAAGCGGTCTTGTTCCGGCGTGCCGGCATACCAGGTGCGGGTATCGATAGCCAAACAACCGTGCCAGTCACCCAGCGCCAGATAGTCCAGGCGGGCGCGCGCGGCGCGGTCAGGCGCGATGGGGTTGGTGGCGTCGATGGTGTCGGGCAAGCGGCCCGCCACGCTGCCATGCGCCAGGCCTACGCGCACGCGCCCAGGTTCGGTATCCAGGGAATCGAACGCCTGCGTGACGTCGTCGTAGGTATGGCGTTGCGTTAGCGGCGCGGCCAGCACCGCCACGTTGATGGCGGGCAGGTCGACCACGCCGATTTGCGTGGGTACGTGCACGTTCGCGGGGATGCAGTCCAACTGCGCCGCGCGGCTCCAGACGCTGTCGGCCAAGGCCGCGTCGTGGTTGCCGGCGATCATGACCCAGGGGCCGGCATAGGCCGTCATGGCGGCGAACAGGCGGCGGATGGTGCGGTCGGAAACGCCTTGCGTGTCGAAGACGTCGCCCGCGACCAGTACGGCATCGACGCCGCGTTCGGTGGCCAGCGCGGCGAGGCGCGCCACCACGTCGAAACGCGCCTCGGCCAGCAAGGCGGCGTCGTCGGTTTCAAATTGGCCGTACTGACGGCCGATCTGCCAATCGGCGGTATGCAGGAAATGAGTCATGCGGCGATTTTGGCATAAGCCGGCGCACATCAAAAAAGCGCAATGCCAAATTGATCACGCCGCATGATCACATCAACGGGCACCGCCCGATGATTCCCGCGATGGCTTGTTCGCGCGGGCCGAGCGACCCTCAGGCGCCCTTGCCGCCTAGCACCAACGACGGGTTGGACGACGCGCCGCGCTCGTAGCGCGACAAGCCCAGCCCGTCGGTGCTGATGGCGGGCCGCTGGCCCATGACCTGGTCGGCCACCAGCTTGCCGGAGCCGCAAGCCATGGTCCAGCCCAGTGTGCCGTGGCCGGTGTTCAGGAACAGGTTGCCGTAGCGGGTCGGCCCGACGATGGGGGTGCTGTCCGGCGTCATCGGGCGCAAGCCCGTCCAGAATTCCGCCTGCGCCACATGGCCGCTGTCGGGGAACAGGTCGTTGACGACCAATTCAAGCGTCTTGCGGCGCGCGTCTTTCAGGCGCAAGTCGAAGCCGGACAATTCCGCCATGCCGCCCACGCGGATGCGGTCATCGAAGCGGGTCACGGCGATCTTGTAGGTTTCGTCCAGGATGGTGGACACCGGCGCGGCGGCGTCATCCTTCATGGGGATGGTCAGCGAATAGCCCTTGACGGGGTACACCGGCAAGTCCAGGCCCAGCGGTTCAAGCAAGCCGCGCGTGTAGCTGCCGAAGGCGGCCACGTAGCGGTCGGCCGTCAGCACGTCGTTACCCACGCGCACGCCCGTGATCTGGCCGCCCGCGACGTTCAGACCGGAAACGGTCTGGTTGTAGCGAAAGTCCACGCCCAGCGCCGCGGCCATCTCGGCCAGGCGCGTGGTGAACAGGCGGCAGTCGCCGGTTTCATCATTGGGCAGCCGCAAGCCGCCAGCCAGCTTATGGATCGAGCGCGCCAGGGCGGGCTCGGCCGTGACCAGGCGATTGCGGTCCAGCAGCTCGTACGGCACGCCCACTTCTTCCAGCACGGCGATGTCGCGGCGGGCGGCTTCCAGCTGCGCGTCGGTGCGAAACAGCTGCAACGTGCCACGCGTGCGCTCTTCGTAATGGATGCCGGTGGACGCGCGCAATTCGCGCAGGCAGTCGCGGCTGTATTCGGCCAGGCGCAGCATGCGCTCTTTATTGATGGAATACCGGTCGGCCGAACAGTTGGCCAGCATGGCCGCCATCCATTTCAGCTGATACAGGCTGCCGTCCAGGCGAATGGCCAACGGCGCATGTTTCTTGAACAACCACTTGATGGCTTTCAGGGGAATGCCGGGCGCCGCCCAGGGCGTGGAATAGCCCGGCGACACCTGGCCGGCGTTGGCATAGCTGGTTTCCTGGGCGGCGGCGGGCTGGCGGTCCAGGACCGTTACCCGGGCGCCCTGACGGGCCAGGTAATACGCGGTGGTGGTGCCGATTACGCCACTGCCTAGGACGATCACATGCATGATTCTTTCCGTATTTGGATTTGCTCAGTAATTTCGGTAGTCTATGGGCCTCCTCGCAGTGAAAAGCACTGATTATTTTGCTTTGGCAGCGCTTTTTCTCGGGCACCCCCTCTTTTTTGATCGCCAAAAGTGAAATGCGCGAGCTAGATAGAATTGACCTGAAAATCCTGGAAATCCTGCAACGCGAAGGCCGCATTTCCGTCACGGATCTGGCCGAGCGAGTCAGCCTGTCGGCCACGCCTTGTTCAGACCGGGTAAAACGGATGGAGCGCGAAGGCGTGATCACGGGTTACCATGCGCGCGTCAATCCGGCGGCGCTGGGCAAGAACCTGCTGGTCTTCCTGGAAATCAAGCTGTCCGCCAAGTCGGGCGACGTGTTCGACAAGGTCAAGAAAGAACTGCTGTACGTGCCGGAAGTGATGGAATGCCATCTGGTGTCCGGCGATTTCGACTACCTGGTGAAGGCCCGGCTGACCGAGATGAATGAATACCGTCGACTGCTGGGCGAGATCCTTAAACGCCTGCCGGCGTCGGCGGAATCGCGCAGCTATGTCGTCATGGAAGAAATCAAGGAAACCTTGTATCTGCCCGTTGATCGCTAGCCGTTCGGCGCGGCTGACCGGCGTGGCGCATACCCGTGTGGTGCCGGCCGGCACGGCCCTGCCTGGCATGCGGTTTGTTACGGGCGCGCGCGTCGGCGGCTGCTATGCTGGCGGCCCTCCGACTCGCGCCGCTGGCCCTGTCCGACCCCAATTCTTTAGTCCCTGCCTATGACTCGTCTCTACAAATACTTTTTCCGTGGCCTGATCACCGTCCTGCCGCTGGCCCTGACCATCTACCTGCTGTACATCTTCCTGGCGTGGACGGAAGCCGTGGCGCTGACGTTCCTGCGCCCGTTCATTGGCGGCTTCTACGTGCCGGGCATGGGCCTGGCCCTGGGCATCCTGGGGATTCTGGCGATCGGCTATCTGGTGTCCAAGCAACGTGTGCAGCGCTTCTTGACCGTGGTGGAAATGCCCTTCACCAACCTGCCGGTGGTCAAAAGCATTTATTCGTCGCTAAAGAGCTTTGCCGATTATTTTTCGCCCAGCTCCAAGAACACGGCGCAACAGGTGGTGATTCTGCGCTTGCCGGGGCAACAACTGGAACTGGTGGGCCTGGTGACCCGCCGCAGCATGGAAGGCCTGCCCGAAGGATTCACGCAGGGCGACCGCGTGGCCGTTTATCTGCCGATGGGCTACATGATCGGCGGCTACACGGTATTTGTGCCGCAAGATTGGGTGCAGCCCATTGATATGTCGGTCGAAGAAGCCATGCGTTCGTCGCTGATCGCCTGGATGGCGCGCGCCGAACACCCCCGCCCCGCTGCGCCTACAGTCGTCGAGCCCACCGTCGCGCCGGACGCAGCTGAAGCGCCCGGAGCCGGTATGCCGGCAGCCCGTACGCCCGCCGCCGGTACGCCCGAAGCCGGTACGCCGGCCGCCCGTACGCCCGAAGCCGGTATGCCGGCCGCCGACGCCCCTCCCGCTGGCGGCCCTCGCTGAATCGCCCTACTTCCTGATACGCGCAATCCATGCCCTTGATCGAATTCACGCTTGCCGAAGGCAGCCCCTATATTGAAATCAACCAGCTCTTGAAAGCCACCGGCGTTTGCGACAGCGGCGGCGCGGGCAAGATGATGGTGGCTGACGGCCACGTCAGCGTGGGCGGCGTGGTTGAAACCCGCAAGACCGCGAAAATCCGTGGCGGCCAGATCGTCACCATCGGCGACATCCGCATCGTGGTGCGCGCCCCGCAAGCGCCCGCCCCCGACGCCTGAGCCGCACCCTTTTCCCAACCCGCCACACCGCGAGCCCTCATGAAATTCAAGATGTCCCAGAACTCCATCTTTGCCGTCCTGCTACGTTCGCCGTGGTGGATGAGCGCGGGGGTGGCGGTGGTGTTAAGCGCGGGTGGCTTTGCCGCCTTGCCGCTGGAATATGCCGCGATGGGCGTCTTCGCGGCGGTGCCGTTCGCGGTGATTGCGATCATGGCTGCCTACAAGCAACTGCGCGCGCCGTCGGGCACGCGCGTGCAAGCCGTGGCCGAAGCCGCGGCCGCCATGACCTGGGCCGACTTTGCCAACACCGTCGAAGCCGGATTCAAGCGCGACGGCTGCGAGGTCCAACGCCTGCAAACACCGGGTGCGGACTTTGCGTTAAGCAAGGACGGCCACGTGGCCATCGTCAGCGCCAAGCGCTGGAAGGCCGCCCGCGTGGGCGTTGAGCCCCTGCGCGAACTGCAAGCCGCGCGTGAAAAGCGCGGGGCGCGCGAAGCCATCTACATTGCACTGGGCGACGTGTCGGACAACGCCTGGGCCTACGCCAAGGCGCAAGGCGTGTCGCTGATGACGGCGCCCGAACTGACCAAGTTGCTGCGCGACTTGAAAACCTGAGCCCGCCCAGGCCTTTCATTCCCATCCGGACCTTGCAATGATCTACCGCATCCTGGCCGACCTGGTCCTTGTCGCGCACGGGCTTTTTGTCGCCTTCGTGGTGTTTGGCGGCCTGCTGGCCTTGTGGCGGCCGCGCATGGCCTACTGGCACCTGCCCGCCCTGGCCTGGGGCGCGGTGGTGGTCGGCATGGGGCTGATCTGCCCGCTGACGCCGCTGGAGGTGTCGCTGCGCCAGCAAGCCGGGCAGGAAGGCTATGCGGGCGGCTTCATCGAACACTACCTGCTTGGCGTCATCTACCCCGAAGGCATCACGCGCGACACGCAGATGATGCTGGCAGCCGTGCTGATCATCGGCAACATCGTCATCTACACCCTCTGGGCGCGCCGACGCCGCCGCGCCACCGCGCGCGCATAAAGCCTATGCGCGGCGATGAGCGTGTATGAGCCCGCACGAACCCGAACGAACCCGCACGAACCGCATGACCGAGCCTATCGACATGAACCCGACGCCCCAATCCGACAACGCCCCCGCCGACCCTTCCAGCCTGATCCGCGCCTTTGACGCCGACGGACGTGAAGTGCTGATCACGCGCGATGAATGGCGCGACAAGGTGTTGCCGGGCGCCATCGAACAGCGCTGGAACGATGCCGACGCGTTGGCGGCGTTGATCATCCAATCCTTGAACGACGACTTCATCGATGACATGGTCGGCCCCGCCGAACGGCTGGTGCAACTGGACCAGAACACCGAGCGCGCCGTGGTGTTGCAAGCCATCGTCTACCTGAAGCAAGGCCGCCTGGACGACAGCGAGCGCGTGTTGGCGGACTTCTGCGCGCGGCACGGTGACACCGGCATCGTGCTGACGAACCTGGCGAAGGTGCACGCCGAACGTGGCGACGACGACAAGACACTGGACACCTTGTGGCGCGCCCTGCAACGGGACCCCAACCAGGACAACGGCCTGGGCTGGTACGAAGCCATTCATCGCGACGTCGGCGGGGACGCGGCCGGCGTGGGCGCCATGCAGCGGGTTGCGGCCCTGCCCGGCAGCTGGCGCGCGCGCTTGTGGCTGGCACGCGGCGAATTGGGCGCGCACAACTATGCAGGCGCGCTGGCCCTGTATCGGGAAGCGTTGGTGCAAGCGGGCGAGCCGGTGCCCGGCGACCTGCTCATGCAGATGACGGGCGACCTGGGCAATGCGGGGCGCATTCCCGATATCGTGCAACTGGCCGCCCCGCACTATCGTGCCGCGGCGCACGGCCCGCAGGTCGGCAATAACCTGATCAAGGCCTACTTGCTGCTGGGCCAGCCCGACCCCGCCCGCCACATTCTGGATGCGCTGCACGCATTGGGGCAGCCGGAATGGAAGGAACACCTGGCATATTGGGATGCGGAACTGGCCCGGCTGCAAGCACAGCGCGGCGCCAGCGGCAGCGCCCCCTGACAGTGTCGTGACGGCGTCGTGACGCTGTGTTGTCGGTGTCGTGACGGTGTCTAGTCGGTGCCTTGTCGGCTTTCGCCGGACGCGACCGGCAGCGGCAACATCCCCGCGCGCCCCGCTTACCCTACAGCCCGCGCGCAATCACCAGGCGCTGGATATCGCTGGTGCCTTCGTAGATCTGGCAAACGCGTACGTCTCGATAGATGCGTTCGACTGGAAAGTCTTTCAGATAGCCGTATCCACCCAGCGTTTGAATGGCCGCCGAACACACTTTTTCGGCCATCTCGGATGCGAACAGTTTCGCCATCGACGCTTCCATCAGCGCCGGCCTGCCCGCTTCGCGCAGCGCCGCCGCGTGCAATACCATCTGGCGCGCCGCGTGCAGCTGCGTCGCCATGTCCGCCAAGCGGAACGACACCGCCTGATGTTCGAAGATAGGTTTGCCGAAAGCCTGGCGCTCGCGTGCGTAGTCGCGCGCGCATTCGAACGCGGCGCGCGCCATGCCTACCGATTGCGACGCAATGCCGATGCGGCCGCCTTCCAGATTGGCCAGCGCGATCTTGTAGCCCTCGCCTTCCGCGCCCAAGCGGTAGGCGGCCGGAATGCGCATGTCTTCAAAGGCGATGTGGCAGGTGTCCGACGCGTGCTGGCCCAGCTTGTCTTCCACGCGCAGCACCTGGTATCCCGGTGTGTCGGTCGGCACGATGAACGCGGATATGCCGCGCTTGCCCGCGTCCGGATCGGTAACGGCGAAAACGATGACCGTCTGCCCGCTTTTGCCGGACGTAATGAATTGCTTGGCGCCGTTCAGGATGTAATCGTCGCCATCGCGGCGCGCGCGCGTGCGCAGGCTGCTGGCGTCTGAACCGGCTTGCGGCTCGGTCAGCGCAAAGCCGCCGATGTGCTCGCCGCTTGCCAAGGGGCGCAGGAACTGGTCTTTCTGCGCGTCGGTGCCGAATTTAAGAATGGGCATGCACGCCACCGAATTGTGCACGCTCATGATGGTGGAACACGCGCCGCTGCCCGCCGCGATTTCCTCTAGCGCCACCGCGTAGGACACATAGCCGCTGGCGTTGCCGTCCCACTCTTCCGGCACAAGCATGCCGAAGAATCCCAGCTGCGCCATTTCCTGGATGGCGTCGGCGGGATAGTGGTGATCGCGGTCCCAGTGTTCGGCATGGGGCGCCAGCCGTTCCTGCGCAAAGCGGCGCGCCATATCCTGAATACTGAGCTGCTCTTCGTTCAACAACATGTTTTGTCTCCTGGGGTGGCCGTGGCACGCGGGCGCCGGATGGGCGCCGGGTGCCTTAGTTTTACGCGCCGCGCGGGGGATGGGGCGCGGCTCGGAATCGAGAATACACCGTCCGTGGGCGCGGGCGAGCCAGCCCTGGTGCATCGATTCGGCATCAAAGAACATTTCAGATTGCGTGAAATCCGCTTGCCGCTTTATCATGCAACTTATTAAGTATCTTGATAACCACCAATAAGGAATCCGCTGATGGATTACGACGTCATCATCGTGGGCGGCAGCTTTGCCGGCCTGTCCGCCGCCATGCAATTGGCGCGCGCCAGAAGACGCATTGTGCTGGTCGACGGCGGCCAGCCCCGTAACCGCTTCGCCGCGCATTCGCACGGCTTTCTGGGCCAGGACGGCAAGGCCCCGCACGACATCGTGCAACAAGCGCGCGAACAGCTGGCGCAATATCCCAGCGTGACATTCGTGGACGGCGACGCGCTCAATGCCGGCGGCGAATCGGGTCGCTTTGAAGTCCTGATGGCGGACGGCCAGCCGTTGCGGGCCAAACGCCTGATCCTGGCCACCGGCCTGCGCGACGAATTGCCCGGCGTGCCCGGCTTGCAGGAACGCTGGGGGCAGACGGTCCTGCATTGCCCCTATTGCCACGGCTATGAAACGGCCGATCGGCCGCTGGGCGTAATGGCGGCGCACCCCATGTCCGCGCATCAGGCCGTGCTGCTGCCCGACTGGGGCCCCACCACGTACTTCACGCAAGGCCAGTTTGAACCGGACGCGGAACAGGCCGCCTTGATGGCCAAGCGCGGCGTGCGCATCGAACGCAGCCCCATCGTTGAATTGATGGGCGCATCACCCCGCCTGGACGCCGTGAAGCTGGCCGACGGCCGACGCCTGGCCATCCACGCGCTGTTCGTCGCCAGCAAAACGCACATGGCCAGCCCGCTGGCCATGCAGCTAGGCTGCGCCTTTAACGATGGCCCGTTGGGGCCGATCATTGGCGTGGACGACCTGCGCCAGACCTCGGTGCCCGGCGTCTTCGCCGCAGGCGACGCCGCCATCCCCATGAGCAACGCCACGCTGGCCAGTGCGTCGGGGGTGATGGCGGGCGTGTGCGCGCATCGCTCGCTGGTGATGGAATAAGCGGGCATTAGCCGCCCTGCGCGCCGCAAGCGGTGCTGCGCAGTACGGGATGCAGGGGTCGCGGTCAAACGAACGGGAAGGAAAACCCGGGTACACGCAGTACCGGTATTCAGACTTGCCTTGTTGCGGCGGCGCTAAGGCAGAACAATGCGCGCTCACCATGAATATCAGGATGGCTTCGAATGCGTATTTCGTTCTTGCACACCATTGACGGCAACCGGGCCGTATTTGAGCATGCGGCAGCCCAGGGGGGCATGAATGCCGCGCAGTTGCGCCACGATGTGCGCCCGGATCTGCGGCAAGCCATTGACCAAGGGTTGGCAACGGATGGCGCGTTGCGCGATGCCATCCGCGACGCCGTACAGAACCTGGCCACCGATGCGGACGCCGTCCTCGTCACGTGTGCCACGCTGGGGCCGGTGATTGACCAGATGCCCGACTTTCCAGTGCCGGTGATCCGCGCCGACGTGGCGCTGGCCATGGCGGCCACCCGCGCTGGCGGATATATCGTCGTGCTTTGCGCGGCCCCTTCCGCCGTGGACGCCAACCGGATGCTGTTCGAGCGCCATGCCAAGGCCAGCGGGGCAACGGTGGCCGTGCACGTGGTACCGCAGGCCTGGGCGCTGTTCCAGGGCGGCGATATGCCGGCCTGCCTGCAAGCCTGCGCAAGCGCGGCGCAACAGGCCTATGAGCAAGGCGCCGACGTGGTGGCGTTTGCACATCCGTGGATGGCCGACGCCGCGGCGATGGTGCAGGGACAACGCCTGCCCCTGGACGCGGCACGGGCGGGTTTGCAGGCCGCGTTGCAACTGCCCACCCGCTCAAGCAACATCGCCCACGGATAAGCGCTACGGCCGTCCGTGGGCGATGCTTGCCGTCCTGCCCCCTTACCGGACCTTGCCCTCCTTCCAGGCCGCCAGCAGCTTTTCATACGGAATGGTCTCGCCCTTGGGCTTTTCGTTGGCCAGCTTTTTCCACGGCGCGTGCTGGTCCGACAGCCACTTGGACGGGTCGCTCTTGGCGTTCAGCTTGGGCGCGCATTGCGCCATCCCCGCCCGCTCCAGGCGCGCCATCACTTGATCCATCTCGTTGGCCAGGTTGTCCATGGCGGCCTGCGGCGTTTTTTCGCCGGTGACCGCCGTGGCCACGTTCTTCCACCACAGCTGCGCCAGCTTCGGGTAGTCGGGCACGTTGTTGCCGGTGGGCGTCCATGCCACGCGTGCCGGGCTGCGATAGAACTCGATCAGCCCGCCGTAGTTGGGCGCGTTCTTGGTGAAGAACTCGCTATGGATATCGCTGTCGCGAATGAAGGTCAGGCCCGTGATGGACTTTTTCAAGGACACCGATTTCGACGTGACGAACTGCGCGTACAGCCAGGCGGCGGCCATCTTGTCGGGGTTGGTGGACTTGAAGAACGTCCACGAGCCCACGTCCTGATAGCCGTTCTGCATGCCGTCCTTCCAGTACGGGCCATAGGGCGACGGCGCCATGCGCCATTTCGGCGTGCCGTCCTCGTTCACGACCGGCAGGCCCTTCTTGGTCATGTCGGCGGTAAAGGCCGTGTACCAGAAGATCTGCTGGGCGATCTGGCCCTGGGCGGGTACCGGACCGGATTCCGAAAACGTCATGCCCATGGCCTGTTGCGGCGCGTACTTTTTCATCCAGTCGATGTACTTGGTCAGCGCGTAAACGGCGGCCGGGCTGTTGGTAGCGCCGCCCCGCGAGACCGACGCGCCTACCGGCGTGCACTTGTCGTCGGCCACGCGGATGCCCCATTCGTCCACCGGCATGCCGTTGGGCAGGCCCTTGTCGGCCGCGCCCGCCATCGATAGCCATGCATCGGTAAAGCGCCATCCCAGCGACGGGTCTTTCTTGCCGTAGTCCATGTGCCCATAGACCTTCTTGCCGTCGATTTCCTTAACGTCGTTCGAGAAGAAATCGGCAATGTCTTCGTAGGCAGACCAATTGGTGGGCACGCCGAGGTCATAGCCGTACTTGGCCTTGAACTTGTCCTTCAAGTCCTGCCGGGCGAACCAGTCGGCGCGAAACCAATAGACGTTGGCAAACTGCTGGTCGGGCAATTGGTACAGCTTGCCGTCGGGCGCGGTGGTGAACTTGGTGCCGATGAAGTCCTTGATGTCCAGGTCGGGGTTGGTCCATTCCTTGCCCGCGCCGGCCATGTAGTCCGACAGCGGCAGGATGGCGCCGTAGCGGTAGTGCGTGCCGATCAAGTCCGAATCGGAAATCCAGCCGTCGTAGATGGACTTGCCCGACTGCATCGACGTCTGCAATTTTTCAACAACGTCGCCCTCCTGGATGAGATCGTGGTTGACCTTGATGCCGGTGATTTCACTGAACGCCTTGGCCAGCGTCTTGGATTCGTACTCGTGCGTGGTGATGGTTTCCGACACCACGCTGATCTCGTTGACGCCCTTGGCACGAAGCTTGGCCGCCGCGTCCATGAACCACTTCATTTCGGCCATCTGCTGGTCTTTGGACAGCGTGGAAGGCTGGAACTCGGAATCCACCCACTTCTTCGCTTCCGGCTCGCCGGCCCAAGCCCCTGATGTTCCGATCAGGGCGATAGCGGCCGCCATGGCGTGCATGCGCAATTTCATGACCTGTCTCCTCGAATACCCTTCCCCTTATGTTCTGCTGCGGACCTCTGGCCGGGGAAGATGCGGGCCCGTAGTCCTTCAAAACCTTCCATCCCGATTCGGCAGGGGTCGGTGCGCCCCTTCAGCCTTTTCTCATGATGAATGCCAGCAACAGCATGGACGCCACAAAGCTGATCCACACCGATGGCGGCTCATCCAGCGAAAACCATTCCACCGCCTTTTGGCCAAACCCCAGGAACGCCAGGTTCAGCCAGGCCGCGGCCATCAGGCCGATAAACAGCCTGTCGCCACGTGTGGTGCGCAGCGGCAGAAAGCCCTTGCGCTCGACCGTGGGCGATTTCAATTCCCACACCGTCATGCCCACCAGCATCAGCACGATGCAGGAAAAGAACACGGCGACGGGGGTGGTCCAAACCATCCAGCTGAACATGGCGGCCCCCTTCTACACGCGGCCCATCGCGAAACCCTTCGCGATGTAGTGGCGCACGAACCAGATGACGATGCCCCCCGGCACGATGGTCAGCACACCCGCTGCCGCCAGCACGCCCCAGTCCATGCCCGAGGCGGACACGGTGCGCGTCATGGTGGCCACGATGGGCTTGGCGTTGACCGAGGTCAGCGTGCGCGCCAACAGCAATTCCACCCAGCTGAACATGAAGCAGAAAAACGCCGCCACGCCCACGCCGGACTTGATCAGCGGCAGGAAGATCGTCAGGAAAAAGCGCGGGAAGGAATAGCCGTCCACATAGGCGGTTTCGTCGATTTCACGCGGTACGCCGGACATGAAGCCTTCCAGGATCCACACCGCCAGCGGCACGTTGAACACCAGGTGCGCCAGCGCCACGGCCAGGTGCGTGTCCATCAGCCCGAACGAGCTGTACAGCTGGAAGAACGGCAACAGGAACACGGCGGGCGGCGTCATGCGGTTGGTCAGCAGCCAGAAGAACACGTGCTTGTCGCCGATGAAGCGATAGCGCGAAAACGCATAGGCCGCAGGCAGCGCGACGGCCAGCGAAATCACCGTGTTGATGACGACGTAGATCAACGAATTGATGTAGCCCGAATACCAGGCCGGGTCCGTGAAGATGGTGCGGTAATGCTCGAACGTGAAATCGCGCGGCCACAGCGTCAGCGTGCTGACGATTTCGGTGTTGGTCTTGAATGACATGTTCAGCATCCAATACAGCGGCAGGATGGCGAACGCGAGGTAAAGCAGCAGGAAGGCGGAACGCCACCAGGTGGACGAGTCACGCATGGGTCGCCTCCTCGTCGGCGCTGCCGGCCGTGCCCGCGCGCTGCATCCAGTTGTAGAGGATGAAGCACAGCAGCAGGATGATTAAAAAGTAGATGATCGAAAACGCCGCGGCGGGGCCCAGGTCAAACTGGCCCACGGCCTTTTGCGTCAGGTATTGCGACAGGAACGTCGTGGCGTTGCCGGGGCCGCCGCCCGTCAGCACGAAGGGTTCGGTGTAGATCATGAAGCTGTCCATGAAGCGCAGCAGCACGGCAATCATCAGCACGCCGCGCATCTTGGGCAGCTGGATGTAGCGGAACACCGCCAGCCGCGACGCGCCGTCGATGCGCGCGGCCTGGTAGTAGGCATCGGGAATGGCGCGCAGGCCCGCATAGCACAGCAGCGCCACCAGGGGCGTCCAGTGCCACACGTCCATCACCAGCACCGTCACCCAGGCGTCCACGTCGTTGCCGGTGTAGTTGTAGTCCACCCCCAGCCACGACAGCGTCGCGCCCAGCAGCCCGATGTCGGTGCGGCCGAACACCTGCCAGATGGTGCCCACTACGTTCCACGGAATCAGCAGCGACAGCGCAATGATGACCAGCACGGCCGAGGCGCGCCAGCCGCCCGCCGGCATGGACAGCGCCAGCAAGATGCCCAACGGGATTTCAATGGCCAGCACCGCCAGCGAAAACCCGATCTGGCGAAACAAGGCGCCGTGCAGCTCTTCGTCTTGCAGCACGGCGGCAAACCACTCCGTGCCGACGAACACGCGGCGTTCGGGCGAGATGATGTCCTGCACCGAATAGTTGACGATGGTCATCAACGGCAGGATGGCCGAGAACGCCACGCACAGCACCACGGGCAGAACCAGGAACCAGGCCCGGTGATCGATAGGCTTCATGGGATCAGCACCTCGTCGCGATAAAAACAGGTGTGCGGGTTCAGCACCGACAGCCAGACGGTACCGCCGGCGGCGACCGGCACGATGTTGCTGCCCAGCCGGGCGCGCACGGGCGTGCCTTCAAAATCGGCCACCAGCAAGGTGTAGGTGCCCACGTCCTGCACACGGTCGACGCGCATGGCCAGCGCGCCCGGCGCGTTGGCTTGCTCCACCCGCAGGTATTCAGGGCGCACGCCCAGCTTGATGGCGCCCGTGCCCGCCAGCTTGGTCGCAAGGTTCGGCGCGGCGCCGGGCACGCGCGTGTGGCCGACCCACAGCGCGTCATCGCGCCATTGCGCCGGCAGGAAGTTCATGCCCGGCGAGCCGATGAAGTGCCCGACAAAGGTATGCGCCGGGCGTTGGAACAGGTCGTCGGCGCTGCCGACCTGCACGGCGCGGCCGCGCGCCATCACCATTACCTGGTCGGCAAAGGTCAGCGCCTCGGTCTGATCGTGCGTCACGTAGATCAGTGTCAGCTTGAATTCGTGATGGATTTCCTTGAGCTTGCGCCGCAGTTCCCACTTCAGCTGCGGGTCAATCACCGTCAAGGGTTCGTCGAACAGAATGGCCGACACGTCGCTGCGCACCAGCCCGCGACCCAGCGAAATCTTCTGCTTGGCATCGGCCGTGAGACCGCTGGCGCGGCGGTCCAGCACATGCGACATCTCAAGCATTTCGGCGATGCGGCCCACGCGTTCGCGGATGCGCTCGGGTGGCACGCCCCGATTGCGCAACGGAAACGCCAAGTTGTCCGCCACCGTCATCGTGTCGTAGACCACGGGAAACTGGAACACCTGCGCGATGTTGCGCGCCTGCGGGCTCTTGGCGGTGACGTCCTGCCCGTCGAACAAAATGCGCCCATGCGACGGCCGCAGCAAGCCCGACACGCAGTTCAGCAGCGTGGTCTTGCCGCAGCCCGACGGCCCCAGCAAGGCATAGGCTCCGCCATCGCGAAAGGTGAAGGTCAGCGGCAGCAGCGCGTAGTCCTCATCGGCCTTGGGGTCGGCCACATAGGAATGGGAAAGGTCCAGCTCGATCTGCGCCATCAGGCCGCCTCCCCCGCGCCGGCGGGTTGGCGCGGCGCGGCGAGCAAGGCGCCGCCGGCATCAAAGGCGTAGGTTTGGGCCGGGTCGAAATACAGCTGCACGCGTTCGTCCAGCGTGTAGCGGTGCACACCGGGCAGTTGCGCCACCACGTCGCCCGCTGCCGTGCTGGCGTGTACAAAAGTGTCCGAGCCGGAAATTTCGGCCAGCTTCACCACGCCGGGCAGGCTGATGTGGCCGGGGCGCGGCTCCACGTCCAGCGCCCCCGCGCGCAGGCCCGCCGTGATGTCGGCCCCCGCGTTGCCGGGCAGCGCGCGGTCCACGGCCAACTGCCCTTGCAGCACGAAACCGGCGTCGGTGCGCCGCGCGGCAAACAGATTCATGGGCGGGTCGCTGAAGGCGCGGGCCACGCGGATGGAGTTGGGGCGGTGGAATACCTGCGCGGTGGGGCCGTATTGCAGCAGTTCGCCAGCGTCCAGCACCGCCGTGTGGCCGCCCAGCAACAGGGCTTCGCCCGGTTCGGTGGTGGCGTAGACGACCGTGGAGCGCCCTTCGGCGAACAATTCCGAAAGCTCGTCGCGCAATTCCTCGCGCAGCTTGTAGTCCAGGTTGACCAGGGGCTCGTCCAGCAGGATCAGCGGCGCATCCTTGACCAGCGCCCGGGCCAACGCCACGCGTTGCTGCTGGCCGCCCGACAACTCCGACGGATAGCGGGCCAGCAGATGGTCGATATGCAGCCGCGCCGCCATGGCGCGGACTTTTTCGCCGATGTCCTTTTCGCCGCGCAGCGTCAAGGGCGAGGCAATGTTGTCGTAGACCGACATCGACGGGTAATTGATGAACTGCTGGTAGACCATCGCCACGTTGCGCTGGCGCACCGGAACGCCGGTAACGTCGGCGCCATCGACCAGCACGCGGCCTTCGGTGGGCCGGTCCAGCCCGGCCATGATGCGCATCAGCGACGTCTTTCCCGCCAGGGTCGCCCCCAGCAGCACCGTCATGGCGCCTGGCACGGGCGCCAGGCTCATAGGAGTCAGGTGCGTTTGCGAGCCGGCCCGCAAGGCAATCCTGTCCAAGGTCAGCTGCATGGTGTCTCCTCTACCTACTTATACGTCCCTGTTTTTTTCAACGGACTTCGGTAATCGGTACAGCGTTCCAACCGCAGCGCGCGAACGCGCCACGCAATGAGCATACTCTTTCAGACGGCTTTCGTTTTTTGTGCGTTTTACTCAAGAAGCGAACAAAAAACAATCTTGCACTGCGGCATTATTTTTCGCTTTTGTTGTTTTATCATGCGAACATGACACTGAATCCACGACAAAGCGCCTTGGTCGAAATGGTGCGAGCCCAGGGCTCGGCCACGATCGAAGAGCTTGCCAAACGTTTTGACGTCACGCTGCAAACCGTACGGCGCGACGTGAACATCCTTTCCGAAGCCGGCATGCTGTCGCGCTTTCATGGCGGCGTGCGCATCGAAGCGTCGACCATCGAGAACATTGCCTACCGCAAGCGCCAGGGGCTGCACGCCGCCGGCAAGCAGCGTATTGCCGAAGCGGTGGCGCGCGCCGTGCCGGACGGTTGTTCGCTGATCCTGAATATCGGCACCACCACCGAGGCCATCGCGCGCGCCCTGCTGCGCCACCGCGGCCTGCGCGTCATTACCAACAACCTGCACGTGGCGGACATCCTGTCGGACAACCCCGACTGCGAAGTCATCGTGGCCGGCGGCGTGGTGCGGTCGCGCGACCGTGGCATCGTGGGCGAAGCCACCATGGATTTCATCCGCCAGTTCAAGGTCGATATCGGCCTGATCGGCATTTCGGGCATCGAAGCCGACGGCACGCTGCGCGATTACGACTTCCGCGAGGTGCGCGTGGCCCGGACCATCATCGAGCAATCGCGGGAAGTGTGGCTGGCGGCCGACAGCAGCAAATTCAAGCGCCAGGCGATGGTGGAACTGGCGCACATTTCGCAGATCGACCGCTTCTTTACCGACGCGCATCCGCAAGAACCGCTGGCCCAGGTGCTGCTGGATTCGGGCGTGCGCTGCGAAGTGGCGGCGGCACCTCATGCAGCCAACGCGGCCGGCGCGCCCGACACTTCCAGCACATCCAACGCGGCCGGCGCGCAAGACTCCACGAACACCTCGGCACCCAACGCTTGAAAAAACGCGCGGGACCCGGGCTCATCCCCCGCCACCCGCGCTTCGCACGAAACCACCCTGCTTTTACCTGGCGGCCCCGCCGCGACAACTTATGAACCAACCCCTAGCCAACGTCACTCCGCCCGATCGCAACCGCCTGCTGTCCACCTTGGACAACACGCCGTCCTGGGACGTCATCGTCATCGGCGGCGGCGCCACGGGCCTGGGCACCGCCGTGGACGCGGCATCGCGCGGTTACCGCACGTTGCTGATCGAAGGCGCGGACTTTGCCAAGGGCACGTCCAGCAAGGCAACCAAGCTGGTGCACGGCGGCGTGCGCTACCTGGCGCAGGGCAACGTCAGCCTGGTGCGAGAAGCGCTGCACGAACGCGGCCTTTTGAACCGCAACGCGCCGCATCTGGTGTGGCCGCTGGGCTTTGTGGTGCCCGCCTACAACCTGTTCGACCAGCCCTTCTACGGCATCGGCCTGAAGATGTACGACATGCTGGCGGGCAAGCTGAACCTGGCGCCCAGCCGCTGGTTGTCGCGCCGTGACACCCTGGCGAACGCGCCGACGCTGGCTGAAAAGGTCAACGGGCGCGGGCTGAAGGGCGGCGTGCTGTATTACGACGGCCAGTTCGATGACGCGCGCCTGGCGATGAGCCTGATGCGCACGCTGTTCGACCTGGGCGGCACGGCGGTCAACTACGTGCGCGCCACCGGCCTGACCACCTCCCACGGCAAGGTCGACGGCGTGACCGCGCAGGACGTGATCGGCGGCGCCAGCTTTTCGCTGCGCGCGCGCTGCGTGATCAACGCCACCGGCGTGTGGGTGGATGCGGTGCGCCGCATGGAAGACAAGAACGCGGCCACGATGGTGGCGCCCAGCCAGGGCGTGCACCTGACCTTGCCGCGCGAATTCCTGCCGGGCAACCGCGCCATCCTGATCCCCAAGACCGACGACGGCCGCGTGCTGTTCGTGGTGCCATGGAACGGCCACACCATCGTGGGCACCACCGACACGCCGCGCGGCGACCTGCCGCTGGACCCGCAAGCCGGTGCGCAGGACGTGGACTTCATCCTGAACACGGCGGCGCGCTACCTCAGCCGCAAGCCCACGCGCGACGACGTCACCAGCGTGTGGGCGGGCTTGCGTCCGCTGGTCAAGGCCACCGGCGACGCCGCCACCAAGCAGCTGTCGCGCGAGCACACCATCCTGGTGTCCAACGCCGGCTTGGTGACGGTGACGGGCGGCAAGTGGACCACCTACCGCCGCATGGCGCAGGACGTGGTGGACACCGCGATCCAGCATCAGTTGCTGACGCAGGCGTCGTGCCGCACCGAATCGTTGCCGTTGCATGGCGCGTCCGGGCTGGCGCCCTCGCAGGAACACGCGGGCACGCCGGACAGCTATTACGGCAGCGATCTGGCCACGTTGAAGGCCCTGCCGGGTGCCGAGCGCATGCTGGTCAAGGCCAGCGGGCTATCCGAGGCGCATGTGCGCTTTGCGGCGCGTTTTGAGTTGGCGCGCAGCGCCGAAGACGTGCTGGCGCGCCGCAACCGCGCGCTGTTCCTGGACGCGGAAGCCGCGATGCTCGCCGCCCCCGAAGTGGCCCGCATCCTGGCCGAAGAACTGGGCCACGACGCGGCCTGGCAACAGCGCACGTTGCAGGAACTGGCGGTCGTTGCCGCGACGTATCGGCTGTAGAACGGGTGGGCGGCCGGGGCGCAGAACACGCCCCGCCCTTGCACCAACTTTGCGCCGCCTTGACGCAGCTTTACGGCACTTTCAGCCGGCTGTGCTGAATCATGGTTTCGAATACGCGCAGCAGGTCGGGGTCGCATTTTGCGCCGGCCTCGCGATGCAGAATGGCCATGATTTCAGCGTGCGAGCGCGCCGGATGATAAGGGCGTGTATCCCCCAGTGCATCGTAGGAATCCGCCAGCGAAATGATGCGCGACAACATCGGAATCGCGTGGTGCGCCAGCCCCGCGGGATACCCGGACCCATCAAAATGTTCGTGATGGTGGCGTACGGCCTGCGCGATGAGCTCGCGCTGCGGGATATCGCTGTGCATGAGGATGTCGGCGCCCACCGTGGCGTGCGCTTTCATGATGTCCCAATCGTCTTTTTCCAACCGGTGCGGGGCGTACAGCACGCGGTCGGGGGTGCCGATCTTACCCACGTCGTGCAGGCGCGCGGCAACCGCCACCGCCCGCTGCTCGTCTTGCGTCAAACCACACGCCTGGGCCAACGCCACGCTTAGGGCAACCACGCGGTCGCAGTGCCGGCCGGTGGCCGCGTCTCGCGCCTGCATGGCCGCGAACAATGCGGCCTCGCAGGAACCTGAATCTAGGGGTACGTCTGGGGGCATCAAGGAAGGCGCGGCACCGGGTTGGGACGCCGCATTTGTATCGGAAAGTCGCAATTCTGACACAATGTGCCCCGCCCCTGACCAAGCAGCCGACGGGCGTACAAGCGGCGCAGATCAAAGCTTTGGCCAGGAGCGGCCCCGGCCCGCGCCGCTTACCGGACGATTTCAGCGCTTGAGCCGCTCCAGCAGGGCCTCGGCGACCGCCACCGACGACGCCGGATTCTGCCCCGTGACCAGCAAGCCATCGCAAATCACGTACGGCTGCCAGTCCGGGCCACGGCTGTACACGCCGCCCAGACGCGTGAGCTCGTCTTCAACCAAAAACGGCACCACGTCGGTCAATTGCACCGCCGCTTCCTCGCTATTGGTAAAGCCCGTGACCTGACGCCCCTGCACCAGCGGCTTGCCGTCGGCCGTCTTGGCATGGCGCAGCACGCCGGGCGCATGGCACACCGCCGATACCGGCTTGCCCGCCGCCAGCATGGTTTCGATCAAGGCAACGGACTTGGTGTCTTCCGCCAGATCCCACAGCGGGCCGTGGCCGCCGGGATAGAACACCGCGTCGTAATCCGCGGCCTGCATGTCGGCCAGCCGCTGCGTGTTGGCCAGCACGCGCTGGGCTTCGGCGTCCTGGCGAAAGCGGCGCGTGGCGTCGGTCTGGGCGTCGGGGTCGTCGCTCTTGGGGTCCAGCGGCGGCTGGCCGCCCTTGGGCGAGGCCAGCGTCACTTCCGCGCCCGCGTCCAAAAACGCGTAATAAGGCGCGGCAAACTCTTCCAGCCAGAAGCCCGTCTTGCGGCCGGTGTTGCCCAGCGTGTCGTGGGATGTCAGCACGATAAGGATTTTCATGTTGCGCTCCGTTTGATTGCGCGCTTATTCGTCCGGGCCGACGCGCACGATGCGCTTGCCCGCGTTTTCGCCCTTGAGCAGGCCGATCAGGCCGCGCGGCGCGTTCTCCAGCCCGTCGACCACGTCTTCGCGGTACTTGATGCGGCCTTGCGCGATCAGGCCTTCCATGGCCTCGCGGAATTCGCCATAGCGATGCGCGTATTCGTTGAAGATGATGAAGCCCTGCACCTTCAGGCGCTTGGTCAGGATGGTGCGCATCAACAGCGCCAGGCGGTCGGGGCCGTCGGGCAGGCTGGTGGCGTTGTAGGCCGAGATCAAGCCGCAGACCGGCACGCGCGCGCGTGGGTTCAACAGCGGCAGCACGGCATCGAACACCGCGCCGCCCACGTTTTCGAAATAGACGTCGATGCCTTGCGGCACGGCACGCGCCAGTCGGCCGGCCAGGTCGGGCGCCTTGTGGTCCAGGCAGTCGTCAAAGCCCAGTTCGTCCACCACGTAGCGGCATTTGTCCGCGCCGCCGGCAATGCCCACGACCTTGCAGCCGTGGATTTTGGCGATCTGCCCCACCACCGCGCCCACCGCGCCGCTGGCCGCGGCCACCACCACGGTTTCGCCCGCCTTGGGTTGGCCAATGTCCAGAAGGCCCATGTAGCCGGTGAAGCCGGGCATGCCCAGCACCCCCAACGAATACGACGGATGCTGCGGCTTGGCGCCCAGGCGCAGCAGGCCCGTGCCGTCGGACACCGCGTAGTCCTGCCAACCGGACTGCGCCAGCACCCATTCGCCGGCCTTGAATTCGGGGTGGTTGGACGCCTGCACGCGGCAGACCGTGCCGCCCACCATGGGCTGGCCGATCTGGACGGGTTCGGCGTAGGAAGGCGCGTCGCTCATGCGGCCGCGCATATAGGGGTCAAGCGACAAGTAGACCGTGCGCAGCAAGACCTGGCCGGGGCCGGGTTGCGGCACGTCGCCTGTTTCCAGGCGGAAATCGTTGTCGGTGGGTTCGCCGTGCGGGCGTGCGGCAAGCACGATGCGGCGGTTGATTGACGAGGATTGCGTCATTGAAGTCCAGCCTCCTGGGGAAGCCGCCCAAGGTCTTGCAGGCAATGCCCGGGGCAGCAAGATGGGGAACCGAGCCATTACACCATCGATGTCGGCCGACCTGCTTCGTAACCCTGATGCTCGCCCCCTCTTTTAATTAATTAAAAGATTAATTAAACTGCGCGACATGAACAAATCGCTGTCCACGTCTGCCCCCTCCCCCGTTGACGCGCCGCGCGCGCGCCGCCCCGGCCGCCCGGCGCGACCCGATGCCGCCGCCATGCGCGAACAATTGCTGGACATCGCCACGGGCCTGTTCGCGGCCCAGGGCGTGGCCGCCACCACCATCGCGCACATCGCCCAGCGCGCGGCCGTCACGCCGGCCATGCTGCATTACTACTTCAAAAGCCGCGACCAATTGATCGACGCCGTCGTGCTTGAGCGCGTCGTGCCGGTGATCGGTTTTGTGTGGTCGCCCGTCCCGCTGGCGTCGGATGCCAAAGGCGGCGGCGCCGATAGTGGCAACGACGGCAAGTCTACGACGCCGGCGCCTGCCGCAAGCGCCGACCCGGCCGCTGCCGCGCGCGGCTACCTGGTGGAAATCGTGAAGCGCATCGTGCAAAGCGCCACCGACCGGCCCTGGCTGCCCGCGCTGTGGATCCATGAAGTGGTCAACGAAGGCGGTCAACTGCGCGAACGCGTGCTGCCTCATGTCCCCACCGAACGCCTGGCCGCTTTCGCCGCCGTGATCGGTCAGGCGCAGCAACGCGGCGCCATCACGCCGGGCGTCGAGCCGCGCCTGGTGTTTTTGTCCATCCTGGGCCTGACGCTGTTGCCCCTTGCCACGTCGAACCTGTGGCGCCGCCTGTGGCAGGGCAACCCGCCCATGCAGGCCATTGATACCGACGCGATCGCGGACCACGCCATCGCCATGCTGACC